>CALXDB010000083.1 GCA_944386955.1 uncultured Oscillospiraceae bacterium
CCGATCCGGGGATTGGCAAACCCCGCCATCTTCAGCGTCTTGTTGCACAGCGTGATGGCGCGGTAGATCTTCTCGATGGTCAGGTTGTCGCTGACCTCCTTGATGGGAATGTGGCTGGTGGTCCGGGTGGTCCACATCCCGCTGGCCACATTGATCTCCCCGAAGGGCTGGTCCGCCACCCCGAACAGGTGCGCCATCACATGGTGCTCGCTCTCATACTTGCACCCTGCCAGCTTCATCCCGTTCTTGTTGAACGGCGCGAACACGAAGCCCTCCAGCTCCTTGCTCTTGCACAGCTCCACCGCCAGCTCCAGCATCTCGTTGACGCTCTTGCTGCACATCAGGTTCAGCTCCCCCATCTTCACGTCCGCGGGGTCCTGATCGTGCTGGTCCAGTACGGGGATCCCCTTGGTCCAGTCCGCCTCGCTCACCTTCTCAATCACATAGTGCTTGGCCTCGCCTCCCACTACCTTCAGCGCGTTCTCCAGAATCCGCACATCGCCGATGATGATGGGCCGGCACTGTTCCTCCAGAAATCCGCTGGCGCACACCTTCGCTACCAGCTCCGGTCCTACCCCCGCCGAATCGCCCATCAGCACGCCCAGCACAGGCTTCTTGTTCTCCATGCGATAAATCTCCTTCCTTCCATTGACTTTGCAGTCGGTCCGCACCGTCGGCGGACGCTTTGCGTTTCGCTTTATTAAAAAGCAATCCCTGTGCCAACCCGAGGAGAATTTGACCTCGCATTTTTCCATTTTTCTCTTTTTGGTATTTTGCCGAAAGAAAAACCCCTTTTTCGTTCAACACAGCTATTTTTTATCGAACCTTTTAACAGGCTCTTAACTTCTTTGTTAAAACAATAACACACCGTTTTGTTTCATTTTTCGAGAAAAGAAACAGAGTGAAACTTGTTTCGTTTCACTCTGTTTCATTCCGTTTCAGCTGTTCGTCTCGCCGCTTGGCTTCCTGCTTGCTACGCCGCCACAACGTGGTGCGGCTGATCCCCAGTTCCCGGGCGATATCCTCCTTCCGCAGCCTCTGTTCCCGCGGTCCCGCGGCGGCTCTGCCTCCGCCTCCGGTGGTCTGGGAGTAGTCCAGCAGGCCCGCCAGCTCCAGCTGCTTGCGGTCAATGACGCCGCCATCGTTGAGGATAGCCAGCCGCTCGGAGAAGTTCCGCAGCTCCCGGATATTGCCGTACCAGGGCTGGTTTTGCATCATGGCAATGGCCTCCGCCGTCACTATGGGCACCGGCACCTGGCTCTCCCGGCAGTACCGCTCCAGAAGACGGCGGAAAATGAGCTCCACATCCTCCGGCCGCTCCCGCAGGGGCGGCAGCCGCAGCTCCAGCAGGTTGATGCGGTAGTAGAGGTCCGAGCGGAACTTGCCCTGGGCGATCTTGTCCCGTATGCTGATGTTGGTGGCAGAGATGACCCGCACGTCGATGGAGATCACCTTATTATCTCCGATGCGGCGGATCTCTTTCTCCTGCAGCACCCGCAGGAGCTTGGCCTGGAGATTCATGGGCATCTCACCGATCTCATCGAGGAATATGGTACCCTTGTGGGCCAACTCAAAAAGGCCGATCTTGCCGCCCTTCTTGGCCCCGGAGAAAGCGCCCTCGCTGTAGCCGAACATCTCGCTCTCCAGCAGCTGCTCGGGCAGGGCGGCACAGTTCACCGCCACGAAGGGGTAGTGCCGCCGGGCCCCGGCGTTGTGAATGGACTGGGCGAACATCTCCTTGCCGGTGCCCGTCTCCCCCAGCAGCAGCACGTTGGCATCCACCTGAGCGTACTTGTAAGCGGAGACGATCCGCTGCTTCATCTCCTCGCTCTGGGCGATAATATCGCCGAAGGTGTACTGGGCAGTGAAGCCGTTTTGCCGCACCTGCTTCTGGATCTGGGAGTCGGTGTCCCGGATCATCTCCGCATTGCGGATGAGAAACAGCATTCCGGCCTCCTGGCCGTCTACCAGCATCGGCATGCACCGGACTACCGTCATAAGCCCGCCGGCGAACTCCCGCATTTCGTCCTTGGCCACTCCCTTGGCAGCCACCTCCCGCCATCCGGAGTCCGGCAGCAGCTCGTCGATGGGTTGGCCCACCAGGTCCGCCGCCCGGCTGGTGCCGCGGGTGAGAAAATATCCCGCCTGAACATTGGCCTCGATGACGATGCCCTGGTTGTCGCAGGCCAGCACACCGTCGTGCTGGTAGTCCAGGAGAGTCCGCAGCAAATGGTTTTTCATCCGCTCCCGCTCGATGCCCCGGGCGGTCTCCACCGCCACCTGAATGGTGCGCTCCACCGTCTCGTCGCCGGTACGGATGGCCACTGCAGGGATCCCCAGTTCCCGGCAGCGCCGGCAAATGGTAAGACCGCCCACCACGCAGGAAATCTCCCGCTGATACAGCTCCGGGATCACTGCCTCTACGTCGTCCTCATCCTGGACCCGGAAGGTATCCAGATCCAGGCCGCTGATCTCCCGGATACTGTCGGTGCTGATGCGGATGCTTCCTGACAGTACCAGGGCGATGCGGCCCCGGCCATATCGGCGGACCGCCTCCATAAGGGCGTTGATGATATCATCGCTGGTAATGGCAATCTCCACAAACGCCACATCCGGGTACCGCTGCCGGATGCTCCGGCCGGTGATGCCGCGGGCCGCTACGATCTTATAGTCGCTGATATCCTCCAGCTGGGTACGGCTGCCGTACAGGTGGCGGATATCGATCTCCATATCATGGGTATCCATCCGCTCCACATACCGCCGGAACGTCTCCTGCAGCTCCTGGAACGGAGGGACCAGCAGCATTTTGATCACAAAGCCATCCCCTCTCTCCTCCCCTTCTCTCTTTTGTCGTTTTAATGAAATTACTGTACCACATTTCTCCCCGTTTCGCAAACAAAACCCGGCGGGGAGGACAATACAGTCCTCCCCGCCGGTGCGGTCCGCGGAACAAAGCGCGCCTTTTTCCCAGGTGTTCCCTTATTTTCCTGCCGCCTTCAAAAGCCGCAGCACATCTTCAAAGGTGTGGATGTAGTCGATGCGGCTGCGGTGCTTGGCCTCGGAGAAGGGAATGGCCAGGCGGTTGATGCTGAAAATGGCGGTGACGCCGATGCCGTAGGCCTCATAGGCATCGTCCAGCACATCGCCCACCACGGCGATGACAGGGACGCTCTGCTTCACTGCCCGGCTGGCCACCCCGCTGATGACCTTGCCCCGGAGGCTCTGGCTGTCGATGCGGCCCTCGCCGGTAAACACCATGTCGGCGCCGGTGAGCAGGCGGTCGAACTCCACCGTGTCCAGCACCGTCTCGATGCCGCTTTTCAGTTTGCCGCCAAGGAACGCCACCACACCGGCTCCGAAGGCGCCGGCGGCACCAGCCCCGGGCAGATCCGCCACCTGAACCCCCAGCTCCGCCTCAATGACAGCGTTGATGGCCTTCAGGTTGTCGTCCAGAAGCTTGACCATCTCCTCATCGGCGCCCTTCTGGGGCCCGAAGATATAGGCCGCGCCCTGGGGACCGTACATGGGGTTGTCGATGTCGCACATGGCGGTAATCTCCACGCCCTCCAGCAGCTTCTTCGCCGCGGAGACGTCGATGTGGGCCACCTTGCTGAGGTTCCCGCCGGCGGGTACAAATTCCTTGCCCTCGCTGTCGGTAAAGCGGACGCCCAGAGCCGCGGCACAGCCGCAGCCGCAGTCGTTGGTGGCGCTGCCGCCGAGACCCAGGATGATCTTTTTCGCGCCGTTTTCTACCGCGTGGCGCAGCAGCTGGCCCACGCCATAGGTGGTGGCGACGCGGGGGTCCTTGTTGTCTCCCACCATGGGCAGGCTGGCAGCGGCGGCCATCTCCACCACGGCGGTGCCGTCGGGCAGCACGCCGTAGGCGGCTTCGATGGTCTCGCCCAGAGGGCCGGTGACGCCGCCGACCGTGACGGAGCGGCCGCCGCAGGCCTCCAGGAAGCAGTCTACCGTCCCCTCGCCGCCGTCGGCCACGGGCAGGCCCACCACCTCGCAGCCGGGGAAGAATTTCTCCACACTCTCCCGGGCGATGGCACAGATGTCGCCGCTGGAGAGGGAGCCTTTGAAGGAGTCGGAGATCATGATGATTTTTTTCATACGCAGCTCCTATTCTGGTCCCCCTATGAAACAAGCGCTGCACCGCGCAGGCGGACAACGCTTGTTTCCATGGGGATATTTGAGGAAAGAGAGAAGATCAGCTTACTTGTTGACGATGTTGATGGGGTTGCCGTCGATGTAGGCCTTCACATTGTCCACGGTGATGTCCATGATCCGCTGACGGGCCTCCTTGGCGCCCCAGGACATGTGCGGGGTGATGATGCAGTTGGGGGCGGTCAGCAGGGGGTTGTCGGCCTTGATGGGCTCGGTGTACACCACGTCCAGACCGGCGGCAGCCAGCTTGCCGGACTTCAGGGCCTCGGTCACGTCCTGCTCGTTGATGAGCTGGCCGCGGGAGTTGTTGATCAGGATGGCGCCGTCCTTCATCTTGGCAATGCTCTCCTTGTTGATCATGCCCTCGTTGTCGGCGGTCAGGTTGCAGTGGAGGAAGATCACGTCGGACTTGGCCAGCAGAGTGTCCAGATCCACATACTCGGCAATGGCCTTGCCGGACTCGTTGGGATAGAGATCATAGGCCAGCACGTTCATGCCGATAGCCTTGGCGATGCGGCCGGTGGTCTGGCCGATGCGGCCGAAGCCGATGATGCCGGCGGTCTTGCCGTCCAGCTCGATGAGAGGGTAGTCCCAGTAGCACCAGTCAATGTGGCTGGCCCACTTGCCCTCGTGGACGGTCTTGTCGTGGTGGCCGATGTGGTGGCAGATCTCCAGCAGCAGGGCGATGGCGTACTGACCCACGCAGGCGGTGCCGTAGGTGGGCACGTTGGCCACCAGGATGCCCTTCTCCTTGGCATAGTTGTAGTCAGCGGCGTTGTAGCCGGTGGCCAGGAAGGCGATGAGCTTCATGTTGGGGCACTTGTCGATGGTGGCCTTGGTGATGGGGGTCTTGTTGGTGATGACCACCTCGGCGTCACCGATGCGCTCGGCAATGATGGGGGCGTCCACATAGGAGGTGCGGTCATAGACCGTCACATCGCCCAGAGCCTCCAGGCCGGCCCAGCTCAGATCGCCGGGGTTCTCGGTATAACCGTCCAGAACAACAATCTTCATTTTCGTTTTTCCTTTCTACGATAATCGTATTCTTAAATTCCCGAGGAATGATGCACAGCGGAAGGGAGGACTCAGTCCTCCAGCAGGGCCCAGGCCCGGTTCACCACCCGCTTGGTGTTGGCCAGGACCACAGCCTCGTCCTCACCGGGACGGAGGGTGACCTCCATGGACAGGACATAGGGGTTCTCCGCGTTGAAGAAGCCCTCCTGCTTCAGGACACGGAAGAAGTCCAGCAGCTCGGCGGTGTCGTTGGCGCTGTTGGGATAGCCGAAGCGGGGATGCAGGTCGCCGTAGCCGTCGCAGCCCTCCTTCACCACGGCGTTGCCGAAGTGGAAGTGGGTGATATAGGGACGGAGGGTACGGATGACAAACTGGCTGGTCTCATAGGTGGTGGGGAAGTGGCTCAGGTCCACCAGCAGGCCGAAGTTGGAGTGGGTGGTGCGCATGTCGGCGGCGAACTTGGCAGCGTAGGGGGCGGGACCGATGAGGGCGGCCTTGTCCATATCGTAGTCGAAGACCTCCACTTCCACGTTCATGCCCTTGGTGGCGGCATAGTCGCAGAGGTTCCGGGTGGTCTTGAGCAGCTGGGCGTAGGCCTGATCCTTGGTCTCAGGGCTCCACTTGCCGGCCAGGAAGGCGATGCCCTTGGCGCCCAGATATTCGGCCTCGTCAATGGCTTCCATCAAAGTGGCCTCGGCCTTCTTGCGGCCCTCCTCATCGATGTCGTTGGGGTTCAGCTTGGGCCCCAGCAGACGGGGCTGAGCGCCGTAGCACACCTTCAGGTGGCTCTGGTCCAGAATGGCCTTGGCGGCCTGGTTGGCCTCGGCGCTGCCGTAGCCCTTCAGCTCGATGGCGTCAAAGAAGTCGTCCCGAGCGATGGCCAGCAGGGAGTCCATAGGATCGCTCTTGGGGTAGCTCATCCACTGGATGGTGCCCACCTGGAAATACTTATGGATGGAATCTTTCATCGCTGTTTCCTCCTCTGAAATAAATATGTAAATGAATATTGGTATGACAAATTTCCGATATCGGACGTGCTTCTATTGACAAGTTGTGCTAGAATAAACAAAACACCAAACAAGTACAGGAGAAGCCGCCATGTCCGCTGCCGAGAAAAAACCGACGCCCAACGCCAACCAGTCCACCGAAAAGGCCATGGCCCTGCTGGAGCTGCTGGCCCAGGCCCGGACGCCCATGCGCCTCCGGGATATCAGCGACGCCCTAGGGCTCAATGCCAGCACTGCCCTGCGCTTCCTCACCGCCCTGCAGCGGTGCGGGTACGTCTCCCAGGAGGAGAGCTCCCAGCGCTACCAGCTGACATACAAGCTGTGCACCCTGGCCAATCAGCTGACCAGCCGCATCGAGCTGCCCACAGTGACCCATCCTTATCTGGTATCTCTGGCCGAGCAGCTCCATGAAGTGGTATGCGTCTCGGTGGAGCGGGAGATGACCATGGTGTACATCGACGTGGCCACCGGCCCCGACCAGACCCTTATGAGCCTCCAGCGTATCGGCAACACCAGCCCTATGCACTGCACGGGCAACGGAAAGCTGCGGCTGCTGACCTATTCTGAGGCGGATCTGGACCGGCTGATCCGGGTGAAGGGCCTGCTTCGAAGGACCCCAAACACCATCACCACCAAGGAGGGCCTCCTCCGGGAGCTGGAGCAGATCCGGCGGGAGGACGTGGCCTACGACAATGAGGAGTGTGAGCAGGGAGTGCGGTGCATGGCCTGCCCCATCCGGGATTACACCGGCTCCATCGTAGCAGGCATCAGCGTCACCGGCCCCGCCAGTCGGATGACTGACGAAACCATCCGCTGCTTTCTGGGTCGGCTGCGGCAGACTGCCGCGGCCATCTCCGCTGCCCTGGGGTACCAGGAGCAAGTATCAGACAAGTCGTAGCAGTCGGCGCAATTTCAATAATTGAAATCGTGTTTTACTTTTTGGATTCTGGCTTTATCTTAGCACCATCTTTTAGAAACGTCAAGTCAAAATTGTTTTGATTTCTTTGTCATCCTTTTGAAA
Organism: uncultured Oscillospiraceae bacterium; assembly: GCA_944386955.1. Lineage (GTDB taxonomy): Bacteria > Bacillota > Clostridia > Oscillospirales > Oscillospiraceae > CAJFPI01. The sequence goes on from CALXDB010000083.1 coordinate 7,213, forward strand.
AGGCCTCGTATTTTGGCGAAATCGTACCTCTTCCCCTCTTCTTTTTTTAACAGCTTACCGAAGGCTGCCCAGACGTTTTGACGGTCTTTTGGGGAAATTACGAACAATTCCCCAATGAATTTTCTGCATTTTTTATCTTTTTTGCTTATTTTACATCTTTTTATTTTTTCTTGGATTTTTAATCTTTTCGCCGTGTTGTCAGACAGGTTTGCCGCGGTTTTTTTCTGTCCTATGGCCGGTTTCCTCTTGACGGCAGTCCCAATTTTGCGTATGCTATGAAATAGAGTGTGGTTTTCCTGGTACGCCTGCTTCGTCTCCCCCATTTGCCCCTCCGTCCTGTCCTTTGGAGCAGTCTCCTTGTATAACAAGTATTCCCGATTTTTGGCAGTCAAGCACCGAAAAATGTCCCATATTTCCGTTGACTTCTGCCATTTACCGCCCTATAATGGGGACAGCGAAAGACCCGATGGGTCAACTTGTTATACAGGAGGTGCTTTTCATGGCAGCACGGCCTTCCGGCGTAGTGGAAAGCGTATTCTCCTATCTGCAGGACGGCCTGGCCGCCGGCGTATGGAAAGCCGGGGACAAGCTCCCCTCAGAGAAGGAGCTGTGCCAGAAGCTGCAGGTCAGCAGGATGTCCGTCCGCTCCGCCATCGGCAAGCTGGTGGCGTTGGGCGTGGTGGAGAGCCACCAGGGCAAGGGCAGCTATGTCCGCATGCCGCCCCGTCAGGACCCCCTCAGTGACATCGGTCCCCTGATTGTTCCCGCCCACGCCGACCGGCTGAGCGTGTTCGAATTCCGCAAGGTAGTGGAAGGGGAGAGCGCCGCTCTGGCTGCCATTCGGGCCTCTGAAGAGATGGCGCGGGATATGGAGCAGGCCATTCGGGCCATGGAGGAAGGACATAGCAACGACGACATTGCCCGCCAGGACCTGACCTTTCACTATCTGGTGGCCAAGGCTACCGGCAATGAGGTCATCATCCGTATGTTCGAGATCCTCCACGACACCTACCTCCGCATGTTTGAGGAGAACGTGTCCGCTCTGGGCAAAATGGGGGCCTCCTATCACCGGCGGATCCTGATGGCCATCCGTACAAGGGACATGCAGACCGCCCGGCAGTGCATGCTGGAGCATCTGGACGCCACCATGCGGGGCATGACGAAGTGAGCAAATAGACCCATTCTATCTGACATATCCAAAAAATCTAAAACGGAGGGATACAATGAAGTTACCTATGGAAAAGAAGGCACAGCTCGACCAGCTGTGCAAGCAGTTCCGCATCGATCTGATCGAGACACTGCACCAGCGGCAGACCGGACACCCCGGCGGCTCCCTGTCGGTCTGCGAGATCCTGACCACCCTGTACTTCACCCAGATGAACGTAGACCCCGCTAACCCCGCCAAGGCCGACCGCGACCGGCTGGTGCTGTGCAAGGGCCACGCCGCTCCCATGCTCTACCGCGTGCTGGCGGAGAAGGGCTTCTTCCCCGTGGAGGAGATGAAGACCCTGCGTTGCTTTGAGACCCGCCTGCAGGGCCACCCCTGCCCCCTGGAGACCCCCGGCGTGGATGCCGCCACCGGTCCTCTGGGCATCGGCCTGTCCGCTGCTCTGGGTATGGCCATGGGCCTGAAGCTGGACAACAGCGACGCCCGCGTGTACGCCATCCTGGGCGACGGCGAGATCAACGAGGGCACCGTGTGGGAGGCCTGCATGTCCGCCGTGAAGTTCAAGGCCGACAACCTCTGCGCCGTTCTGGACTGGAACGGGGTGCAGCTGGACGGCACCGCCAATGAGATTATGCCCATGGGCGACATCCGCGCCAAGTTTGAGGCCTTCGGCTGGAACTGCATCGAGTGCGACGGCCACGACGTCTCCGCCCTGTATGACGCCTTCGAGGAGGCCAAGACCGTGAAGGGTCTGCCCACCATCGTGCTGGCCCACACCGTCAAGGGCAAGGGCGTGTCCTTCATGGAGGGCAAGAACGGCTGGCACGGCAAGGCCGTTGACGATGAGAGCTACGCGAAAGCGATGGAAGAGCTGGGAGGTGCGAAATAATGGCTAAGGCAATTCGTGATGTATACGGCGACGCGCTGGTAAAGTTCGGCAAGGACAACAAGAACGTGGTGGTTCTGGATGCCGACGTCAGCGGCTCCACTAAGTCTGCGGTGTTCGGCAAGGCCTGCCCCGATCGTTTCTTCAACGTGGGCATCGCCGAGGCCAACATGACCGCCATGGCCGGCGGCCTGGCCTCTGTGGGCAAGATCCCCTTCGTCAACACCTTCGCGGTGTTCCTGACCACCATCGGCCTGCTGTCCGCCCGGGCTCTGGGCTCCTACTCCAAGCTGCCCATCAAGATGGTGGGCGCCTACGGCGGCATGTCCGACGCCTTCGACGGTCCCAGCCACCACGCGCTGGAGGACATCGCCATCATGCGCACCCTGCCCAACTTCAAGGTGTTCGTCCCCTGCGACGCCACCGAGACCGAGTGGGTGGTGAAAAACGCCATTGAGGACGCCTCCCCCATGTACCTGCGTCTGTCCCGCGACGTGTTCCCCGACGTGTACAGCGAGGGCGCCTCCTTTGAGGAGGGCAAGGGCAACATTGTCCGCGAGGGCAAGGACGCCACCGTCATCGCCTGCGGCCTGATGGTGGGCCATGCCATGAAGGCCGCCGAGGAGCTGGCCAAGGAGGGCATTGAGATCCGCGTGGTGGATATGTTCTGCATCAAGCCCCTGGACAAGGAGCTGGTGGTCCGCTGCGCCAAGGAGACCGGCGCCATCATCTCCGCCGAGGAGCACAGCATCATCGGCGGTCTGGGCGGTGCGGTGTCTGAGGCTCTGTGCGCTGCCGGCGCTCAGGTTCCCATGGGCTTCGTGGGCACCAACGACATTCACGGCGAGTGCGGCCCCTACGCCAAGCTCCAGGAGAAGTACGGCTTCGACGCTGCCGCCATCGTGCGGAAGGTCAAGGAGACCGTGGCTGCCAAGTAAGTCACCCTGTTTCAAACAAAGAGCGCCGCTGCATGGTCTCATGCAGCGGCGCTCTGTCTGTCGAAAAAGCGGCAAAGAGCAAATGAAAAGTTTTCGCTCAAGCCTTTTTCAAAAGGCTTGCGGGGGTAAAGGGGGCAGAGCCCCCTTTCAAAGACTTGCGAAGCGCCAAAAAAGCCAGGAAAAACAGCGAAGCGCCTTTTTCCGGATGGTC
>CALXDB010000084.1 GCA_944386955.1 uncultured Oscillospiraceae bacterium
CGGCCTCAGCCAGTGCAAGGCTTTCGGCAGCGGCTTTGCCGCCCAATAAACACAAAATCTCCCGTTTGACCTGCGCTCAGACGGCGTAGATACATCCTCCCATGGCCCGCCGGGTGCGAAAACCCGGCGGGCCGATTTTCAACAAAAGAGTACCCGGAACCAAAGGCTCCGGGTACTTTTCAACGATATAGCGGCCTATCTTGCCCAGTCGAAGGAGCGGATCACCGCCCGGTTCCAGCCCTGGACCATCTTGTCCCGCTCCTCCTTGGAGATCTGGGGCATGAAGGTGCGGTCGATGCCCCACCGCGCCCGCAGCTCCTCCTGGTCCTTCCAGTAGCCCACGGCGAGGCCCGCCAGATAGGCCGCGCCGGTGGCGGTGCTCTCCACGGACCGGGGGCGGTTGATGGGCACCTGGATGATATCCGCCTGGATCTGGAGGAGGAGGTTGTTGGCGGCGGCACCGCCGTCGGCCCGGAGGCTGTTGAGGGGAATGGAGCTGTCCACCCACATGGCCTTCAAAACGTCGTTGACCTGGTAGGCGATGGACTCCAGGGTGGCCCGGATGATGTGGTTCTTGTTCACCCCACGGGTGAGGCCCACGATGACGCCCCGGGCATACTGGTCCCAGTGGGGAGCGCCGAGGCCGGTAAAGGCGGGCACCACATAGCAGCCGTTGGTGTCGGGCACCTTGTTGGCGTGGTACTCCGAGTCGGCGGCAGACTCGATGAGGAACATCTCATCCCGGAGCCACTGGATGGCGGCGCCGGCGGTGAAGATGGAGCCCTCCAGGGCGTAGGTCACCTTGTCCCCCAGGCCCCAGGCAATGGTGGTCACCAGACCGCTGCGGGAGGGGATCGGGGTGTCGCCGGTGTTGAGGAGCAGGAAGCAGCCGGTACCGTAGGTGTTCTTCACGTCGCCGGTGTCGAAGCAGGCCTGGCCGAAGAGGGCGGCCTGCTGGTCACCGGCGGCCCCGGCGATGGGGATGGCCCCGCCGAAGAGGCCCGGGTCCGTCTCCCCGTAGACGCAGCTGCTGGGCATCACCTTGGGCAGCATGGCGGCGGGGATCTCCAGCTTGTCCAAAATCTCCTGGTCCCACTGGAGGGTGTGGATGTTGAAGAGCATGGTGCGGGAGGCGTTGGAGTAGTCCGTCACATGGACCCGGCCGCCGGTGAGCTTCCAGATGAGCCAGGTGTCCACCGTGCCGAAGAGGAGCTCGCCCCGCTCCGCCCGCTCCCGGACTCCCTCCACATTGTCCAGGATCCACTTGAGCTTGGTGGCGGAGAAGTAGGCGTCGATCACAAGGCCGGTCTTCTCCCGGAACCACTCGGTGAGGCCCTGGTCCTTCAGCCGGTCGCAGTATTCACTGGTGCGGCGGCACTGCCAGACGATGGCGTTGTATACCGGCTCGCCGGTGTTCTTGTCCCAGACGATGGTGGTCTCCCGCTGGTTGGTGATGCCGATGGCGGCGATGTCCTTGGCGCTGACGCCCAGATTACCCATGGCCTCCACCGCCACGCCCAGCTGGGTGGCCCAGATCTCCGGGGCTTTGTGCTCCACCCAGCCCGGCTGGGGAAAAATCTGGCGGAATTCCTTCTGGGCCATGGTGCACACGTTGCCATCCTGGTCGAAGAGGATGCAGCGGTTGCTGGTGGTGCCGGCGTCCAGTGCCATGATGTACTGCTTCATAGTTGCTCCTCCTTGGTCCCGGGCGGGGACGGTTCTTTACAGCATTATACCAAAAGGAGCCTGTAAAAGCTACCACTTTTTTGTGCAGGGTACATGTTCACGGAAAGTTCATCCTGCCGCCATACCCGGTTCAAAAAGATGGAATATTCTAACGGTGTCAACAGGAAACACAACACAAACGGGGAGACGTCCCCGTTCCCTTTAACCGGAAGGAAAGGAGATGAGCGCCGCGAACATCCACAGAAAAAGCCCCTTGGGTCGTACCCATGGCAGGCCGTGGTATCCCTCTTGTGATATAGTGAGCCGCAGAGACAGCCTCTCTGCGGCTTTTTCTTTTCTTTCCTGAAAATTTTGGTATACTGGTGGCAGAACCGGTCCTTTTTTGGCGTCAGAGTAGGTGAAGGGTGAAAGGAGAAGCGCGCCATGGAAGATCTGCAGATCATCGAGCTGTACTGGCGGCGGGACCAGCAGGCCATCACGGAGACGGACCGGAAATACGGTCCCTTCTGCCTGCGCATCGCCATGAATATCCTCAGCTGCTTCCAGGACAGCGAGGAGTGCGTCAGCGACGCCTACGGAAAGACCTGGGACACCATCCCGCCCACCCGGCCCGATAGCCTCCGGGCCTATCTGGGCCGGATCGTCCGCAACCTGTCCCTCAGCCGCTACCGCTCCCGCCATGCCCAGAAGCGGTTTGCGGGCATAGAGGTGCTCCTCAGCGAGCTGGAGGACTGCGTTCCTGCCCCGGACACCGTCCAGCGGACAGCGGACGCCCGGGAGCTGGCGGACCTCATCGGCCGGTGGCTCCGGGGCTGCGGGGAGGCGGACCGGGCGGTGTTCATCCGCCGCTACTGGAACGGAGAGAGCGTGAAGGACCTGGCGGGGGAGGCGGGCATGGCCCCCAATGCCATGACCAAGCGGCTGCTGCGCCTGCGGGAGAGCCTGCGGCGCTACTTGGAGGAGGAGGGGATCGCCGTATGAGCAGAAGGAGCGAAGTGATCTTCGAGGCCGTCACCGAGCTGAAGGACGACCTCATCGAGGCGGCCCAGACCTACCGCTTTGTGCGCAGGCGCGTGGGTCTGCGGCGGTGGGCGGCCCTGGCCGCCTGCCTGGCGGTGGTCATCGGCCTGGGAGCCCTGTTCGCCTCCGGCGGCCTGGGGGGGATGTCAGCTGATATGGCGGCTAACGGCGGCGACGCCGGCGGCAGCGATGGCAGCAGCTGGGGGGACACCCAGGAGAACGGCACAGCGGCGGATGAGGAGACCATCGCCTCCGAGCCCTCCTTCACCGATCCCGCCGGGCCCATCCTGTCCCTGACCCTTAGGGAGCAAAACGACGCCGTCACGGCGGAGCGGACGGTGGCGCTGGACTTTACCGGCTACGGGGAGGACACAGATACCTGGGAGGATCGCTGGCGCATCGGCGTCACCGACCGCTACACTCTCACCAATTCCGCCGACACGGATCAGACCGTCACCCTGCTCTATCCGGTGGCGGGGAATCTGCGGGATCTGGACGCCCCGGCGATCACCATAGACGGCGAGACGGCAGCGGCGGACATGGCGGTTGGGGCCGCCATGAGCCGGGAGGAGAGCGCCATGTGGGAGAACTGGGCGGAGCTGCTGGCGGACGAGGGCTATCTGTCCGCCGCCCTGGACGGTCCGGAGGAACTCAGCGGCATGGAGGCCATCGTCTACACCGTGTCCGGCCAGCGGGGACCGGCGGGGGAGGACGCCGCCACCCTTGCTCTGGAGTTCACCTATGACCCAGCGGAGACCACCGTGCTGCAGTATGGCTTCCAAGGTATGAGCCGGGAGACGGGGGATGTGACCCACTATACCGCCTCCGGTTCTGTCAGCGACGGCGGGGACTGGCTGCTCATCGTCCTGGGAGAGGACATCGAAAATCCCCGTCTCCAGGGCTACGAGGACGGCGGCTGTGACCCCGGCGAGGAGCTGAGCAACGTGACCGGCACCCTCAGCCGCCGGGAGACCACCCTGGCGGAGGCGCTCCGGCAGGCGGCGGAGGACTGCTGGGATTCCCTGACGGGCGGGCGGAAGGCCTATGACGCCGACCTGGCCCGGGCGGTTTTCCTCGCCGCGGTGGAGGCGGATCAGATGTGGCGCAGGGCGGAGCAGAGCCCCTCGCTGGAGCACAGCTTCGCCTGGAGCCGGGAATGGTGCCGGGTGGTATGGTTCACCGTGGAGGTGACCATCCCCGCCGGAGGCAGCGTGGAGGTAGAGGCCGCCTACACCAAGGCCGCCAGCCTCAACCGCGGTCCGTCGGATCTGGCGGACAAGGACCTCTGCGGCTACGAGATTCTGACCCAGGCCGGCAGCAACCTTACCTTCACCGGCCAGACTGCCCGGGTGGTGAATGGGGAGGAAGTAACCCTCTGGGCGGGCAGTGCCGACCAAAACGACACCCTGGGCCTCGGAGAGACGGTGATGAACGACGGCATCTTTACCAGGGAGTACTACGCCCTCTATACCTGTCAGTGATCCCTGTCAGAAACAGGAAGGGACCCGTCTCTTGCCAAGGCGGGTCCCTTCCTTTATAATAACAGAGAAGGAAAATATGGAGAAATCAGGCGTTACAGGGCCATGTAAACCGCCGGTTGACAAAAAGAACCCTCCGGTTGGTGGTCTTTTTTGAAAAAACTCTGGTATGCTGACGGCGAAAGGGGATGGAAAAGATGACCATGGGACAGCGCATCGCCCAAAAGAGAAAGGAGCAAAATCTCTCCCAGGAGGCCCTGGGGGAGGCCCTTGGCGTCAGCCGTCAGTCCATCAGCAAGTGGGAGAGCGACACCTCCCTGCCGGAGATTGAAAAGCTGGTGGCCCTCAGCAAGCTCTTCGGCGTGTCCGTGGGATGGCTTTTAGGCGTGGAGGAGGAGCCGCCCCGGGAGAGCGGCGGCGAACTCACCGAGGAGCAGCTGAAGCTGGTGGAGGAGATCGTGGGGCGGTACATCGCCGCCCAGCCCAAGCCCATGTCCCGCCGGAGAAAGCGGGTGCTGAAGGGAGCGGTGATCGTGGCGGCCTGCTGCTTCACCATGGGGCTTTTCTGGCTGTCCGGCCAGCTGACGAAGCTGGAGAACCAGTACAACAGCCTCCAGAACTCCGTGGGGAACATCTCCGGCTCGGTGAACAGCCAGATCAACAGCATCGGCAGCCGGGTGGAGGAGATTCTCCAGGCCCAGAACAGTCTCACTGCCGACTATGACGCCCAGTGGACGGACATGGACATTGCCGCTGGGACGGTGACCATCACCGCCTCCGCCGTGCCCAAGACCTATCGGGAGGGGATGACCGCCCAGTTTCTGGCGGAGTGCGATGGGGAGGTGTTGTCCTTCCCGGCGGAGCTTACGGAGGGACAGACCTTCTCTGCCGAATTTGACTGCCCCCTGGTGGACAGCATCCTGGTGTCGGTGGTGTTCCTGGACGGGGACACCCGGGAGACCCAGCTTCTCCAGCAGTTTGACAGACTGTACAGCATGACCATCCCGGAGGTGGACCTGGACGATATCTGGGCCCTTGACGAGGCGGAGTTCAAGGATGGAACGCTGACCATTCCGGAAAATATTCTCTCCTACACGATTCCGGGGGGAAACAGCGATTCCTATGGAAATGCGAGCGTTGCGTCGGCGGTATCGGAGAGTGTAGCGGCGGTGTCAGAGGTGAAGGTGGGTTTGTTCCACAACCAGCAGTTTGTGGCCTGGGGCACCCCCATTGAGAAGCCGAATAACTACCACGGCTTTGAGGGCCACAGCTTTGTGAAATTCGCGCCCCTGTCCATCCCGGCGAAGGAGGGGGACACCTTCTGCTATGCTCTGGTAGTCACCGACGAGTACGGCCGGACCACCGTCCGGGGCGGCATTGCAAACGATCTTCTTCCGGTGTCGGAGACAGCTGGAGAGGCCCCGGAGCTGGAGCTGATCGAGCAGGGCTATGTGGGCTACTACCAGTATGACGACCCCGCCGATTGGGGCCTGTCAGGCTATTAAAGGAGGAATATTTATGCCGATCTTTGCCTTTTTCATCACCATTCTGGTGGGCTTCTTTGCCGACGGCATCTTCTACAACTGGATAAACTGGCCCGATGCCGGAGCCGTGTTCGCCATCGCCACCATGGGGGCCTTCCTCCTCTGGACTCTCCGGGAGAAGAAGCGGCAGGACGACCCGAAGGAGTAGCGCCGCAAAAGTTCACAGTCCGTTCACAGAAAATTAGCACTCTCGACACGAGAGTGCTAATTTTTCTCTTTACAACCGCCTCGAACAGGTGTACAATGAGCTGGAAATGAGAGATGAGCCCAAAGGAGGCGCAGAACAATGAATTTTGATAAGTACACCCAGAACGCCCAGACAGCGGTGTCTGCATCCCAGGAGATCGCCATTGCCAACGGCCAGCAGCAGCTGGAGGGGGAGCACCTCCACCTGGCGCTGCTGCAGCAGCAGGACGGCCTGGTGCCAAAGCTCCTGACCTATATGGGGCTGGACGTGAACACTTTGATCCGTCAGGTGCAAAGTGAGATCGACAAGCTGCCCAAGGTGTCCGGCGGCAGCGACCAGCTGTACGCCAGCCGCCGCTTCAGCCAGCTTCTGATGGCGGCGGAGAAAAACGCGGAGCAGTTTAAGGATGAGTATGTGTCGGTGGAGCACCTGTATCTGGCCCTCATCGACGAGCACAGCACCCCCAGCGCCCGAATCTTCCAGCAGGTGGGCCTGGACCGGGAGAAGTTCCTCCAGGCTCTCACCAAGGTCCGGGGAAGCCAGCGGGTCACCAGCCAGAACCCGGAGGAGAACTATGAAGCCCTCACCAAGTATGGCCGGGATCTGGTGGAGATGGCCCGGGAGGGCAAGCTGGACCCGGTGATCGGCCGTGATGCCGAGATCCGCCACACCATCCAGATTTTGAGCCGGAAGACCAAGAACAACCCCGTCCTCATCGGCGAGCCCGGCGTGGGCAAAACCGCCGTGGTGGAAGGCCTGGCCCAGCGGATTTTGAAGGGCGACGTGCCCGAGGGCCTGAAGGACAAGACCATCTTTGCCCTGGATATGGGCGCTCTGATTGCCGGAGCCAAGTACCGGGGCGAGTTTGAGGAGCGGCTGAAGGCTGTCCTTAATGAGATCGAAAAGAGCGAGGGGCGTATCATCCTCTTCATCGATGAGATCCACAATATTGTAGGCGCCGGCCGTACCGAGGGCAGCATGGATGCAGGCAACCTGTTGAAGCCTAAGCTGGCCCGGGGTGAGCTCCACTGCATCGGCGCCACCACCCTAGATGAGTACCGGAAGTATATCGAGAAAGACGCCGCTCTGGAGCGGCGGTTCCAGAAGGTCCTCATCGACCAGCCCACGGTGGAGGACACCATTTCCATTCTCCGGGGTTTGAAGGAGCGCTTTGAGATCCACCACGGCGTCCGGATTACCGACGCCGCCCTCATCGCCTGCGCCACCCTCAGCGACCGGTATATCACCGACCGTTTCCTGCCCGATAAGGCCATCGACCTGATGGATGAGGCCGCCGCCAAGATCCGTATGGAGATCGACAGCATGCCCGCCGAGCTGGATGAGATCAGCCGGAAAATCATGCAGCTGGAGATCGAGAAGCAGGCCCTTGGCAAGGAGGAGGACAACGGCTCCAAGAACCGGATGGCCCACATTGACCAGGAGCTGGCGGAGCTGAAGAGTCAGGACGCCTCCATGCGCGCCCAGTGGGAGACGGAGAAGCAGGGCATCACCGGCCTCAAACGCATCAAGCAGCAGATCGAGGATACCAAGCATGAGATGGACGAGGCCGAGCGGACCTACGACCTGGAGAAGATGGCCCAGCTGAAGTTCGGCACCCTTCCGGCGCTGGAGAAGCAGCTGGAGGAGGAGCGGGCCCGTGTGGAAGCCTCCGGTGAGGACCGCCTTCTGAAGGAGGAGGTGGGCGAGGAGGAGATCGCCGAGGTGGTCAGCAAGTGGACCGGCGTTCCCGTCAGCAAGCTGGTGGAGAGCGAGAAGGAGAAGCTGCTGCGGCTGCCGGAGATCCTCCACAAGCGGGTCATCGGCCAGGACGAGGCTGTTACCGCCGTCAGTGAGGCCATTTTGCGGGCAAGAGCGGGGCTCAAGGATGAGCACCGGCCTATCGGTTCCTTCATCTTCCTGGGCCCCACGGGCGTGGGCAAGACGGAGCTGGCCAAGGCCCTGGCGGAGGCGCTGTTTGACGACGAGCGGAACATCGTCCGAATCGATATGAGCGAGTACATGGAGAAGCACGCCGTCAGTCGTCTGGTAGGCGCGCCTCCGGGATATGTGGGGTACGATGAGGGCGGACAGCTCACCGAGGCAGTGCGCCGTAAGCCCTACAGCGTGATCCTCTTCGATGAGATCGAGAAGGCTCACCCGGATGTGTTCAACATCCTGCTGCAGCTGCTGGATGACGGCCGTTTGACCGATAACCAGGGGCGGACGGTGGACTTCAAGAACACCATCGTCATCATGACCAGCAACATCGGCAGCGCCTTCCTCACGGAGAACATCCACGCCGACGGCACCATTGACGAGGGCGTGAAGGAGCGGGTGCGGGGAGAGCTCAATAAGTTCTTCCGGCCGGAATTCATCAACCGTGTGGACGACATCGTGGTGTTCAGTCCTCTGACGGCCTCTCAGATCTCCGGTATCATCGACATCGCCATGAAGGGCCTGGTGGCCCGGCTCCAGGAGCGGGAGATCACCATTACCCTCACCGATGCGGCCAAGGAGTTTATCGCCAAGGCCAGCTATACGCCTGCCTTTGGCGCACGGCCTGTGAAGCGGTATCTCCAGAAGAACGTGGAGACGGAGCTGGCCTCCATGCTGATTCGGGGCGAGGTGTCCGATGGACAGCAGGTGACCATCGACAGCGATGGCGAGAAGCTCACCTTCTCCGTGGTGCTGAAGGGAACTGTCATCGACTAAAAGGGAAAAGACCGCTGTGGGACAAAATCCCGCAGCGGTCTTTTTTTGCGTTCTGACGGAAGGCCGGTTTGTTTTGCCGGTGGCCGACGGTGTACCGTTTGGTGTTATGCCTCCGGCGGGTGACTTTTCTCGCGGAAGAAAAGTCACCAAAAGTCCGCTTAGAACCTACGGTTCTAAGGACTCCCTTGTCCTGACGTGTACTGTTAGTCCCCCCGACTATTTTACTCCTGTTGCCTCCGACGCTCCGTTGACGTGTCATGGTTCTCCTATTTCCGCGCTTCGGCGCGCTCCCTTGGCAGGTTGACGATGGTCGTCGCAATTTCCGTCTATCGCAGCACACTATTAGTGGGGATAGCCGAGTGTGGTGTAATTAAGAATGCCATAATAACCACCAAGGCAGCGCGCCGAAGCGCGGAAGGAGGGGAGGGCAGTCACCCCGCTGCAGCGTCAGAGGTACCAAGCCTAAATAGAGCATCAGGACAACCAGTACACGTCAGAAGAGGAATTCTTAGAACCATAGGTTCTAAGTCAACTTTTGCCTACTTTTCTTTGACGAGAAAAGTAGGCCGCCGGAGGCAAAACACCAGACAGTACACCGTCGGGTATCGACAAAGCAAACAAAGTCCCGTCAGAGGACGAAAAAGAACCCCAGAACATCGTTCTGGGGTTCTTCAGACCTGAATTTAAGACAGATCTTACTTGATCATGGAAGCGATCTCAGCGGCGAAGTTCTCTTCCTTCTTCTCGATGCCCTCGGCCCCACAAAAGCGCTGCTTTTGCGGGGACCCCATGATTTGATTTTGCTCCGGGCGGAATGAATCCGCCCTTCGCCAAGGTTTTGCCTGAACGGGCAAAACGCTTGTACGCGCCGCAGGCGCGGGAGAAGGGCGAGGGCACACAAAACTCCCCGGAACAGTGGTTCCGGGGAGTTTCGGGGTGGATTTACTTAATCATGGAAGCGATCTCAGCGGCGAAGTTCTCTTCCTTCTTCTCGATGCCCTCGCCCTTCTCGAAACGCACAGCGTTCTTGAAGGTGACGGTGCCGCCCAGAGCCTTGGCAGAGCTCTCGATATACTTCTCAACGGTCATGCTGTTGTCCTTGACGAACTCCTGCTGCAGCAGGCAGTTCTCAGCGTAGAACTTGTTCAGCTTGCCGATGACGATGTTCTCCTTGACCTTGTCAGGCTTGCTCGCCATCTTGGGATCGTTGGCCATCTGAGCCAGCATGATCTTCTTCTCCTCATCCAGCACGTCCTGGGTGACCTGGGTCTTGTCCCAGAAACGGGGGTTCAGAGCGGCGATCTGCATGGCAACATCCTTACCGATCTCGGTAGCGTCGATGCCGCCGGAGACCTCCAGGTTCACCAGCACGCCGATCTTGCCGCCGGCGTGGATGTAGGGCACAGACACGCCCTCGGTGAACAGAGCGAAACGGCGGACCTTGATGTTCTCGCCGATCACCAGCACCATCTCCTGCTGCTGCTGGGTCACAGTCAGGTCAGTGCCGTTGTACTTGCACTCCATCAGCTCCTCCAGGGTAGCGGGCTTGCAGGCCACGGCAGTGGCAGCCACACCCTTGACGAAGTCCACAAACTTCTCGTTCTTGCCCACGAAGTCGGTCTCGGCGTTGACCTCGACCACCACGCCGGTGCCGTCGATCACAGCAGCGTAAGCCATACCCTCGGCAGCGATGCGGCCGGCCTTCTTGGCGGAAGCGGCCAGGCCCTTCTCGCGCAGGTACTCAATGGCCTTGTCCATATCGCC
>CALXDB010000085.1 GCA_944386955.1 uncultured Oscillospiraceae bacterium
GAAAGGACGCCTCGTTTCGTTTCTCAATACCGCAGAGTGGCCAGATAGCCCAGCAGCGTCACTGCGCCTCCGGCGTACAGTCCCCTCTGGGACCAGCTTCCCGGGTCCGCCAGTGCGGTGCAGCAGAGGATCACCGCCAGGGGCAGGGCCACCCGGGTGGCGGCGTGCTCCTCCCCGCAGCAGCGCCAGCCGGACACCAGATAGAAGGCGTACACCAGGGCCGCCGCCGCCAGGATCTGGATAAAGTAGTAGCTGGTCACCGGATAGGCGGCGTAGGTCCGGTAGATGGTCAGCAGCCACACCACATAGAAGAGCACCGGAGCCATCATGATCTGTTTGTTCTCTCCGCCCCGGCGGCGGAGGAACAGATCTCCGATCACCGCGCAGCCGGACAGAATGGCCAGGAGCCCCAGACCCATGGAGATGATCCGGTTTTCCGCTGTCCGCTGGAGCACCTGGGCAAAGGACAGAGCCCCTGCCAGAATGGTGAGAAAGCCCCCGGCGGTGATGAGGGACAGGGCGGGGCCCTCGGGGCTGTCAAAGCCCCGGACCTCCGACAGCCGTCTCCCCCGGCCCGGCAGGCCCCAGATGAGGCACAGCGTCACCGCCGCCAGCAGAAAGAGGACCAGCAGCCAGCTGGCGCTGCTGCCCACCGGCAGCAGGGTTTCCGGATCGAATGCAGTGCGGAGATGGAAGGTGCGGAGCAAAAAGCCCACGGCCCCGACGGCCAGGGACAGAAGAATGATGAGAAGATGGTTCATAGCGCGGAGGTCCTTTCCCCGTTCAAAGTAGCTTATCCTACATAGTATACCACCGTCTTCTCCATTTGTCATCATGTTTTGGACAGGCCGGGCATAGACTGACGGAGAGGAGGCGATGGCCATGCAGAGAAGCATGATGCTGGCGGCGGTGCTGACGGTGCTGCTGTTTGCAGTACCCTGGCTGTGGGCGGAGCCCGCGGCGGCGGAGGGAGAGATGGAGACGGCGGAGACGTCCCCTCAGGAGGAGACCGCCGCCACCGTCCACGACAGCGCCCGGCAGCTGAAGGTGCTCATCGGCGGGGAACTGACGGAGATGGACATGGAGACCTATCTTCAGGGGGTGGTGCGGGCGGAAATGCCCGCCTCCTTTGAGGAGGAGGCCTTAAAGGCTCAGGCGGTGGCTGCCCGGACCTATACGCTTTATAAAATTGAGGGAGGCGGCAGCGCCAACCATCCGGAGGCCGACGCCTGCGACGACGTGAACTGCTGCAAGGCCTACAAGAGCCAGGAGGACGCGGCGGCGGCCTGGGGCATGAGCGCGGCCCTCTACGAGGAGAAGATCCGCCGGGCGGTGGCGGAGACCGACGGGGAGGTGGTGCTCTACGAGGGCCATCCGGTGCTGGCGGTGTTCCACTCCTCCTCGGCGGGAGCCACCCGAAACGTGGAGGATGTGTGGCAGCAGGCCCTGCCCTATCTCCGCAGCGTGGCCTCCCCGGAGGGGGCGGACGCGGTGCCCAACTACTACAGCAAGGCCGCCTTCACCCTGACGGAGTTCAAGGAGATTTTTATCGCCCAGTATCCCACCGCCAATCTCTCCGGCACCCCCTCCAACTGGTTTTCCAACATCCACCAAAATGTAAACGGAGCGGTGGAGAGCCTCCAGGTGGGGGGAATCACTGTCACCGGCGGAGAAATGCGGTCTCTCCTGGGGCTCCGCAGCGCCAACTTTACCATTTCTTTTACCGACGACACGGTGGAATTCTCCGTCACCGGCTACGGCCATGGGGTGGGGATGAGCCAATATGGAGCCAACGTCCTGGCCCAGGAGGGGAAGACCTATGTGGAGATCCTCACCTACTACTACACCGGCACCACGGTGGGGCTGTACGAGGGGTGATCACCTGGCGCGGCGGCGCCATCCCGTCAGGGCCAGCGCCCCGGCCAGAAGCAGAAGCCACAGACAGATGAGGGCCATGACGTTCTCCGCCCGGACGGCGGGGTCGGCCCACTGGGCAAAGTCGGGACGAAGACCAAAGGGGTGGGCCTGGTCCCAGGAGAAGTCCGGGGAGGCGGTGAGGCGCTGGAGGGTCCAGGGCAGGCAAAACAGCCAGAGGGCTCCGGCGGCGCAGCTGAGGGCGCCCCGGTACCAGAGGGAGCAGGGGGGATAGCGCAGCAGCAGCACCCAGCTCCAGGGCAGAGCCAGGCCGTAGAGGGCCAGGGGCAGGGCCGGATTCCAGAACCAGTCTCCCCCTGTCTGAACACAGGAGACGGCCAGCAGGGCTACCAGCAGCACGGAGCACGCCGCGCACCAGAGGACGGCCTTGTGGCGGAAGAGGGGAGCGGGCAGGGGCAGCTGCCACAGCACCAGGGGCAGAAGGTATACGCTCTCCGCCAGCAAAACGCCGAAGACCGCGGAGAGGAACCAGCTTCCCTGGCCATACAGGTCGCAGACCAGCAGCAAAAGCAGGAGCAGAAGGGTGTTAAGGCCGAGGTAGAGGGTGGTCTTCCGCCCGCTCCAGGCTCCTAAGGGCAGCTGCCGGAGGACCAGGGGGGAGAGGCAAAGTCAGCGTGGGATTGATGTGGTATCTTTAACTTTGGGAAACTCCTCTCTCCCATTTGCTGACGGCGGACTCGGTGACAAAGAGCCGGTCCGCCAGCTCCCGCTGGGTGAGGCCCAGCTCCTTCCGGCGGCGGCAGATGAACGCGCCCAAGCTCTGTTTCGTCTCCATAGGATCGCACTCCTTTTTGATGTGCCTTGCAAAGCTGGGTCTACCTTAGCCGCTTTGAAGGGAGATGTCAATAATTTTGGGAGCTTTTGGACCTCGACCGTCAGGAAAGTCCTTGCGCCGCAAGGGATCGGGGGCTTTGCTCCTCCCCTGCCCCGTCCCGGCGCAAAAAGGCCCTCCCCGTCCGGGGAGGGCTTCTTTGCGTATCGTCGGGGGGAGCGCTCCCCGCCGGGGCGGGGCTCAGCCCCCCAGCCACCTGGCCAGCAGGTCCGCCAGGTTGTACCGGGAGAACACCGACACCGCCACCAGGGAGACGGTGGACATGATCTTGATGAAGATGTCCAGGCAGGGACCCACGGTGTCCTTCAGGGGGTCCCCTACCGTGTCGCCCACCACGGCGGCGCTGTGGGCCTCCGACCCCTTCCCTGCCCCGGACACGGCCCCGGATTCGATGTACTTCTTCCCGTTGTCCCAGGCGCCGCCGGCGTTGCCGGTGAAGATGGCGATCATGATGGCGGCAATGGTGGAGCCGATGATGACCCCGCCCACAAACTCCGGCCCGAAGAGGAAGCCGCACAGCACCGGCACCACGATGGCCAGAAGGCTGGGGATCCGCATCTCCCCCAGAGCCCCTCGGCTGGAGATCTCGATACAGGTGCGGTAGTCCGGCTTGGCGGTGCCGTCCAGGATCCCCGGGATCTCCCGGAACTGGCGGCGGACCTCCTCCACCATCTTCCGGGCGGCCTTGGCCACCGCCTCGATGAGCATGCCGGAGAAGAGGAAAGGCAGCGCCCCGCCCACGATGGCCCCCGCCAGGATCATGGGGTCGATCATGTTCAGGATAAGCTCGGTGCCCAGCTCGTTGTAGGAGTAGAGGTAGGAGATCATCAGAGCCAGGGCCGCCAGGGCCCCGGAGCCGATGGCAAAGCCCTTGCCGATGGCCGCCGTGGTGTTGCCCACGCTGTCCAGGGTGTCGGTGATCTTCCGCACCTCCGCGGGCAGGCCGCTCATCTCCGCGATGCCGCCGGCGTTGTCGGAGATGGGGCCGTAGGTATCTACGGACACGGTGGCTGCCACGAAGGACAGCATCCCCACCGCCGCCATGGACACGCCGTACATGCCGGCGGCGCTGTAGGAGAGGATGATGCCCGCCCCCAGCACCACGCAGGGGGCCATGCAGCTCTTCATGCCCAGGGCCAGACCCTGGGTGATGGTGAGGGCCGCCCCCTCCCGGGCGGTCTCCGCCAGACGGCGGGTGGGAGAGAAGTCGGCGGAGGTGTACAGCTCGGCGATGACGCCGATGATGACCCCGGCGGCTACGCCGATGGCGGCGGCCACCCAGGGGGACACGAAGCCCAGATGGAACCCGGCGGTCTCCTCCAGCCCCTCCACGGAGCCGAAGAGGAGGCGGCTCATGATGAGGCCCACCACCACTGTCAGGAGGGAGGAGACGTAGGTGGCGGTGTTGAGATCCCGGCGGGGGTCCGCCGACAGCCGCCTGCGGCAGAGGAGGGAGGCGATGCCGAGACAGCAGGCCATGAGCCCTCCCGCCACAAACAGCAGGGGGAAGAGGATCATCCGCTCCAGAAGGACCGACGGCGTGCCGTCCCCTCCGGCGGAGAGGACCAGGTGGTAGGAGAGGATCACCGCCGAGGCCACCGCCCCCACGAAGCTCTCCAGCAGATCGGACCCGAGACCCGCCACGTCTCCCACATTGTCGCCCACGTTGTCGGCGATGGTGGCGGGGTTGCGGGGATCGTCCTCGGGGATGTGGGCCTCCGTCTTGCCCACCAGGTCTGCCCCCATGTCGGCGGCCTTGGTGTAGATGCCGCCCCCCACCCGGTTGAACATGGCCACCACCGAGCAGCCCAGGGCGTAGCCGGAGAGGGTCATGGGGAAGGGCAGGAAGGACACGCCGATCCAGTTGGTGACGGAGGCGGTCTCCTTCAGCTGGCCCATGGCCATGCCGAAGATGGCGTAGACCAGGAAGATGCCCAAAAGGGCGAAGCCCCCCACCGAGAGGCCCATGACGGAGCCGCCCCGGAAGGCCACCTTCACGGTCTTGCCGATGCTGCCGGTCTCCCGGGCGGTGTTGGAGACCCGGACGTTGGCGTAGGTGGCGATCTTCATGCCGATGAACCCGGCGCAGCCGCTCATGGCCGAGCCGATGA
Organism: uncultured Oscillospiraceae bacterium; assembly: GCA_944386955.1. Lineage (GTDB taxonomy): Bacteria > Bacillota > Clostridia > Oscillospirales > Oscillospiraceae > CAJFPI01. Next base: position 4,879 of record CALXDB010000085.1, read on the forward strand.
GGAAGGCCGCGGCGGACTGCCAGGAGGTGACCAGGGCCAGGATCACCGCCACCGCCGCCACCACGGTGTACAGCACCCGGTATTCGTAGCGGATGAAGGCGGAGGCCCCCACCCGGATGGCCCCGGCGATCTCGGACATGAGGGGAGTGCCCTCCTGGAGGGCTTTGACGGTTTTGTAGTTGAAGGCGGCGAAGGCCAGGGCCAATATTGCCGCCAGCAGGACCACGAGAATGACGCTGTTCATAAAAAGAACCTCCTTGTTCTGCGGCGCGGTGCGCCCGGAAAGGCTGACGGTTCTTTATCTGCAACACCGGGGCGAAGGTCCCCGGTGGACCACGGAGGTACGGGCGCGTCCGCCCGGAATCACAAAACAGCAGGCAGGGCCGAGAGCGGCGCCGCCTGCTGTTGTTTCTCTGAGATACCGCCCCCACCGGCGGACGCGCAGCATGCAGTACCCTTCCCTCTCCCGCTTGGACTTGCTGCCCTCTGAAAGGGGACCCTCATCCCCTCCCATTATGATTCTATTCTTATTTTACCACATATTGCATAAATAGCAAGGTAAAAAATAATTTTCTATTGTGCAATTATTACAAGCGTTTTTGCGGAGAAAAACAAAGAGATTTTTCAGAAAAACCAAAAGGCCTCCCCCTCTGAGGGGAGGCCGGAGAAGCGCTACGCCGCCAGCACATGGGCCCGCCGGAGGGCCGGCTGCAGCGCCGCGTACAAAAGCGCTGCGCACACCACCGCCAGAAGGCCGTTGACCACCGTCACCGGTACCTTGGCCGCCAGCACCTCCACCTTGGTCACCTGCCAGGTGAAGCCCTTCACCACCAGGGCGTCCAGAACGTTCTTGGCGATGTAGAGGGCGCTGTAGGTGAGGGAGCCGCCCAGAGCCGCCGCCCAGGGCCGGTACCGCCCTGCCGGCAGCTTCCGCATCAGCAGCCCCGCCATAAAGGCCATGGCAAACTTGTTGAGGAAGGTGATCCAGCACTCCGGCGCCCACATGGGGTCCATCAGATCGAAGAGGGCGGAGCCGATGCCCGCCGCCAGGCCGCCGGTCATGGGGCCGAAAAGCAGGGCCGACAGCAGGCACATGATATTGCCGAAGTGGAGCTTTGTCTTCCCCAGAGCTGTGGGAATGTCGATGCCCACATAGGTCAGGGCGAACACCATCGCCGCCATCACCCCCACAAGGGCCATGGTCCGGGTGGTGAAATAGGTCTTTTTCATGGGAATTCCTCCGTTTCCTCCCCGGTCTTGACAGATCACGGGGTTTCCTGTATCCTGATTATACCGATAACTGGCCCTATTGAAATAGCCAGAAAATTTATTTTTTATGGTATCAGATGGAGGGATCCCCATGCTGCAGCTCCCCTTTGCCCTAAACGCCGCCGACAAGACGCCTCTGTATGAGCAGCTCTACCGGGCCCTGGTGGCCCAGATCCGCAGCGGCGCGCTGCCGGCGGGGACCCGGCTGCCGGGGAAGCGGACCCTGGCGGGGCAGCTGGGAGTGGCGGTGAACACGGTGGACGCCGCCTACCAGATCCTGGCGGCGGAGGGGTATTTGGAGGCCCGGCAGCGCAGCGGCTTCGTGGTCCAGGAGACCTGGGACCCGGCGCCCCCGGCGGCGGACCGGGAGATGGCGGCACGGCCGGCGGCGGAGCCCCCCCGGCGGTGGCGGTTCGACCTGGGCACCGGCGGGGTGGACACGGCCCTCTTCCCCTTCCGCACCTGGGGCCGGATCCAGAAGGAGCTGCTTTACGCCGCCCCGGAGCTGCTGGGCCACGGCCACCCCCAGGGGGACGAGAACCTGCGGCAGGCCATCGCCGGGTATCTGGCGGCCTATCGGGGGGTGGACTGCGACCCGGACCAGATCGTGGTGGGGGCGGGGACGGAGTACCTCCTGGGGCTGGTGGCGGGCCTCTTCCGGGGGGCGGAGGCGGCGGTGGAGAACCCGGGGTACCGCCGGGTGCGGACCATTCTGGAGAACAACGGCCTTACCTGCCGCTGCGTCCCCATCGACGACAGCGGCCTGGACGCGGCGGCCCTGGCGCAAAGCGGCGCCTCCCTCTGCTGCGTCACCCCCAGCCACCACTTCCCCACGGCGGTGACCATGCCGGCGGCCCGGCGGGGCCAGCTGCTGCGGTGGGCGGCGGAGGGGACGGGGCGGTACCTCATCGAGGACGACTACGACGCGGAGTTTCGCTTTGACATCCGTCCCCTGCCCAGTCTCCAGGGCATGGCGGGGCGGCGGGGGCCGGTGGTGTACCTCTGCACTTTCTCCAAGAGCCTGGCCCCCAGCATCCGCATCGCCTGCATGGTGCTGCCCCCGGAGCTGCTGGCGCGGTACCGGGAGACCTACGGCAGCTACGCCAACACGGTGAGCCGCTTTGAGCAGCAGACCCTCTGCCGCTTCATGGAGGAGGGCCACTTCACCCGGCACCTCAGCCGGATGCGCCTGGCCTACAAAAACCGGATGGAGGCCCTGGCGGCGGCCCTCCAGGGGACCTTCCCCAAAGCGGTGCTCCGGGGAAAGCACACCGGGCTCCACCTGCTCTTGACCCTGCCCGGAGGCCCCGGAGAGGCGGAGATGGTGGCCGCCGCCCGGAGGGCGGGAGCGGGGCTCACGGGCCTCTCCGGCTACTACATGGAGGGGGCGGAGACCTGTCCGGAGAGCACGGTGGTGCTGGGCTACGCGGCCCTGCCGGACCGGGACATCCCCGCTCTGGCGGCGGCTCTGGGGGAGGCCTGGGCCATCTGAGAGAAGGAAAAAGAAAAGGGCCGGCGGAGCCTTTTGGCTCTGCCGGCCCTTTTCAGAGGGGTCAGTCGTTGATGTGGTCGATCTTGTCGATGCGGCGCTGGTGGCGGCCGCCCTCAAACTCGGTGGAGAGGAACACGTCCAGAATCTTCTTGGCCAGCACCGGGGCGGTGAGGTGGGCGCCCATGGCCAGCACGTTGGCGTTGTTGTGGCGGCGGGTCATCTCGGCGCTGTAGATGTCGCCGCAGAGGGCGCAGCGGATGCCGGGGACCTTGTTGGCGGCGATGGAGATGCCGATGCCGGTGGAGCAGATCACCACGCCCCGCTCACACTCCCCGGAGGCCACTGCCTTGGCGGCGGCGGCGCCGAAGTCGGGGTAGTCGCAGCTCTCCGTGCTGTGGCAGCCGCAGTCCAGCACCTCGTGGCCCTGCTGGCGGAGATACTCGGCGATCTCCTGCTTCAAAGCGAACCCGCCGTGATCAGACGCAATGGAAATTTTCATGTTCTCTCTCCTTTTCTTTGTGTTTTCAGACGGTGGAAAACAGGGAAAAACGGATTCCTTATTTCATGAACTTCTTGAAGAAGTTCTTCCGCTGCTCGTAGTTGCCCTCCCCCAGGGTCTGGCTGAATTTCTTCAAAGCCTCCTTCTGCTCCCGGTTGAGGTTGCGGGGGGTCTCGATATAGACGGTGACGTACTGGTCGCCCCGGCCCCGGCCGTTGAGGTTGGGGATGCCCTTGCCCTTGAGACGGAAGGTGGTGCCGGTCTGGGTGCCCTCGGGGATGTCGTACTTCACCTTGCCGTCAATGGTGGGGATCTCCAGCTCGCCGCCCAGCACCGCCTGAGTAAAGGTGATGGGAGCCTGACACAAAACGCTGTTGCCCTCCCGGCGGAAGATGGCGTGGGGCTTAACGGAAATCACAATGAGGAGGTCTCCGGCGCTGCCGCCGTTGCGCCCGGCGTTGCCCTGACCTCTCAGAGAGATGGTCTGGCCGTCGTCGATACCGGCGGGAATGCTGACCTTGATGGTCTTGCGCCGGCGCTGCTGGCCGGTGCCGCCGCAGTCCTTGCAGGGGCTGTGGATGATCTTGCCCTTGCCGCCGCACTTGGGGCAGGTGGTGGTGGTGGCGAAGACGCCCATGGGGGTCTGCCGCCGCTGCTGGACCGTACCGCTGCCGCCGCACTGGGAGCACACCTCGGGGGTGGTGCCCGCCTCGCAGCCGCTGCCCTTACAGGTGGGACACTGGTCCACCCGGTCTACGCTGACCTCCTTCTCGCAGCCGAAGGCGGCCTCCTCGAAGGAGATGGTGAGCCCCACCCGGAGGCTCTCCCCCCGCTGGGGGCCGTTGCGGGCCTGCCGGCCGCCGCCGAAGCCCCCGCCGAAGAAGGAGCCGAAAATGTCCCCTAAGTCCCCAAAGTCGAAGGAGCCGTCGAAGCCGCCGAAGCCGCCGCCTCCCGCACCGAAGTTGGGGTCCACCCCGGCGTGGCCAAACTGGTCGTACCGGGCCCGTTTGTCCTTGTCGCTGAGGACCTCGTAGGCCTCATTGATCTCTTTGAACTTCTGCTCGGCCTCCTTATTCCCCGGGTTCAGGTCCGGGTGATACTGCTTGGCCAGCTTCCGGTAGGCCTTTTTGATTTCGTCGTCGGAGGCGCCCCGGCCTACGCCCAGCACCTCGTAGTAGTCTCGTTTCTGCTCTGCCATACTTGGTTCACCAACTTTCCCTGATGGGACCGGGAGGAAGCCCGCCCCCATCGGTCCGTTACGCCGCGCAAGGCGGGACGCATCGCCCCGCCTGTGCACGATTCAGATTCTTACTTGTTGTCGTCGTCCACGACCTTGTAGTCGGCGTCGTAGTAGTCGCCGCCCTGGCCGCCGGTGGGGCCGCCCTGCTGGCCGCCCATGTCGGGGCCGGCAGCGCCCTGAGGATTGGCCTGCTGGTACAGCTTCTCGCTGACGGCGTAGAAAGCCTGCTGCAGCGCCTCGGTGTCCGCCTTGATGGCGGCGGTGTCCTGCCCCTTCAGGGTCTCCTTCAGCTTATCCACGGCGCTCTGGACCTTGGCCTTCTCGTCGGCGGGGATCTTGTCGCCCACCTCGCCCAGAGTCTTCTCCGCCTGATAGACCATCTGGTCGGCGGTGTTCCGGGCATCCACGGCCTCCTTGGCCTTGGCGTCCTCGGCGGCGAACTGCTCGGCCTCCTTGACGGCCCGCTCAATGTCCTCCTTGGACATGTTGGTGGAGGAGGTGATGGTGATGTGCTGCTCCTTGCCGGTGCCCAGATCCTTGGCGGAGACGTTGACGATGCCGTTGGCGTCGATGTCGAAGGTCACCTCGATCTGAGGCACACCCCGGCGGGCCGGGGCGATGCCGTCCAGGTGGAAGCGGCCCAGGCTCTTGTTGGCGGCGGCCATCTCACGCTCGCCCTGAAGGACGTTGACCTCTACGCTGGTCTGGTTGTCGGCGGCGGTGGAGAAGATCTGGCTCTTCTTGGTGGGGATGGTGGTGTTGCGCTCGATGAGCTTGGTGCACACGCCGCCCATGGTCTCGATGCCGAGGCTCAGGGGGGTGACATCCAGCAGCAGCAGATCCTTCACGTCGCCGGTGAGGACGCCCGCCTGGATGGCGGCGCCCATGGCCACGCACTCGTCGGGGTTGATGCCCTTGAAGCCCTCCTTGCCGGTGATCTTCTTCACGGC
>CALXDB010000086.1 GCA_944386955.1 uncultured Oscillospiraceae bacterium
ATCATGACGATGCGGTCGGCGTCCTGGACGCTGGCCACCCGCTGGGCGATGATGATCTTGGTGGTCTCGGGGATGAACTCCCGGAAGCCCTGGCGGATCAGGGCGTCGGTGCGGGTGTCCACGGCGGAGGTGGAGTCGTCCAGAATGAGGATCTTGGGCTTTTTGAGGAGGGCCCGGGCAATGCACAGCCGCTGCTTCTGGCCGCCGGAGACGTTGGTGCCGCCCTGCTCGATGTGGGTGTCGTAGCCGTCAGGGAACTGGAGGATGAACTCCTCCGCCTGAGCCAGCTGGCAGGCGTGGCGGATCTCCTCGTCGGTGGCGTCCTTGTTGCCCCAGCGGAGGTTCTCCTTGATGGTGCCGGAGAAGAGCTCGTTTTTCTGCAGCACCACAGACACCTGATTGCGCAGCACCTCCAGGTCGTACTGCCGCACGTCCACGCCGCCTACCTTCACGTTGCCCTCGGTGGCGTCGTAGAGGCGGGAGATCAGCTGGATGAGAGTGGACTTGGAGGAGCCGGTGCCGCCGATGATGCCGATGACCTCTCCGGAGCGGATGTGGAGATTGACATGGGACAGGGCCATCCGCTCAGCGGACTTGGCATATTTGAAGCTGACGTCATCAAAATCGATGGAGCCGTCCTTTACGTCCATCACGGCGTTTTCGGGGCTGTGGAGGGTACTCTCCTCGGTGAGGACCTCCACAATACGCTTGGAGGACTCGCCGGCCATAGTGACCATGACGAACATCATGGACAGCATCATGAGGCTGCTGAGGATCTGGAAGCTGTAGGTCAGCATGGCGGACATCTGGCCCACGTCCAGGTCGAGGCCACGGCTGGTGATGACGGTGTAGGACCCAAAGGACAGCACGAACACCATCACGGTGTAGATGCAAAACTGCATCAGGGGCATGTTGAAGGCCAGGATCCGCTCGGCGCGGGTAAAGTCGGTCTTCACGTCCTCGGCGGCATGGCCGAACTTCTGCTTTTCAAAGTCCTCCCGGACGTAGGACTTCACCACCCGCATGCCCTTTACGTTCTCCTGGATGGAGCTGTTGAGGGCGTCGTACTTCTTGAACACCCGGCGAAACAGGGGCAGGGTCTTGCGGATTACCAGGGCCAGGCCACAGCCCAAAATGGGGATGGTCACCAGGAAGATGGCAGCCATCTTTCCGCCCATGACGAAAGCCATGATGAAGGAGAACACCAGCATCAGGGGGCTTCGAACGGCGGCCCGGATGATCATCATGTAGGCCAGCTGCACATTGGTCACGTCGGTGGTCATGCGGGTCACCAGACTGGACACGGAGAAGCGGTCGATATTCTCAAAAGAGTAGGTCTGGATCCGGTAGAACATGTCCTTCCGAAGGTTCTTGGCCAGGCCGCAGCTGGCGGTGGCGCAGGTGGAGCCGGCCAGGGTGCCGAACAGCAGGGAGAAAACGGCCATGACGGCCAGAATCACACCGTAGTGGACGATGACGTCCATACCGCAGCCAGCCTTGATCTCGTTGACCAGGTTGGCGGTGAGAAAGGGGATGATGCATTCCAGCACCACCTCCAGGGAGACGAAGATGGGGGTCAGAATGGCCACCGTCTTGTATTCCCGGATGCTTTTCATCAGGGTTTTGATCATAGATGTTCCTCCTTCATGTGACAGGATGGACACGGCTCCTCACAGGAGAGGAAGTCCTCGTCGTTGTCCAGGGCGGTCCAGTGCTCCGCCAACAGGTTCAAGGTCTTCAGCAGGTCCCGCTTTTGCTGGGGGGAGAGGCAGGAGAGCATTTTCTGCACCTGCCGTTCATATCTGCGGCAGGTAAGCTCCGCCTGCCGTCGGCCTTCCTCCGTCAGCTGCAGCACCAGATGGCGGCCATCCCGGCGGCTGCGAACCTTTTCGATCAGACCGTCGGCCTCCATCTTAATAATGATTTCGCTGAGGGAGCCGGACTGGACTCCCAACAGATCCTGCAGCTCCCGCTGCAGCAGCTCCTCCCGCCGGAGCAGGATATAAAAGATCTGACGCCGGCCTGTTTTTCCACCGGTTTTGAAGTATAAAAAATGGCCGCATCGCCGGAGATGCCGAATGATCTCGTAGGAAATGTGGTCCTCTTCCATAGTAGTCCTCCTGTCTGCCCGAGTTCAGTAGCACTATCTTACAGCGGCCTATTTTAATTGTCAAGGTACCTTGCCATTAAAAGTCAAATCTTGTAAAAAAAGAAAAGCCGGAGAAGCGGCGAAGGCTTCTCCGGCAAAAAAGTCAGTCTGAGGAGAGAAGGCGGTCCTTTCTGCGCAGGCGCAGGAAATACAGAAGGCACAGCGTCAGGCTAACCGCCGCGGAGACGGGAACAGCCAGACTGATGGTAAACATGCCGGTGTTGGGCAGGCGGCTGAGATAATAGGAGAGAGGGATGCGGACCAGGAAGGAAGACAGCAGGCCCTGGAGCATGACGAAGGCAGTATGCTCCCGACCGTTGAAATAGCCCAGAAAGCAGAAGGTGACGGGGACCATGAGGTATTCAAAGGCGCTGCCTCGCATGTAGTCTGCGGTAGCAGCAATAACGGCGGGGTCTTTGTCAAAGAGCGATGCCAGCAGCCCGCCCCGGAAAAAGGCGGCCAAAAAGATGGCGGCGCCGAAGAGGAAGGAGATTCCCTGGGCGGCCAGGAGGGCCCGCACTGCCCGCCGGGGCTGGCGGGCGCCCATGTTCTGAGCCACGAAGGCAGAGAGGGCGGAGAGGAAGGCGGAGGGGACGATGGAGAGAATGGCAAAATATTTCTCCGAGACACCGATACTGGCGGAGGCCACCACCCCCAGAGTATTGACGATGCTGGTGATGAGGAGAAAGGAGACATGGACCAGGGCGTCCTGAAGAGCGATGGGCGTGCCAACCCGCAGGATGTTCCTCATGGCGCTGGGGACGGAGGCGCTGCGGCGGGGGATGGAAAAGGGGAGCGGGTGACGGCGGAGATAGACCAGGGAGAAGAGGACGCTGGCCGCCTGGGCGATGATGGTGGCCAGGGCGGCTCCGGCGGCGGCCATGCCGAAGCCCGCTACGAAAAGAAGGTCCAGCGCCACATTGACGGCGCAGGCCACCAGTACGAAGAGGAGGGGGGAGCGGGAGTTGCCTATCCCGCGGAAGATGCCGCTGACGGCGTTATAGGCGGTGACAAATACCATGCCGCCGCCGCAGATGCGGACATATCGCACCGTTTCCCCCATGGCCTCCGCCGGTACGTTCATCCACCGGGAGGCACAGGGCGCCAGGGCAATGATGACGGCGGTGAGGACCAGCGCCACCACGGTGAAGAGTCGGATCTGGGCGGCTGCTACAGTCCCGGCGGCCTCACGGTCACCGGCGCCCATGGCGCGGCCCACCAGCACGGTGACCCCCATGGTGAGTCCTGCCGCCACCACTGTAGCGGTCTGCATCATCTGGCTGCCGGTGGCCACGGCGGCCACGCTGGCGGTGGAGGCAAACTGGCCCACCACCGCCAGATCTACAGCTCCGTAGAGGGCCTGGAGCACCAGGGAAAGCATGAGGGGGAGAGAAAAGCGGAGCAGGGCGGGCAGGATAGGTCCGGAGAGAAACGCGTTTTCAGAGGGAGTGGACTGGGGCATGACGGGATTCCTCCTGTGGTTTTTGCGGGGAAAGAAAAATCGCCAACAAGCATACACTTGTTAGCGATAATGTACCAAACGAAGCGTCCCCGACGCACCTTCAGCATACCACGGACCGTCCCGGATGTCAATCCTGTCTGGCCGCCGCCGGGACCAGAAGGGGTCCCGGCGGCGGGCGGCGTTACTCCGTATCGCTGAGGATCTCCCGGTGCTTGTCCACCACGCTGATGGTGAGCTGGTCGGGATCATCGGTCATGGGGTCCTCCAGCACCCGCAGCACATGGGAGGAGATATAGGAGGTCTCCAGAAGGTCGCCGTCCATATCCCGTACCTCGCAGTAGGGACTGAAGTTTTCCCCGATGATGAGCCAGGCCTCCTCGGTTTGGACGATGCTGTTTACCTCAATGGGCGCTACGCCCATCTGCATGTCTGTGGGGGCGTAGGGGGAGGCGCCGCCCCAGGCATAGCGCTGGCCATAGAGCATGTCGTACTGCAGCGTTTGCAGTCCGGAGCGGTAGGTCTTCTCCTCAACGCACTGCTGGTGGTAGGCGTTGAGGATGCCGTCGGAGATCCCCAGCTGTTCCAACACCGCTGCCGACAGCTGGTAAGCGGCCAAATCCCGGTCCTCCTTGGCAAGACCCAGATTGTCCCAGATTACATACTCCGTGCGGTAGAGCGTGGAGGACACCATGTCCTCCGCCTCCAGATTCAGGGCGGGCAGGTGGTCGCCGTAGAGTACCAGCACCGTCTTTTCCTCCCGCTTGGACAGTGCATTCACCAACGTGCCGACAAACTCGTCCATCTCACGGATCTGATTGACGTAATACTCGATGGCGTAGCGGTAGTCCTCGTCGGGGCAATCCACCACAGTGATGGCCGGGTCCTCCAGCACCGGCGTGGCAGGATACTTGCCGTGGCCCTGGACAGAGACGGTGAAGACGAAATCCGGTTGGTCCTCCGTCACGTCCAGCGCCTTGAGGATCTGGCGGGTGAGGATGCTGTCCTTGGCCCAGTTCTTGGGGGTCATAGAGGTCTGGGGCATGTACTCCAGGGCAGTGAAATCGTCAAAGCCCAGATTGGCGTAGACCTCATTGCGGCTGTAGAAGGTGGCGCGATGGTTGTGGATAGCGTGAGTGCCGTAGCCCAGGTCCTTTAGAATATAGGCAGCGGATTCCGCCGTCTGGTCCATGAGGCAGGTCTCGTAGGGGTACTCGCCGGGGCCGAAGAGCCGGGTGCTCATGCCGGTGAGCACCTCGCACTCCGTGTTGGCGGTGCCGGCTCCCACTACAGGAACCGTCAAATAGCCGGTGGAGTAACGCTCCTGAAGGGCCTGCCAGTTGGGGGCGGCCTCCCCGGAGAGCGTCAGATCCTGGATCTGCGTGGGGTCGATAAAGGACTCCAGCTGAACGAAGACCACATTCACATCGGTAAGGGCGGCACCGCCGGAGGGCACCAGCCGGTCGGTGATCCGGGCCACGGAGGCGGCGCTGTAGTCGGCAGGGCGGTGGACGCCCTTGTTCAGCCAAGTCTGGAGAAAGCAGTAGGAGAAGCCGTAGTCCTCATAGGCAAAGGCCAGGTTGGCGAAGGTAGTGGACAGCTGGCCGGCGGCAAAAGCAGCGGTCTGGCAGCAGCCCCACAGCGCCGCGGAGAGAAGCAGGCCCAGCACGCCGGCCTTCAGCCGCCGCCGGGAGGGCGAGGTGCTGCGGGGGCCCTTCCAGAAGAGCACAGCCAAACCCAGCACCGCCGCCGTCAGGCAGACGGCCAGCAGTACGATATAGCCGGTGGACAGGTAATTGGGCAGGGTGTCCAGCCCTGTGTTCAGGACCGTCAGATCGGAAGTGGTGAAAGGAGTCATCCGGTTGAGCAGGATGAAGCCGTTGACGCCGCCCGCTACCAGCCACAGCAGGGATGCCATGGTGCACCAGAAAAAGCGCCGCCGGAAGAAGAGGGCGGGGGCCAGGGTGACCAGCACAATCATCAGGTCCGTCAGCAGGGCCAGAGGGTGATGAACAATGAAATCAATGAGAGAAGCGGGGCCGCTGGTAAAGGTCTTGTGGTTAAAAAGCTCCACCACCAGGGTCACCGCCAGGGCCGTCAGCGGAAGGGCCAGGAACGCGGTGCGTTCCTGGAAATGCCATGCTTTCGCAGGGCATTTGGACTTGAGGATATTTTGTATCATATCAGTCGTATCCTTTTCCATGATTTCGAGATTATAACCTCTTTCTCAGGGAAATTCTACTGATTTTTTGCACAAGAATTTAAAATTTATGCAGTAAAAAGAGAGAAGAGAATAAAAATGGAAGACACCGCCGCTGCGGCCCCCGGAAAGAGGTCTGCGGCGGCGGTGTTTAAAAAAGAACGGCCAGGGCCAGCAGTACGGCAAGTCCTCCGAAGTTTACCAGGGAGAAGCGCAGCAGGAAGGGAGCGGCCTTAGCTCCCTCGGAATGGAGGTAGAACTTCATAGCGATCAGGCTGGCCAGGGAAGCGATAGGGGTGCCGAGGCCCCCCAGGTCCACCCCCAGCAGAAGGCCCCGCCAGTCGCTGGTGAAGCCGGCCAGCAGCACGGAGGCGGGCACATTGCTGATGATTTGGCTGGCCAAGGCGGAGGTGAGCAGGGCACTGCGGTCCATCCAGCCCGCCAGAAGCTGCCGCAGAGCGGGGATCTCCCCCATGTTGCCGGCGAAGATGAAAAAGAAAATAAAGGTAAGAAGCAGACCGTAGTCCACCCGGGCCAGCAATTGCCACTTCATTACCAGCAGCACGATTACCACTACAGCGGTGAGGATGCCGTAGTGGAGCACCCGGAACACCGACAGAAGGCACAGCAGAAACAGGCCCGTCAGCACTGCCAGCAGCCGGGGGTCCCGGATGGCCGCCGGCTGGCGGAAGTCCACCTGCACCGTGCGGCTGGGGCCGATCAGGGCCCCGGCGGACAGGGCCAGCAGGCTCAGCAGGGTGAAGGGCAGCAGCGTGCCGAAAAAGTCCCCGGCGGAGAGGCCGAAGGCTCCGCAGAGAAAAAGGTTCTGGGGGTTGCCCACGGGGGTGGCCATGCTGCCGAGGTTGGCTGCTACGGTCTGAAGGATCACCACCGGGATGATCCGGTCCTTCTGGCCTGCCATGTCCAGCATCAGCAGCGTGAAGGGAACGAAGGTGATGAGGGCCACGTCATTGGTAATGAGCATGGAGCTGAAGAAGGGCAGCAGAACCAGCAGCAGGGAAAGCACCCGCAGATGCTTCCGACCCGCCAGCAGCCGCTGGGCCAGCACCACGAAGACCCCGCAGTACTGGAAGCCGGCTACCACCGCCATCAGGCAGAGAAGCAGGCACAAAACCCGCAGGTCGATGTAGGAGAGGTAGGCGGCGGAGGGGGGCACGAACAGGGCGGACACTGCTGCGCAGAAGGCTGCCGCCAAAAGTACTGCCTCTGATTTGCACCAAATAATGAATCTCTCTTTTCTTGTCATACCGTCTATTCCCTCCCGGCCGCAAGGGCCCTTTGCATCAACGCAGTATCATACCACGGCAGAAGGGAAAAGGAAAGGGCAGTTTTATCAGAAATTTTCCCCGGAATGGGGGGCGAGAAGCTGCATAATGCTCACTTCAAAGGCGGTGCGGACCTGGGTGCAGCCCTCCGTGACCTTGTTGTACTCCCGGCTTTGAAACCGGCCCTCCAGATCGATCCGGTCTCCCACCCCCAGGGCCCCCACCTGGGCGGCGACCTGCCCCCAGGCGATACAGGGGAGATAGTCCGCCCGACCGTACCGCCGGTTCACCGCCAGCATCACGTCACAGATGCAGCGGCCCAGGGGAGTGCGGCGGACCAGCGGGGGCTTGCAGAGGACTCCGGAGAGACGAACGAAGTTGCAGTCCTCCCTGTCTCCCGGCTCCCGGGAACTGAGCTGCCGGGCCAGGACGCTGATGACCAGGCGGCTGCCCTGACCGCTGCGGTTGTTGAAGGAGCGCAGCTCCCCTTCTACCGCCGTCGGACGCCCCGGCAGGGGGGTGAGGGGGGCCAGCTGGTCCCGGGTGGCCAGTACCCACAGCTGGTCCCGGCGCTGAGACAGGCGGCATACCGCCAGGGGAAAGCGGTAAAACCGCTGGCCATGGCTTTCGTGGGAGAAGAGAGCCTCCCCTGCCGCTGTTCCCCGCAGGATCACTTGATTGGTCCACTGAGTTCCTTCCATGTTTGTCCTTCCTCTCGTTGGTGTGGATGCCGCCGGAGAGTCCTGTGCGGCGGCTGGTAGTGGAACCTATGCGGCGGCGGCAGAAAATATGTCCCGCCGCCCATTGACAAACGGAATGGAAGTGGGCATAGTAGGGGAAAAGGACCGCCCGGCGGGGCGGAGAAAGGCTGGCAAGACCATGGGGACTATTCTGGACTATTTGGACTGGCGGGGGGATTTGACTCTGGAGCAGGACTCCTTCAACGAGGTGGATAATCTGCTGCTGGCGGAGCTGAGCTTCCTGGAGCTGACGGATATCGTGCCGGACGTGGGCCGGGGCCGGAGCGTGAAGCTGCGCAAGGCGGTGGAGACCTATTTCGCCCAGCGGGAGGGAGAGGCGTTGTCCATGGGGGTACTGGTGCCCGACCAGATCCTCACCATGGCCCGGAAGATGGCGAAGGTCCCCCGGTTCCGGGACATGCGCCTGACGGGGTTTCGCTCCATTCTGGACAGAGAGCGGGAGATCCAGTTCGCGGCGTTGACCATCGAGCTGGGGGACGGCAGCCTCTACCTCTCCTTCCGGGGCACGGACGATACCCTGGTGGGGTGGAAGGAGGACTTCAACATGACGTTCCTTACCGCGGTGCCCAGCCAGCAGCTGGCGGTGGACTATCTCCGGGAGACCGCTGCACGCAGCCGGGGGAAGACGCTGCGGCTGGGGGGCCACTCCAAGGGAGGAAATCTGGCGGTATACGCCGGGGTCCACTGCGGGGCGTCGGTGCAGAAGCGGCTGGCGGCGGTGTACAACAATGACGGTCCAGGATTCAAGGAGTCTCTGCTGGATCGGGAGGAGTACCGGGCGGTGCGGGATCGGATCGTCACCATTGTACCCCAGTCCTCGGTGGTGGGGATGCTGCTGGAGCACGACGACAACTACTATGTGGTGCAGAGCAGCCAGCAGGGGCTCAATCAGCATGACGGCTTCAGCTGGCAGGTGTTGGGTCCTGCCTTTGTGCCGGCGGAGGAGCGATCCCAGGAGGGGAGAGTAAACGAAAAGGCTATCCGGGGGTTTTTTGCCAACCTGGACGACAGTCAGAGACGGATGTTTGTGGACGCCATGTTCGAGGTGCTGGGCAGCACCAACGCCCAGACCTTGACGGAACTGGACAGCGACCGCTTCAAAAGCCTGACGGCTATGGCAAAGACCTTCAAGGATCTGGACCGGGAGTCCCGCCAGGTGCTGGGAGAGGCTCTGCGGACGATTCTGAAGGCCTCTACCGACAATCTGAAGGAGGGACTGGAGGAAAAGGGGCAGGAGCTTCGGCGGCTGTGGGAGAACAAAAAGCAATGAAAAAACCGCGGGGCGGAGGGGGATACCCTTCCGCCCCGCGGCGCGTTTTGCGGGGAGGGAAACTCAGTGGACGTGACTGTGGGCGCTGGTGAGGAGAAGCATGACCCCCAGCGCAAAGCCCACCACAGTAAAGAGAATAGACCATTTGGACTGCCATTGGCGATAGGCCTCGGGGAGCAGCTCGAAGAAGACCACATAGAGCATGGCGCCGCCGGCGATGGCCAGAGCCACGGCCAGGGCGATGGGGGCGGCGTTGCCCACATAGAAGCCCAGCAGGGCGCCTAAGATGGTGGGCACGCCGCTGAGAGCGGCTACGGCCACGGCGGAGAAGGCCTTGGAACCGTCGTGGAGGAGGGGGATGGAGATGCTCATGCCCTCGGGAATATTGTGCATGCCGATGGTGACGGCGGCCAGGATGCTGGTGTAGCAGATGCCGTGGGCGGCTACGGTAGTGCCGATTGCCATGCCTACCGGCATGTTGTGGAGGGCTACGGCGGCAGCCAGGATGATGCCGGCGGTATGGAGATCGTGATGGCCGCAGGCGCAGGCGTGGGGGTGATCGTGGTCCTCATGGTGGACGCTCTTGTCGATCCAGCAGTTGAGAAGATAGGTGATGGCAAAGCCCAGCACCAGGCAGACGGGGGTCAGCAGCAGGTGGGGGGAGGCCTCAAAGGACTCGGGCGCCATATCCAGGGAGACGATACAGAGCATGAGACCGGCGGTGAAGGAGAGCAGGAGACTGGTGGTCCTGGGAGACTCCCGCTTGAAGAGAGTGGCCAGCACGCCTCCCAGGGCCAGGCCGCCCACGCCGGTGATGGTGGTCAAGAGGATGATGAAAAGGATCAGATGGGACATACAAAACACCTGTTTCTTAAAAAATCGCTATTTGCCATGATAGCATGGAAATGGGAGGACTGTCAATGAAAAAGCCGGGGGCGGGAGGAAAAAGTGGTTGACGGAGGGGAAAAACTGTGGTAAAATCAACGACGCTGGCATGTTGCCGGCAGAAAAACGCTGGAATAGCTCAGTCGGTAGAGCAGCTGATTCGTAATCAGCAGGTCGCCGGTTGTCGCTAAGGGCAGTAATCAAAGTCGCAGCAAAAGTCAATATGCTGGAATAGCTCAGTCGGTAGAGCAGCTGATTCGTAATCAGCAGGTCGCGTGTTCAAGTCACGTTTCCAGC
>CALXDB010000087.1 GCA_944386955.1 uncultured Oscillospiraceae bacterium
GGGGTCTCGCCCTCGGCGGGGGTCTCGCCCTCAGCCGGGGTCTCGCCCTCGGCGGGGGTCTCGCCCTCAGCCGGGGTCTCGCCCTCGGCGGGGACCTCCACCACGATGTCGCCGGTCTCCTCGCTGTTGTCCGCCACCACCTCAAGCTCGGTGATCTCGCCGGACACCCAGCCGAACAGGCCGTCGCTCTCCTTGGTCATGTGGTGCTGCACCGCCACGCTGTCCGGGTCCACATTCTCCGGCAGCAGGGCCCGCAGGTCCACATACACCTGACCGTCGGGCTCCACCTCCACGCCGTCGGCGTCCTCAAAGTGGATGTCCATGGCCAGCATGCCGTCGTAGCTGTCCACCGTGCCGGAGGCCAGCAGGTCGGCCTCCGCCTTGGCGTAGTCCTCGCTGTCCTCTTCGTACAGCTCCGCAGACAGCACCGCCCCCTCGGGCACATTGCCGTCGGGGTCGTACACCCCAATGGTGACGACGCTGCCGTCCGCCAGGGTCAGCTCCGCGGTGTACTCCGGCGCCATGTCCAGATTCACACCCAGAGGCACAGCCCCCGCCCCCTGATCGCTCGTCAGGGTGATGGCCGGCAGGATCAGCATGTAGGTGGTGACGAACACCACCGCCGCAGCCATGCAGGTGCAGGCCCGGTACCACCGCTTGCGGCGGATACTGGCGCGAAGCAGCTCAGCCGCCCTGGCTAAGAATGTCTGTTTCATAGGCGTTTCCTCTCCTTCCTGTATCCTTCGGCGCTCACTCCAGCGATGAGATGCTGTCCAGCGGCCAGATCCGGAAGGTCAGTCTTCCTACGATCTGTTCCTCCGACACACATCCCACCGACCGGTCCCGGCTGTCCACCGAGACGGAGCGGTGATCTCCCATGACGAACCATCGGCCGTCCGCTACCTGGTAGGGAAGCTCAATGTTGCAGCTGCCCAGAGATTTTTCCACCGCATAGGGCTCATCCAACAGCTGCCCGTCTACATACACATTGCCGTCCTCGTCGATATCCACCCACTGGCCCGGGCCGGCAATCACCCGCTTGACCAGGATCTTGTTGTTGTAGTAGAAGGCCACCACGTCGCCCTGCTCCAGCTGCCCGGTTTTGACGGAGACCACGATCTGGCCGTCCTCCAGCGTGGGGGACATGCTCTCGCCGTAAATCTGCAGCACCGGCAGCAGCAGCGTGGCCACCAGTACCGCCACCGCAGCCACCGTCACCAGAGAGTAGATGGTGCTGCGGAGGGTGGCGCCGTAGGTGAGCTTGTGGCGCTCCCGCTTCAGCTCGGTCTTCAGCTGGGCCAGGGTGGGGCGTTCCCGCTTGGGCGCGGTCATTGCTCCGCCCCCTCTTCCCTGTCTCCGGCTGCGGCCTCCCGAATCTCCGCCGCCTGACGGTCACAGGCGGCCTTCACACTGGCCACATAGTCCCGGGCGGCCTGGTCGGCGGCCTCGAAGACCTGGTTGAGGGCCAGCGCCGCTTCGGCGATGGAACCTGCCTTCTTCAGCAGGATCTCCCGGTCCGCTAAGGCCCGCCGGGCCTCCTCCAGCTGGCTTCGCAGCTCCTCCATCTCGGTGGCCTGCTCCACCAGGAGCTCCAGCAGCTCCACCCGTTTCAGCTTTCGCAGTTCTTTTTCTGTCATGTCAGTCTCTCCCATGGCCGCGGCGGGCGCCTCTGTTCCGCACACCCCGCAGCGGGGAGCGTGGCTTTTATAGGGCTATCTTACACGCGGAAGGTTTCAGATTGGTTACACCGAAAAAAGTTTTCGTTTTCCTTTACCGGCGCTGCGCAGAATCCTGGGCGGCGGTCAGCGCACTGTCCATCAGCATAATCAGCTCCAGCACGCTGCGGAAGTGAGCCTCCATCCGCTGTTCTGTCCACTCCACTGTGCCCTGCCAGCTGGCATTCTGCCGGAACAGCACCGTCACCTTCATCGTGGCCAGAACCGGACCGGCACTCTCCCGCTCCTCCTGAGGCGACGGCTGCTCCCGCCAGGATCCGAAGGTCCTCAGCTCCATAGCGCGCTGGGGCGTGTTCAGCTCGTTGAGCATATCCTCCATCTTCAAAAGGAGCTGTGTCAGATTGCTGAAAACACATCTGCGGTGAAGCGCGGGACAGACCGCCGTACCGGAGATCTCTTTATTCTCATAGGACGCTACGGACAGCAAAATGGCATTCCTGCCGCACATAGCGTATCCGCTTCCCCTCGCTTCCATCGTCTCACCTCACCTTTCCAACCGGCTGCACTGCACATGTATGCTACCAGTATAGCCTCCAAATGTTACCGGTTGGTTACACGATAGCAATTTCTGCTCCCCCCGCTTTCTTATACCTTTTCTATTTAGTTCGACAATTTGTCCTTGCCATCTTTCGATGATTGTGATATAGTTACTCTGTAAGTGTCTGCGATGCCCATTGGTTTGGAGAGGAGGGAGAGCCGGTGGAACAGACTGCTGTCATCCAGGTCTCCCTGTTTGGCACCTTTTCCATGCGCCGGGAGACGGCGGAGGGGAGCTTTGTCCTCACCGAACAGGACAGTACCTCCAAGCGCCTGTGGGCGTTTTTACAGTATATGACCGTCTTCCACCAGCGTGGTGTCACCCAGGAGGAGCTGATCGAAGCTCTATGGGGCGACTGTGACATCGGAAACCCGGTGAACACCCTGAAAACCCTGCTCCACCGGGGCCGGACCGCCATGCAGCAGCTTGGTTTTCCCGACGGGAAGGAGATCCTGCTCTACCGCCGTGGCGTGTACAGCTGGGGCGGCGGCGTTCAGCTGGAGCTGGATATCGAGACCTTTGACCGGCTGTGTGAGGAGGCGGACAAGGGCGATCTGAACAGCGCCGGCGCGGCCATCCAGCTCTACGGAGGCGATTTTCTCCCCAGCGCCTCCGGCAGTCCCTGGGCCATTTCCCTGCGGACCTTCTATCACGGCAAGTACCTTGCGCTCTGTGCTGAGACCGCTCAGCATCTGCTGGAGGACAAGCGGTATGAGGAGGTCTGCCGCATCTGCCAGACTGCCACCATGATCGATCCCTATGACGAGACCTGCCACCTGCTCCTGATGCGGGCCATGGCAGCGGGAGGCGCCACCCAGGCTGCCCTCCAGCATTACACCCATGTGGCCGCTCTCCTGATGGATCAGCTTGGCGTATCCCCCTCCCAGGAGATGGTGGATCTGTACCGTGAGCTGGCAAAGGCCAATCAGGGCACCGAGATGAATTTGGGCATCATCCGGGACCAGCTCATCGAGCAGCAGGACATCCGCGGCGCATTTTTTTGCGAATTCGGCATTTTTCAGGATATGTACCGGCTCCTGGCCAGAAGCTGCGTCCGCAGCGGTCAGGTGGCACAGCTGGCAATGATCGCCGTGCTGGACCGGGACGGTTCTCCCCTCTCCTCTCAGCGTCTGGCCCCCGCCATGGAGGTGCTGCGGGCCTCCATCCAGCGGAGCCTTCGGTCGGGGGATGTGTTTACCCGCTACAGCACCACCCAATATCTGATTTTGCTCCCCACCGCCAGCTACGAAAATGCGGAGCTGGTGCTCAAGCGGATCACCGGCGTTTTTCAAAAGACGATGGCCGGGGTGTCCACCAGCACCCAGTGCGGTGTGATGCCGGTGCAGCCTGCTATGGCCGACTGCCCCGATCCCGGACGGTTTCTGCCCATTGATCAGACCGGCTGACCGGCCTGCTTATAAAAAAATAACAAGGCCCGACGTCTAAAAAGACGCCGGGCTCTGTTTTATCCGGAGGACGTCCCGTCGGGACGCCCTCCTTTTTCTCTTACATGCCGTAGTCGGCCTGGAGCACCCGCTGCCAAGTCCCGTCCTCACCTCGGGCCATCACATAGTAGTACCCCCACTCCCAGCGGACATCCCGCAGGCAGACTTCGAGCGTACCATCGCCGTTGAGGTCCGCTACCCCCTGAATAAAGATCCGGAATGTGCTGAGGACATCGCCGGTATAGGGCTCTACATGCTGGTACACCGTCTCCACCTCCCCCTCAGGCAAAACACGGAGCACAAAGGAGAAGATCTGCTCCGCCTCCTCCGGCAGATAGCCCCCCTCGTCATAGGCGCTGTTCACTGCCAAATATGCCTCATCCGTTCCCACCAGGGCGGCGGTCAGGCGGAAATCCCCCTCGATCCCCAGCTCTTGAAGGGCGTACGACGCCACAGACTGAAAGGCCTCATTCCCATCCTCCTGGGCATAGCAGGGAAGCTCCGTCAAAGGACGGGACACCGCCAGCTCCGGCCAGAGGCCGTTAAAGGTGAAGCCAAAGGAATAATCCGGCATGGTCACATCGGCTGCCTCTCCCTCCAGAATAGTGGGGAAGGCAAAGGTGCGCTTATCCCACTCCCACTCCGGCACAGCAACGGCGTAGGGATCCAGCAGCGCAGCGGCCCCCGGCTGATCCTCCTCCAGGCCGTATCCATCGCTCTCCGTGTAGAACTCACACTGGGTACACAGCTCCCCCTGCCGCTCCGGCGTGTAGAGGTAGTACCCCTCCTCTGCCAAAAGCTCCGCCACGGTGTAGTCTCGGGTCTCACTGTCGCCTGCGGAGACGAAGGTGCCGTTTTCACTCTCCCCCACGGGCACGGCGCTGATCCACGCCCCGTCCTCCCAGCTGCCTACCAGCTGGCCGTTCACAAAGATATATAAGGGGTGGTCCTTCTCTTCTTCCTGAGCAAGCTCCTCTCCCTGGCCGGCGCTGTCCTCCCCTTGGGCCGGAGGCTCCTCTGGCGTTTTGTCATTCTCCGTCTCACCGGTATTCTCGGAACAGGCGGTCAATGTAAGCGCTGTTATCAGCGCCAGCAGCATCACGATCCATCTCTTCATACCAAATCTCCTTTCTCCCTGTGCGTCAGGTACCGTTGTTGGCCTGGAGCACCCGCTGCCAGGTCCCGTCCTCGTCCCGGGCCATCACATAGTAGTGGCCCCACTCCCAGCGGCCGTCCCGGAGGCAGACCTCCGGCGTGCCGTCGCCGTTGAGGTCGGCCACCCCCTGAATGAAGATGCGGAACATGGCGGTAACGTCGCCGGTGTAGGGCTCCACCCGCTGGTACACCGTCTCCACCTCACCGTCGGCATCCACCCAGAGCACCAACGAGAAGATCTGCTCGGCGTCCTCCGGCAGATAGCCGCCCGTGTCATAGGCGCTGTTGATGGCCAGCACCTGCGAACCTATCTGACCGGTCATGGCCACTGTCAGCTGGAAGTCTCCCTGGATCCCCAGTTTTCGGAGGGCGGCCTCCGCCGTCTCCCAGTATTCGGGGTAGTGGTCGGCTGCCTTGACTTCCCAGGCGTAAAGCGGCGTCTCCTCCAGAGGCTGGGAGAGGGCCAGCTCCGGCAGAGTGCCGCCAAAGGAGAAGGTGAAGGAGTAATCCGGTACCAGCAGCTCCGCCGCCGCCCCCTCCAGGGTGGTGGGGAGGGCAAAGGTCCGCCGGTCCCACTCCTCCTCCGGTACATCGACCGCATAGTCGTCCAGCAGGGCGGCGATGTCCCGGAGATCCCAGTCAAAGCCGCCGGGGCCGTCGCTGGTGGTGTAGAGCTCACACTGGAGCAGGCAGGCGCCGCTCCCCTGGGAGTAGGTGTAGTACCGCTCCCGGGCCAGGATCTCCGCCACGGTGTAGTCCCGGACCTGGCTGTCCCCGGCGGAGACGAAGGCGCCGTGTTCGCTCTCCCCCAGGGGCACGGCGCTGACCCACGCTCCGTTCTCCCAGCTGCCCACCAGCTGGCCGCCCACAAAGATGTATAGTGGGCGCTCCTCTTTCTCTTTCGTTTCCGCGGGAAGGCCCTCCGCCTCTCCGGTGATCTCCTCCCCCTGGGCCGGAAGCTCCTCCGGGGCGTCGCTGCTCTCGTTCTCCTCCCTGGGCGCGCAGGCCGCCAGGGCCAGGGCCATTGCCAGCGCCAGCAGCGCCGCAAACCATCGCCTCATAGGGTTCTCTCCTTTCCTCTCCGGGCGGCGCTTCCGCCCATTTTCTTATTAGACGAAATTTTCTCTGTAAAGGTTCCTTATTTTTTATTTTGTCATTATATTTTTAATCTTGCAAGTCAAAAGAGAGCAGAGGTACTCTCCTCTGCTCTCTTTTTGGGGCTGTATAACTCTTATTCGACAGAGTTGACCGCAGCACTGTTTTTCCCCTCGACAGAGAATCCTGTCTCTGCCGTCTCAGAGGTCTCCCCTGTCTCGCCGTCTCCTTCATTCTCAAAGACGTACACACCGACTCCATCCTCCGTGCTGGTTTCCCAACTGTTGACCGTGTCGCTGTAGGTGATATCTTCCACTGTGACGGTGTTGGTGCAGCTCCAGCGCTCCGGGCTGCCGGTCACCTCCACCAGCAGGGAGAATCCTTCCTCCTTCACTTCATAGGTGTAGCTGCCATCCTCAGCAAGGGTGTCGGTGATGTCGATCTCCTCGCCGCCCGCCAGAAGAAACAGGCGGCCATCCCGCTCCTCCACATCTCCCCGCATCTGGTAGCCGGTAAACGTGTCTCCGCTTTCTGACTGGTAGACGGTTTTGAAGCCGTCACTCCATACGGCGGTCAGTGTGGTAAACAGCTGCCCGTCGGTGGCGGCGTTGATAGCGCCGGCCGTGGCCACAAGCCCCATCATCGCCGCGGCGGCGATGCCCGCCGTCTTTGCCGCCAATCTTCCTCTCCGCTTCGTACTCTGTTGCATTGCCATCAAAAGGACCTCCTCTTTCGCCTCGTCAGAGGCGTGCAGTCGGGAAAAGGTCTCCTGGAATAATTTACGATCCATCGCGGCTCCAAGCCTCCTTATATGATTTCTGCAAAAGTCCCCTGGCCCGCATCAGCCAGGTCTGCACCGTTGACAGATTGGCCCGCATCAGCTCCGCCACCTCCCGGACCGAATAGCCCTCATAGTAGTAGAGATACACAGCAAGCCTGTAGTTTTTGGGCAGCGCCATGACTTTCTCAAAGAGCTCGCCCTCCTCGGGGCGGTCGAAGACCGGCTGGTCCAGCTGCTCCTCCAGGGGAACAGTCCTGCGGAACCATCCGGAGCGCAGGAGGCTCTTGGCCTGGTTCACCGCCACCCGGATCAGCCAGCGCCGCCGGTGCTCCTCGCTTTCAAAGCTGCGCCGCTCCCGGTAGAGCTTCAGCAGGGTGTCCTGCATCACGTCCTCGGCGTCGGCCCGGTTTTTCAGGCAGCTGTAGGCCACCCGAAAGACGGTGTCGCCGTACCGCTCCACCGCCTGGACAAATTCTTCCTCTGTCATCGCTGCTTCACCTCCTTTGGGGTCGGGGACTTGTCGAAAGCGCTTTCATAAGGTGTACGCGGGAGGGGGAGAAAAAATCTCGCGCGCCGCGAGATTTTTCGGGAAAATTTTGATGTTGTTGACGGGGGAAATGCTTTTTTTCGGTACCCGACGCGTTTCGCTCCCTTGTCCTGCCTCCGGCGGCCTACTTTTGTCACTGAACAAAAGTAGGCATCCCCGCGCTAAGAGCCTCGCTGCGCTCGGTTGCGCTCCGAAACACCTCGCTGCGGCTCGGTGAAAATCGGCTTAAAACCTACGGTTTTAAGAATTCCCTTCGTTTGTTACCAAAGCATGGGGGTCAGGGAGGCGTTTTACTGTTGGGTTGGTACGGGTGACGCCTGTTTGGGTCGTCTTCTGCTCCTGCGCCGCGCTTCAGCGCGCTCATGCGGTGGGTTGACGCAGCCCAAAGCCTTCCCCCACTGGGGGAAGGTGCCCCAGTGGGCACACTGGGGCGGATGAGGGCTCGCACGGTGAGGGGATGGGTAGAGGGAAGTCTCTGCCCTTGGGCTCCCCTCATCCGGCGCTTCGCGCCACCTTCCCCCAGTGGGGGAAGGCTTCCAGATTGGGAAATTGCAGAAGCTGCTACAACCACCAGAGGAGCGCGCTGAAGCGCGAAAACAGGGGAACTCCGACCCCCTTGCAGGGTCAGCCGGAAAAGCCACCGAAAACAACGGTACAGATTTTCCCAAATAGGTGCAAGGGAGTCCTTAGAACCTTGGTTCTAAGCTGATTTTCACCGAGCCGCAGCGAGGTGTTTCGGAGCGCAACCGAGCAAAGCGAGGCTCTTAGCGCGGAGATGCCTACTTTTGTTCAGCCACAAAAGTAGGCCGCCGGAGGCAAAGAAGGTAGGAAAAACCGTCGGGTACCGGCAAAAAGAAGCACCAGCGTCAGAAACCCCAAAAACGCAGAGACAAAACAAGGACGGAGAGAACATTCTCTCCGTCCTTGCCATCTTTGCTTTTTTGCAAAAGAAGGTTATTTCTTGTAAGGAACATGCCAGATCCGGTCGCAGTAGTCGGCGATGGACCGGTCGGCGGCAAAGATACCGCTGCGGGCAATATTGTGCAGGCTCATCTCGTTCCACTTCTTCCGGTCGGCGTAAGTATCCACCATCCGGCGCTCCGCCTCGCAGTAGGAGGCGAAATCCGCCAGCAGCATATACTCGTCGGGAGAGGAGCCGTTGCCGAACAGCAGGCGCTCATGAAGATCCTCATACCGCACACCGTCGCCAAAGCCGTTGTTCATCTGATCCAGCACCCGGTGAATGGCGGGATCCCGGCTGTACAGCCGATAGGGGTTGTAGCCGTTGCGGCGCATCTCCTGAACCTCGTGGGTCTTCAGGCCGAAGAGGAACATATTCTCGTCGCCCAGCACCTCGTGCATCTCCACATTGGCGCCATCCAGGGTACCCACCGTGAGAGCGCCGTTCATCATGAACTTCATGTTGCCGGTACCGCTGGCCTCCTTGCCGGCGGTGGAGATCTGCTGGCTGACCTCGCTGGCGGGCATCAGGCGCTCCGCCAGGGACACCCGGTAGTTCTCCAGGAACACCACCTGCAGCTTATCCTTGCAGATGGGGTCCTTGGCGATCTGGCTGGCCAGGGAGTTGATGAGGTGGATGATCCGCTTGGCCACGGCGTAGCCGGGGGCCGCCTTAGCGCCGAAGAGGAAGGTGTGGGGCCGCATCTCCATGTTGGGATTATCCTGGAGCTGCTGATGGAGATAGATGATATGCATGGCATTGAGCAGCTGCCGCTTGTACTCGTGGAGCCGCTTGACCTGGACGTCGAAAATGGAATCCGGGTTCAGGATCACGCCCTGCTCCCGCTTGACATACTTGGCCAGGGCCTCCTTGTTGGCCCGCTTGATCTTCTCCAGCTTCTCCAGCACCGCCGCGTCGTCGGCAAAGGCATCCAGCTTCTCCAGCGTATTGGGCTTGGTGAGATAGTCCTTGCCGCCGGTGAGCTCGCAGATGAGGGCGTCCAGACCGGGGTTGATCTCGCTGAGCCAGCGGCGGTGGTCAATACCGTTGGTCACGTTGGTAAACTTCTCCGGCTCCATGACGTATGCGCTGTGGAACACGTCGTCCTTGAGGATCTGGCTGTGGAGGGCGGACACGCCGTTGACCTTCATGCCGCCGGCAATGCAGAGATTGGCCATGCGGACCTCGCCGTCCCAGATGACCGCCATCTCCCGCACCTTGTTCTCGTCGTGGTAGAAGTTCTCCACCTTGGTCTGCCAGCGGCGGGCGATCTCCGTAAGGATCTGCCAGATCCGGGGCAGCAGAGTCTCCACCAGGTTCTGGGGCCAGCGCTCCAGAGCCTCCGCCAGAACGGTGTGGTTGGTGTAGGCCACGGAGTGGACGGTGATATTCCAGGCGGTGTCCCAGTCAAGGCCCGCGTCGTCGATAAGGATCCGCATCAGCTCAGGCACCACCAGAGCAGGGTGGGTGTCGTTGATCTGGATCACATTC
The DNA here is from genome assembly GCA_944386955.1 of uncultured Oscillospiraceae bacterium. Taxonomy (GTDB): domain Bacteria; phylum Bacillota; class Clostridia; order Oscillospirales; family Oscillospiraceae; genus CAJFPI01. The sequence goes on from CALXDB010000087.1 coordinate 9,750, forward strand.
TTCTCATGGAAATTCTTCAGGGTGCCGTAGGTCTGGATGTGCTTGCGGACGATGGACTGGACCGTGGCGGAGACAAAGAAGTACTGCTGCTTCAGCCGCAGGCTCTTGCCCTCGTAGTGGTTGTCCTCGGGATAGAGCACCTTGGCAATGACCTCCGCCATGGCGGCCTCCTCACTGGCCTGGAGGTAGTTGCCCCGGCGGAAGAGGTCCATATCGATGGGCTTGGGGCTCTTGGCGTCCCACAGCCGCAGGGTGTTGGTGTGGGTGGTGTCGTAGCCGGCGATCTCCATGTCGCAGGGCACCGCCAGCACCCGGGTATAGCCCTCGTTGACCACATGGAGGTGGCCGTCGTCCCAGAACTCCCGGAGGGTGCCGCCGAAGTGGACCTCCTCCACCTCCTCGGGCTTGGGAACCAGCCAGGCGTCGCCCATGCCCTTCCAGTCGTCGGGCAGCTCCACCTGCTGGCCGTCCACGATCTTCTGCTTGAAGATGCCCAGCTCATAGCAGATGGAGTAGCCGGTGGCGGGGATCTCCAGGGTGGTCAT
>CALXDB010000088.1 GCA_944386955.1 uncultured Oscillospiraceae bacterium
AGAAATTGGGGAGCTGAGAGGGTATTCTGCCCCCCAGCATCAGCGACGCGCCGCAATGGGGGCAGCGAAGGCGGCGGCAAGCCAACAGGATGCCCAGGATGAGCCCGAGGATCCCCAGCCCTCCCATGGCGATCAGCCATTCCGGCGGCTCCTGCCCGGATGCCAGCAGCACGCAGAGAAGGGCCAGCCCCAGTCCACCGAAGAAGATCCCCTGGACCATCTGCAGCGTCTGGCGGCAGTCCATCCTCCGCCACTTTTCCCACAGGTTTTTCATCCGGTTCCCTCCTCGGCGGTTCAGCTCTCCGCCAGCATCTCCTCCAGAATCTCCACGGCGGAGACGATGTACACCCCGCAGGTCTTCTCGATGCCCATGGCCGAGGCGGCGGGGCTCTTCTCCGCCGCGGGGTCCAGGGGCTTCAGGTCCCGGCAGACAAGGCTGGGAAAGCGGCTTAAAAAGCGGCTGTGGAACTCCTTCATCTTCGCCGCTGCCAGGTCCTTGGCCTGCTGGTCCTCCGGGCTGCTGTGGGGCCACTTCGCGCCGATGACCACCGCCGCGCCGCTGACCACGCCGCAGATCTCCTCCGCCCGAAAGCCGCCGCCGAAGGCCCCGCAGAGGGCCGCCAGCCGCTCCACCGGCAGTCCCACCACGTCGGCAAAGGTGCAGGCCACCGCCTGGGCACAGCTGTAGCCCTGCTCGTGGTACTCGTATGCCTGTCTCGTCCGTTCCATCTGGTCTCCTCCTTCGTCTCTCTACTCTCTCGACAGCTCGATGAGCTTCCTCAGCCGGTGGTTGAGGCAGCTCTTGCTGATGGGGGGATCGAACTCCTCCGCCAGCTCGCTGAGGGACAGCTCCGGGAAGGTCTCCCGCAGCACCACCGTCTCCTTCAGCTTCTCCGGCAGATCCTGGAGCCGCCCCATCTCCTGGAGCCGCCCGATGGCCTCCAGCTGCTCCTGGGCGGCGTCCACCGCCTTGCCCACGTTGGCCGCGTCACAGTTGACCCGGCGGTTGATGTCGTTGCGGAGATCCTTCTCCACCTTGGCATTCATGATCTCCATGGCCGCCACCGGTGCCCCCATCCTGGTCAGCAGCTCCTCGATCTGGGTGCTGTTTTTGAAATAGGTCACCTGATAGCCCCCCCGGGTCACGTCCCGGGGCACATAGCCCATGTCCGTCAGGAGGGCCGTCAGCTCCCGGCTGGCCTGGACGTGGGAGGTGGCCAGCTCCAGGTGGTAGCGCTTGGAGGGATCGGTGACGCTGCCGCCGGCCAGAAAAGCTCCCCGAAGAAAGGCCGCCCGGCAGCAGTCCTCCTCCAGAAGACCGAAATTAATATGGAGCACCGGGTTTTGCTGGGGATCGTAGCCTAAGGCGTTGATGATGGCCCCCAGCTTGTCCGCCCCTTCCAGGCGGAGAATGTACTTCCCCTTCCCCACATCCTCCTCCGGCAGCTGGTCGAAGGACACGGAGAAGGCCCGTTGAAACAGCAGCGGCACCCGCCGGGCAAATTCCTTATTCTCCGTGATGATCCGTACCTCCCGGGGGGAGAAGGTGTTGCAGTACAGCAGTACGCCGTAGGCCTCCGCCCGGACGCAGCAGGGACGCTGCATCTCATCCCGGCACAGCTCGATTTTCGCCTCTGAGGAAAAGGACATGGGTCAATACTCCTACTCTTTGATCTCAATTCTCGATCCGGTAGCCGCCGCCGGCCAGACGGACGCTGCGCTCACTGTGGAGCTCCATCAGCGCCCGGGCCAGCAGAGCCGGGTCGTGGCGGACATACTGATCCGTCACCAGGGATACGGGCCGGTACACCAGCTCCACCCCCAGCTTTCCGCACTCCGCCTCGTCGCACACCAGGGGCTCCGCCCCTTCCTCCTCGTACTTCTCCTGCATTTCCTGGGGAATGGGCGCGGAGTTGACCAGGCACAGGTGGAAAAGGCCCGGCATGGAGTGCTGGAAGATGGCCCGGATATGGTCGGCGGCGGTGTAGCCCTCCGTCTCCCCCTCCTGGGTCATCACGTTGCCCACATACACCTTCAGCGCCCGGGACCGGGCCACCGCGTCGGCCACCCCCTCCACCAGAAGGTTGGGGATCACGCTGGTGTAAAGGCTTCCAGGCCCCAGCACGATCATATCCGCCCCTTCGATGGCCTCCAGGGCCTGAGGCAGGGCGGCAGGGCGCTCCGGCAGCAGCCGCACCCGGCGGATGCGGCAGTCCTCCCGCTTCTTGCAATAGAAGATCTTGCTCTCTCCCACCACCCGGGCGTCGTTGACAAATTCCGCCTCCAGCTGCACATCGGCAGTAGTCACCGGCAGCACTCTCCCGGTGATGGCCAGCACCTGGCTCATCCGCTCCACCGCCTCGTCAAAGGAGGGAGAGATACCGTTGAGGGCGGCTAAGAGAAGGTTTCCAAAGCTCTGCCCCGCCAGGGACCCGTCGGTGAAGCGGTAGTGCATCAGCTCCTTCATCACCGGCTCCGCGTTGGCCAGGGCCTCCATACAGTTGCGGATATCTCCCGGCGGCGGCATCCCCAGCTCCTGGCGCAAAACGCCGGAACCGCCTCCGTCATCGGCCACGGTGACAATGGCGGTGATATGGTCCGTATAGGCCTTGAGGCCCCGCAGCATGGTGCTGAGGCCTGTGCCGCCGCCGATGGCCGCGATCCGGGGTCCGCCCCGGCGGCGGGGATGTATGGCGTCTCTCATAGCGATCCTTCCTCAGTTCCGGGTCATATCCCGGTGGTTCTCCGTCACCTGGTAGCCAAGGCTGCCGATATAGTCCACCAGGGCACGGGTCACCGCCACGGAGCGGTGGTGGCCTCCGGTGCAGCCGATGGCGATGACCAGCACCGTCTTCCCCTCCTCCTTATAGTAGGGCAGCAGAAAGGCGATGAGCTCCTCCAGGCGCTTCATGAAGTCCTTGGTCTGGGCGAAGCTGAAGACATAGTCGTAGACCTCCCGGTCCAGGCCCGTCTTGCGGCGCAGTTCCTCGATGTAATAGGGGTTGGGCATGAAGCGCACGTCGAACACCAGGTCCGCCTCCATGGGCAGGCCGTGCTTGAAGCCGAAGGAGACCACATTCACCGTCATCTCCTGTCGTACCCCCGGTGTACCGAACAGCTTTGCCAGCTCCCCCTTCAGCTTGGCGGTGGAATAGGTGGTGGAGTTGATCACATAGTCCGCCCGGTCCCGTACGGGGCGCATCAACTCCATCTCCCGGTTCACCGCCGCCTCGATGGACCCGCACTCGTCATACAGCGGGTGAGGCCTCCGGGTCTCCTTGTAGCGCTTAATGATGGTAGCCACGGAGGCCTCCAAAAACAGAAGGCGGCAGGTGAACTGCCCCTTTTTCAGCTCGTCCAGCACCCGGAAGAACTCTCCGAAGTCCTCCCCCGCCCGGACGTCATACACCAGGGCCAGGCGGTCATACCGCCCCTGGGTCCCGGCGCAGAACTCGGCGAACTTCAAAATGATGCCCGCCGGCATGTTGTCTACAATATAGTAGCCCATATCCTCCAGGAAGCTGGCGGCCTGGCTTTTGCCGCCGCCGGACAGCCCGGAGATGATGAGGATCTCCATCCTGTACACCCGCTCTCTTTCTCTCTCGCTCACCGGCCCAGCAGCCGAACCTCCGGCTCCAGGGTGACGCCGGTGGCCTCATACACCGTCTTTTTCACATGGTCCATGAGGGCCAGCACATCGGCACAGGTGGCGCCGCCGGTGTTGATAACAAAGCCTGCGTGCTTTTCCGACACCTGGGCTCCGCCTACGGAGAAGCCCTTGAGGCCGCACTGGTCGATGAGGGTCCCGGCAAAATAGCCCTCCGGCCGCTTGAAGGTGCTTCCGGCGCTGGGGTACTCCAGAGGCTGCTTGCTCCGCCGCCGCTGGCCAAGGTCCTCCATCTCCGCCCGGATGGCCTCCCGGTCCCCCGGGTGAAGGGCCAGCTCCGCCCACAGCACCACCGCCTCCGGCCAGTTGGAGAAGACGCTGCGGCGGTAGCCGAAGGCCAGCTCCGCCGCCTCTAGCTCCACCACGCCCCGGTCGGGGGTCCAGGCCCCCACCCGGCCCACCACCTGGCACATCTCACCGCCGTAGGCCCCGGCATTCATCACCACCGCGCCCCCCAAGGTGCCGGGGATGCCGTGGGCAAAGGCAAAGCCGGCCAGCCCGAAATCCCGGGCCCGGACGGCGATCCTGGCAAGAGACGCCCCCGCCAGAGCGCGGAGGGTGGTCTCCCCCACCTGCTCCACCGCGTCCATGGCGGCGGTGGAGATCACCAGCAGGTCCACCCCCTCGTCCGCCGCCAGCAGATTGGAGCCGTTGCCGATCACCGCGTGGGGCAGGTCCTTCGCCAGCTCCAAAAGCTCCGTCAGCTCCTCCGCCGTGGCGGGCAGGGCCAGACGGCGGGCGGGGCCGCCGATGCGGAAGGTGGTGTGGCGGGCCATGGGCTCCTCCCGCAGCACCTTCAGCGCCGGCAGCCGCCGCTGTTGCTTTGTGTCAAAGGTCTCGTACCAGGGCATGGCGATCCTCCATTCGTTGGTTGTCACTCTCTCCCCAAAAGGGCGGCGCCGATGATGCCGGCGTCGTTGCCCAGATGGGCCTTAGCCAGCAGGGTGTGGCGGTCGGCGTCCTTGTCGTAGCGCAGCTCCTCTACCTTCTTGCGGAGGGGGAAGAGGAGATACTCGTCGGCCTCATTGCTCACGCCGCCGCCGATGCAGATTACCTCCGGCTGGAGGAGGTTGACGAGGTTGGTGAGGCCCTCGGCCAGATAGGTGAGGTACTGGTCCACCACTTCCATGGCGGCGGCGTCCCCCTCCCGGGCGGCGTTGAAGGCGGTGCGGCCGTCTACCTGCTCCAGCCGTCCCTCGGCCAGACGCCACATGACGCTCTCCCGGTCCTTCTCCATGGCCAGGCGGGTCAGGCGGATAAGGCCGCTGGCGGAGGCGTACCGCTCCCAGCAGCCCCGGCGGCCGCAGGTACACGGCTCTCCACCGGAGACGATGACCATGTGGCCCCCCTCCCCGGCGCAGCCGTTGAAGCCCCGCAGAATCCTGCCGTTGAAGATGATGCCGGTGCCCACCCCGGTGCCCAGGGTCACCAGGATGAGGCTCTCAATGTTCTTATCCTCGAAGTGGTAAAACTCCCCCAGGGCGGCGCAGTCGGCGTCGTTGCCCAGATACACGGGAATGTCCCAGCTGCGCTGGATCATCTCCGCCACCGGCATGTTGCGGATGGGGATGTTCACCGTTTTGACGATGGTCCCCTTGTTCACATCCACCACACCGGGCACGCCCATACCGATGTACTGCACCTGGTCCTTGGAGATGCCGTTCTTCTCCACCAGGGCGGTGGCCAGGGCGCAGAGATCCCCGGCGAACTTCTCCGGAGACTCCCACACCAGGGGCATCTTCTTGGCGTCCACGATCTCAAAGGCCTCGTTGACCAGCCCCGCCTTCAGGTTGGTCCCGCCCACATCGATTCCAATGGTATACATCTCTCAAATCTCCTTCTCTTATTCTCCCGCGCTCAGCTTGGCCAGACGGTCCGCCATCTGCTGGGCAGAATTGAACCCGTACTTCTTATGCCGGTTGTTCATGGCGGCCACCTCTACGATCACCGCCAGATTCCGCCCGGGCTGGACGGGAATGGTGACCATGGGAAGCTCTACTCCCAGAATATTCATGGCCTGCTCATCAAGACCAAAGCGGTCGTAGAACTTGTCCTCCTTCCAGTGCTCCATCTCCACCACCAGGTCGATCTGGCTCTCCAGCTTCACGGCGCTCATGCCGAACAGCTGCTGGAGATCCACAAGGCCGATGCCTCTCAGCTCAATGTAGTGGCGGATGAGCTCCGGGGCCTTGCCGATAAGCTGGTTGGAGACCCGCCGGATGTCCACGGCGTCGTCGGCCACCAGGCGGTGGCCCCGCTTCACCAGCTCGATGGCGGTCTCGCTCTTGCCGATGCCGCTGTCGCCGATGATGAGAACGCCCTCGCCGTAGATGTCCAGCAGGACGCCATGGCGGGTGACGGTGGCGGCCAGTTCGTGGTTGAGGTAGTCGATGACCTTACTGGTGAAAACCACGGTGGTGTCGGAGGTAGACAGCAGGGTCCGGCCAAACTTCCGGGCCATCTCCATGCACTCGGAGAAGCAGTTGAGGTCCCGGGAGATCACCAGGGCGGGGATCTCGTACTCGAAGAGGCCGGCGAAGCTCTCCACCCGGCGCTGGTGGTCCATGCCCTCCAGCATCTTGGTCTCGGCCATGCCGATGACCTGGAGGCGGCGGGAATCGAAGTAGTCGAAGAAGCCCACGAACTGGAGGCCGGGACGGTTCACGTCCTTGATGCCGATCTCGGCGGTCTCGTAGTCCTTGCCGGCGTACAGGATCTTCAGGCCGAAGTGCTCGACCAGGCGCTTGAGCTTGACAGTTCCGTTGATCTCGTCTCTGACCATCATAGTGGTTGTCCTCCCTACCCTTCTCATAGTGAAGCCCCGGGCGGCCGGGGGGCCCGGCGCCGGATTGCGCGGCGTTTATCGATAGATTATTATATCGTATCCCCGGCCCAAATACAAGCGGCAAGCGCAAATGGGCGCTCCGCCGCCGGAGAGGGCTGGACGTTTTTTCAGTTTTTTGAGAAATTTTCAAAATTTCTACTTGCATTTTGGTGAGAGCCGTGCTAATATAATCGCTGTGGCTCGTATCGGCCAACCCAATATATAAACAGCAAGGAGGTGCAGCGGATGGCTAAGTGTCAGTTCTGCGACAAGGGCGTCACCTTTGGGATCCAGGTTTCCCACTCTCACCGGCGTTCCAATCGTGCATGGAAGCCCAACGTCAAGCGCGTGAAGGCTATCGTCGATGGTACCCCCCGCCATGTGTACGTTTGTACCCGGTGTCTGCGTTCCGGGAAAGTTACCCGGGCTGTCTAACATACCATTCGAGGCAAAAAGTCGTCCAGCTGAGCTGGACGGCTTTTTTGTCGTCCGGGGAATTTTTTCTCCCCCGGCGCAACGCCTCCCAGGATTTTTCTGCTATACTGGGTGAAGGACCTTCAAAGGAGGGAGGACGGGCCATGGACGACAGGGGGATCATCACGCTGTACCTCGCCCGGAACCAGCGGGCAGTGGCAGAGACGAAGGAAAAATACGGCGGGCGGCTGCGGCTTCTGGGGCGACGGCTCATCGAGGACGAGGAGACCGTGGAGGAGTGCGAGAATGACACCTACCTTCAGGCCTGGAACGCTATTCCGCCCCACCAGCCCTGGGACTATCTCTTCGCCTTTCTGGGGCGGATCATGCGCCACGCGGTGCTGAACGCCTGCGCCGCCCGGCGGTGCCGCAAGCGGGCCGCCGCCCTCACGGAGCTGACGGCGGAGATGGAACAGTGCATCCCCTCCCCCAGTGATACGGCGGGAGAGGTGGACGGCATCCTCCTGGGAGAGGCGGTGAGCGCCTACCTGCGGACCCTCCCGGAGGAGCAGCGGGTCATGTTCCTCCGGCGCTACTGGTATTTTGACAGCGTCCGGGAGGTGGCCCGGTACTGCGCCGCCAGCGAGAGCAAGGTGAAATCGGCCCTCCGCCGGATGCGGGAGGGCCTGCGGACGTACCTGATGAAGGAGGGGTACCAGCTATGAGAGGCAGAGAATTTTTGGAGAAGCTGGGGTTCGTGGACCCCAAATTGGTGGAGGAGGCGGGCCGTCGGCCCCGGAGGGCCCGGCGGCGGCTGTGGCTGGGGGCCGCGGCAGCTGTACTGGTGCTGGCCTTTACAGCCTCCGCCCTGCTGTGGCCCCGGGGCTCCGGGGAGACGCCGGACCCCATGGGCGGCGTGGAGGCGGTGGCCCTGGCGGCCTACCCGGAGATGGCCCCCTACCCCGACGAGAACGCCTTTGCCGGCGAGGACGGGGCCTTCGACAGCGACGGCTTTATGGAGGTCTTCCGGGCCTGGCGGGAGAGCCAGCAGGCCCAGCTGGAGCAGGGGGCGGACTACGCCGGAAGCCTCTCGGACTTCTACGCCGCCGCCCTCCCCGTGTTCCTCACCGGGGAGGAGGGGGAGAACCGGGTCTTCTCCCCCCTGAACGTGTATTTCGCCTTAGGGATGCTGGCGGAGCTCACCGACGGGGAGAGCCGGGGACAGATTCTGGACCTTCTGGGCCAGGAGGACATGGAATCCCTCCGCTCCCAGGCCGCCGCCCTCTGGAACGCCAGCTACTGCGACGACGGGGCCACCGTCACCATCCTGGCCTCCTCCCTGTGGCTCCGGGAGGAGGTACCCTTTATCCAGGAGACTTTAGACACCCTGGCGGAGACCTATTACGCCTCCACCTACCGGGGGGACCTGGGCAGCGAGGCGGTGAATGAGGCCCTCCGGGCCTGGATCAATGAACAGACCGGCGGGCTTCTGGAGGACCAGGCGGCGGACCTCACCTTGGACCCCGACACGGTGCTGGCCCTGGCGGCCACCATCTGTTACCGGACCAAGTGGGCCAACGAGTTCCGGGAGGAGAACACCGCCCCCGGCACCTTCCACGCCCCGGATGGGGACGTAACCTGCGACTTCCTCCACCAGTCCGGCACCGACACCTACTACTGGGGGGACCGGTTCTCCGCCATCGGCAGGTGGCTGGATGACGGCGGTACCATGTGGTTCCTCCTCCCCGATGAGGGGGTCAGCCCGGAGGAGCTGCTCGCCGGCGGGGAGGCGGCGGCGTTCTTCCTTGCAGGCCGGGACTGGGAACAGAGCAAGCGGCTCATCGTGAACCAGGCCCTGCCCAAGTTCGACATTGCGGGAGAGGCGGACCTCATGGAGGGCCTCCGGGCCCTGGGGGTCACCGACGTCTTTGACAGCGGCCGCGCCGACTTCTCCCCCATGACGGAGGCGTACGAGGGGATCTACGTCTCCCAGGTGAAGCACGCCGCCCGGGTGGCCATCGACGAGGAGGGGGTCACCGCCGCCGCCTACACAGTGATGGATGCGGCTGGGAGTGATATGCCCCCCGAGGAGGAGGTGGACTTCGTGGCGGACCGGCCCTTCCTCTTCGCCGTCACCGGCCCCTCGGGCCAGCTGCTGTTCGCCGGGGTGGTGAACCAGCCGGTCTGATGAAACGAACCAATGGAAAAAATGCACGGGACCACTGAATAGGTCCCGTGCGTTTTTCCTACTCCGCCAGTGCCGCCATGGCCCGCAGGTTCTCCCGGAGGGTGAGGCTCTCGTCGTAGACATAGCCGCCGCAGCAGTCCGGGTCCCGCAGCCACCAGGGGATGATTTGGGGGCTCTCCGCCTCCAGGTCCGCCAGGTTGGGGTCGGTGTTCATCAGGAGCCTGCCCCCGGACAGGAGGCCGTTGACCTCCTCCAGGAAATCCGCCAGCTTCTCCGCTTCAAAGGGCTGGTGGTCCGCTCTCCCCCAGTTGAGGTCGAAGCTGACGTTCCCCTCCCGCTCCGTCACCGGTTCTCCCCCGCTGTCCAGAGAGAAGAGGCGGTAGCTGTAGGTGGCGAAGCCCTGGTACATGGTGGGGGCGTACTGGAGGAGATAGTCCCGCCCATCCAGGCGGCAGGCGAAGTACGTCCCATAGCCGCTGTGGACGGCGTAGGCCTCCGCCTGCCACAGGACGGTCCCGTCCGTCCTTTTCACCAGCAGCTCGTACCACGGCACCTCCCCGGTGTGGGAGGCCAGCGCCGCCGTCTCCATCGTTCCGTCGCCGTCAAAGTCGTACTCGCCCGGCAAGGTCGTGATGTGTTCGGCTGGGGGGAGGACCGTCTCCTCCTCCGGGGAGAGCCCCGCCGCCTGGATGCAGCCGTCGGCGTAGACCAGGGTGCCGGAGGCCAGGAGCTCGCCGCTGCTGTAGTCCCGCTGATCCACATACAGAAGGCCGTCGGCCTCCTCATACCGGAGGGCGTAGTCCGAGAACATCCGGTCCTCCAGGGTGTAGCTGGCCCCGTTGGCGTAGTCGTAGACCGTCACCCGGGTGTCGACGACGCCGGAGCCCCAGCTGAGGGTGGCGCAGAGCTCCGGCAGGCCGTCGCCGGTGAGGTCCTGGAAATAGACGTTCCAGATGGGCATGCCCGTGATGAGGAGGACCTCCTCCCCGTCCTCCCGGGCGGTGATCCGCCCAGGG
>CALXDB010000089.1 GCA_944386955.1 uncultured Oscillospiraceae bacterium
GAGGTTTTGTCCTCATGGATGGGCAAGGTATGCTCCCAAACGTAGTGTGTGGTGAAATCACCATTTATCCTGTTGTTCTCCATTAGGCTGGGGACCATGTGTGGTCCCCAGCCTCTGGTATTATACACGATCTTTTTCCATTTTGCAAACCTTAATTGCTGCCAAAGTCAGGCCAAACACAAACCAGAACACGAACATGATCCGGGGATAGGTCCACAGGTAATCCGCAAGGCCGCAAACCATGGAGCCCAAAATTGCAGCCGTTCCGCCGATGGCAATGTGCCGGGCTGCCTGGTCCTCTGTGGTCTTCACCGCACGGGCCGTCTCCTTCATGGTCCAGATCACACTGCCGCAGAAGGACACCAGACCCACTAATCCCGTCTCTGCCCAGATCTGCATCAGGGTATTGTGAGCGTGAACGAAGGGTGCTGTTCCCTGATAATAACCGTTCATTTTCACCGTCTGCCGCACCGCATCTGCACCCAGACCAGCACCGGTGAGCGGATCGTTTGCCAGCAGATTGATGGCCGCTTCATACTGAGGGAAACGGCTGCTGGTGGACGTATCATTCAGATTGGTAATGGTCAAAATTCGGTTCAGCACATAATCGGGCAATATCGGAAGTGCCGCAATCGCCACCACGATCCCCACCGGGATCAGCTTCCGGTTCCACAGGAACACATAAATAAACGCCGCAGCCGCCAAACCGACCCAACTGGCTCGAGATAATGTCATTGCCATACAAATTAGGCCAATTCCAAACACAGCCAATGCCACCACTTTGCCCCACCACTTTCGGGAGGCAAAGGCCAGAGCCACTAAAATAGGCAGTCCCAGCAAAAGGAGCTCGCCAAGAGCGTTGGGGTTCTCAAAATAGGAATAGACGCGGCCCGGCATATCGGGATTGACTGCCAGATCCACATAGGAGGGGTTCACGTCCACGCCGATGACCACGCCCTGGAAAATTCCGTAGCCTGCCGCTGCCAGGATGCCAAGGCCCAAGCCGCCTCCCAGGCGGAGAAGCTGGTCGCTGTTGGACACTGCATTGACCAGAGACACCACCACCAGAATGCAGGCCAGATGGTACACAAAGTACCGCCCGGAGAGATCCGGATAGTCAGACAGCGGCACAGCCACCGCAACTGCAAAGAAGAAAAACGCCAGATAGGGACCAAAATCCCGGGTGGATAACCGAACCTTCAGGTCGTTCATGGACCCCAGGAAAATCAAAAACAGTACAAAGGCAAACAGCAGCACGCTGTAGGCGTTATTCCAATACTTATAAGGAATACAGAGAATGATGGCAATAAACCAGCTGGCGGCCACAAAAGCCTCCTTGCCGATCTCAAAGGCCAGGGTAGCAAAAAAGCTGTTGTCAAAGGGGCGGCGCAGCAGCTTGTAGATCCCCTGGGCCAGATACAGCGGCAGATTCAGCACCAGGTCGATCACCCGGCGCAGGAGGCTCTCCGGCCAGAGACGACTGAGGCGGCTCTCATCATAAAACAGATGGACCAGAAAACTGCCCTCCCACTTCCGGCTCAGCCAGGCAAAAAAGCGGGCAGCCTGACAGCCCAGAAAACTGCGGTGCCATGCCCCCTCCAGCCACAGCCAGAAGGTATAGAGCACATGCCAGAGAAAACTTTCGGATAGATATGACATAGCGGGGGTCCTTTCCTTACTTCTTCCGGTTCTTAAAGCGATACAGCATGGTCAGAAGGCCAAACTGGCGGCGGCGGATCAGCTCCGCCACAATCTGCTTGTTGCGCCCCATGCCCTGGGGCGTCACAGCGGCGATGGCCTGACGCATCTCCGGCAGCTCCGTGTACTCCTCCACACGCTTCTGCTTCTCCTTGAAGCTGGCAGGATTCCCGGGTGCGTACTCATTGCTCACCGCGATGAGAAGGCCCGCCCAGTTGGTGTTCTCCCGCCAACGGGGACTGTGGCGGTGGAGATCATACCGGCGCACCAGGTCCTCCTTCCGCTCCATGAAGCGGCGGAACACCTTCATATAGTCCTTCATGTACTTATGGGTGGCGGAGGCGGCATTCCAATAATAATTGTACAGCGGCGCGTCCACGATAGCCAGGCGGCGGGCATTGCAGAAATACTCCAGCAAAAACAGCTCGTCCTCCAAATAGGCACCTTCAAAAGTGATGTGGTTTTCCGTAATGATGGAGCGGGTATAGAGGAAGCGCCAGATGAAGCCGTTGAGCACCGGCTGGGCCAGCCGGTCCCCCAGCAGGCGGTTGACGATGCCGGAGGTGATCTTCTCCGGACCGTAGACCCCGGCGGGCAGCGCGGGGGCCTCCACGGTGGAGCTCCCATCCTCCGCCACATTCCGATGCGCGCATCCGGCGGCGTCGGCGCTGTGGGCCTCCAGCACCCGGAGAAGCTCCTCCAGGGCGTTGGGCTCCAGCCAGTCGTCGCTGTCGACAAAAGCAATATAGTCCCCCTGTGCTTTCTCCAGTCCCAGATTCCGGGCGGAGCTGACGCCGCCGTTCTCCTTGTGGAACACACGGACGCGGTCGTCCTCCCGGGCGATGGCGTCGCAGAGGGCGCCGCTCTCGTCGGGGGAACCATCCTCAATGAGCAGCAGTTCCAGATTGGGGTAGGTCTGCTGGAGGATGCTGTCGGTACATTTGCGCAAAAACGTCTCCGCCTTGTAGACGGGGACGATCACAGAGATCAAAGCCATACGTAACCTCCTCATATTGGTCAGAAACGGCGTAACATTCCATGATGATTATACCGTCCCGCCCCTCTTCTGTCAACCGGGAGGCGGCGTTCTGTCGATTTCCTGCACAAAGGCCTCCAGCAGGCGGTTTACCTCCTGGGGCGCGTCGGCATTGGCGTTGTGCCCCGCTCCTTTGAGTCAACGAAGCGGAATTCCTGTCTGCTCATGCCACATCCTGCTGCATCGTCTGCAGGAGCCGGCCCGGTCCTTCTCACCTGCAAAGCGCCTAAGGGCCCTGCCGGCAATCGGACATGCCGGCGGGGCCCTTCCCTATTATGAATCTGCGTCCTGGTTCTGCTCGGCCTGGAACTCCTCCAGCGCCTCCGCCCGGAGCTTCCGATCTCGCTTGTTTACCTGGAATTCCTCCTTGCGGAAGATATCCGGACGGCGGCGAAGGGTGCGGAGAATGGATTCCTTCCGCCGCCAGCGGCGGACCTTCTCATGGTCGCCGCTGAGGAGCACCTCCGGCACCGCCCGGTCGTGCCACACCGCCGGACGGCTGAACTGTGGATACTCCAAAAGGCCGTTCCAGTGGCTCTCCTCCTCAAAGCACTCCGGGTCCGGCAGCACACCGGGCACCATGCGGCACACCGCGTCCGCCACCGCCATGGCGGGAATCTCCCCACCGGTGAGGACGAAATCCCCCAGGGAGATCTCCTCATCCACGCACTCGTCAATAAACCGCTGGTCGATGCCCTCATAGTGGCCGCAGACCAAGATCAGGTGGTCGTAGTCCCGGAGAAGCTGCCGGGCCTTCCCCTGATGGAAGGTCTCCCCGCAGGGGGAGAGATAAATGGTATGGCCGGGACCGTGGGTCTCCCGGATATACTCCCAGCAGCGATAGAGGGGATCCGCCTGCATCACGGCGCCCCGGCCGCCTCCGTAGGGATAGTCGTCCACCTGCTTTTGCTTGTTGGTGGTAAAGTCCCGGATCTGGTGGGCGTCCACCCGGATAAAGCCTCGCTCCTGGGCCCGGCCCAGGATAGATTCGTTCATCATATCCCCCACTGTCTCGGGAAAAAGGGTCATAATATCAATGCTGTAGTTGGCCATCTCAGATCAGCCCCTCCCACACATGGATCTTCATGGTGCCAGCCTCCATATCGATCTCCTGGATAAAGGCGGGCACTGCCGGAACCAGGATTTCCTTCCCCCCCGCCCCAGCGAGCACATAGACATCGTGGGCGGGATAGGGCACCACATCCTGCACCGTTCCCAGCTTCTCTCCGGTCTCAGCATCCAGCGCTGTGAGACCCAGGAGCTCCGCGGTGAAATACTGCCCGTCGGGCAGCTGCACATCCCGGCGTCGAATGGACACCGTCTTTCCTTTGAAGGCCAAGGCGGCATTCAGGTCCGTAACCTCCGGAAAAGTCAACAGCAAACAATTCTTGTGGACACGAGCGGAAACGGGCTTGTATGCCTTCCCGTCGATGTACAGGGTCTTCACCCGTCTCAGCAGTTCCGCCTCCACGTCCCAGGGATCCAGCTTCATCTCCCCCCGGACGCCGTGGGTGTTGACGATCTTCCCGATCTCAATAAACTCCAGCTTCATGCTGTGCTCCCTCCCTGCTCCGCCTCTCAGGCGGACGCGCTTTTGTTTCGCTCCATCTTACCGTGAATCGTCTCTTCTGTCAATGGATGACCGCTTTTTCCCGCTTGTTTGGCAGGTTCCCGGTCCGTCAGAGGCGGTTTTTTTAATGAAATTGCTTTCAGCAGTTTTGCCAAACATTTTGTCGAAATTTTTTTCTGAATGCTCGGCAATTTTTCCTGTCTTCTTTTTCTCAAAACTATTTTTTATTATTTTTTAACGATATGCAGCATTTTTTAACCATTTCTTTTCATTTGACTGTCTTTCTATGGAAGACAGTCTGTTTTGCGCCTTTGTTTTATTTGACTATCTTTTCATTTTTCTTCCATTTATTGGTAAATCGAAAAAATTTTTACATTGCGTTTCATAAAAAACATGTTATAATTAGGAAAAACATTTAGAATTATTTTTTCCTGAATGGGGGATTTTCGGCACTTTTTACTGTTTGTCCAAGAATCCTCCCTTTTGGTTGTCGGACAGCTTTGCCGTCCTTCCCTGGAAGACGGCGCACCTGGCAGCATGTACGTCCCGTGCGGAACGCACGCAGAAATAGTCACCTACATGAAACGGAACACGGAAAAGAGTAGAAGGAGGAAGTTAGCATGAGCAATTTGGACAAGTACAGAGGCATTATCCCCGCATTTTACGCCTGCTACGACGAGAAGGGCGATGTCAGCCCCGAGCGCGTCCGGGCTCTGACTCAGTATTTTGTGGACAAGGGCGTCAAGGGTGTGTACGTCAACGGCTCCTCCGGCGAGTGCATTTACCAGGGCGTCGCCGAGCGGAAGGTCATCATCGAGAATGTGATGGCTGTGGCCAAGGGCAAGCTCACCGTCATCAACCATGTGGCCTGCAACAACACCCGGGACAGTGTGGAGCTGGCCCGCCACTCCGAGGAGGTGGGCGTGGACGCCATCGCCTCCATTCCCCCCATCTACTTCCGTCTGCCGGAGTACTCCATTGCCGGCTACTGGAACGCCATCTCCGCCGCCGCTCCCAACACCGACTTTGTGATCTACAACATCCCCCAGCTGGCCGGCACCGCCCTCACCATGAGTCTCTTCGCTGAGATGATGAAGAACCCCAAGGTCATCGGCGTGAAGAACTCCTCCATGCCCACTCAGGACATCCAGATGTTCAAAGCTGCCGGCAAGGCCGCCAAGGGCGACTTCGTGGTGTTCAACGGACCCGACGAGCAGTTTGTGGCCGGCCGGGCCATCGGCGCTGACGGCGGCATCGGCGGGACCTATGGCGTGATGCCCGAGCTGTTCCTCAAGCTCAACGAGCTGATCGTGGCCGGCGAGCGGGACAAGGCCACCGAGCTGCAGTACGCCATCAACGAGATCATCTATAAGATGTGCTCCAGCCACGCCAACATGTACGCTGTGGCCAAGGAGATGCTGCGTGTCAACGCCGGACTGGACATCGGCGGCGTCCGGGAGCCTCTGGAGAACCTGCAGGAGGCCGACAAGGCCATCGCCAAGGCCGCTGCCGAGATGGTATGCGCCGCCAAGGCCAAGTATCTGTAATGGGCAGTCCCGCGGGCTGTTCGTGAATATTGCTGAAATCAGAAAAGGGAGAAAATTTGAATGAACATGCAAGGTTTTACGTACATCGATCTGGCTGTGCTGATCGTGTACCTGCTGGCGGTGCTCTTTGCCGGCCTGCATTTCGCCAAGAAGGAGATGCAGGGCAAGGAGTACTTCAAGAGTGACGGCACCGTGCCCTGGTGGGTCACCTCCGTGTCTATCTTCGCCACCCTCCTCAGCCCCATCTCGTTCCTGTCCCTGGCCGGCAACTCCTACGCCGGCAGCTGGCTTCTGTGGTTTGCCCAGCTGGGTATGCTGCTGGCCATCCCTCTGACTATCAAGTTCTTCCTGCCGGTCTACAGCAGCCTGGACATCGACACCGCCTACCACTATCTGGAGATCCGCTTCGGCAGCAAGTTCCTCCGGGTGCTGGGCGCCGTCATGTTTATCATCTATCAGATCGGCCGTATGTCCATCATCATGTACCTGCCCTGCATGGTGCTCTCTGAGCTGATGGGGATCAACGTGAACATCCTCATCATCATCATGGGCATCATCGCCATCATCTACTCCTACACCGGCGGCCTGAAGAGCGTGCTGTGGACCGACTTTATCCAGGGCTCTGTGCTGCTCATCGGTGTTACCTTCGGCCTCATCTTCCTCATCGCCCACCTGGACGGCGGCTTTGGTGCCATCATCAACGAGTTCACCACCAACCACAAGTTCCTGCTGGAGAGCGAGCCCATCTTTGACGCCAACATCCTGAAGAACAGTGTGTTCCTGCTGATCGTGGGCGCCGGCTTCAACACCATGAGCTCCTACGTCTCCTCCCAGGATATCGTGCAGCGCTTCACTACCACCACCGATACCAAGAAGCTGAACAAGATGATGCTGGCCAATGGCTGCCTGTCCATCTTCATTGCCACCGTGTTCTATCTCATTGGTACCGGCCTGTACGCCTTCTACCAGACCCAGGGCAACCCCCTGCCCCCCGCTGCCCAGCAGGACCAGATCTTCGCGTCCTGGATTGCCTTTGAGCTGCCCGTGGGCATCACCGGCCTGCTGCTGGCCGCCATCTACGCCGCCGCTCAGTCCACCCTGTCCACCGGTCTGAACTCCGTGGCTTCCAGCTGGACCCTGGACATTCAGGAGCGTCTGTCCAAGAAGAAGCTGAGCTTCGCCACCCAGACCAAGATCGGTCAGTATGTGTCCCTGCTGGTGGGTATTTTCGCCATCGTGGTAGCCATGGTCTTGGCCAACGGCGGCGTGACCTCCGCCTATGAGTGGTTCAACGGCTTCATGGGCCTGGTTCTGGGCATCCTGGTGGGCACCTTTATCCTGGGCGCCTTCACCAAGGTGGCCAACACTTTCGGCGCCACCGTAGCCTTTGTGGCTGCCTCCGCCGTGATGGTGTTCATTAAGTACGGCCCCTACTCCGCTGATGTGTCCATCTGGTGCTACTCCATCATCTCCATCGGCGTATCCCTGATCGTGGGCATTCCCGCCAGCATGATTTGGCGTTCCGTGAAGGGCGACAAGAGTGTGCCCGCCCCCCACACCACCATCTACAAGGATTGATTTCTACATTGTCTGTCATTGCGGGCCTCCCGGTCATGGACCGGGGGGCCCGACATAAAAGGAGGAAAAAGCCATGGTATTCGGCAACATCCGTGACCGGAAGGATTTTGGCTGGCTGGAAGATGTGGTGGGCAAGTGCTTCGATTACGCCGCCGCCAACGACCTGCTGAGTTTTGAAAAGGGCAGCCACCCCATCGATGGGGACGATTTGTTTGTGAACATCGTGGAGTACGAGACCACCAATGCGGAGGACCGGTTCTGGGAGGCACACCGGCAGTATCTGGATCTCCACCTTATGCTCCGGGGTCCCGAGCAGATCGACGTAAACTTCATCGACAACATGGAACAGAAGGAATTCGTGGAGAAGGATGACTTTCTCCCCCTGGAGGGCGACCCCAACAGCCATGTGGTGCTGCGGGACGGGGATTTCCTGCTGTGCTATCCCGCCGACGCCCACCGCACTGCCGTGAAGGTGGACGGCCCTGCCGCCATTAAAAAAGCCATTTTCAAGATCCGCATCAAGTAAACAGGCAGAACTCTGCGCCAAAAAGATCCCGCCGGGGCAAAACGCTCCAGCGGGATCTTTTTGGCGCAGAAAAGTTTGAGTTCACCGCCTATTCGGGAGGCAGAGAGGCTCGGGCCAGGATGATGCCGTCAAAGAGCTCACCGTTAATCATCCGCTCCAGGCGGCGAATAAAGGGAGCCGGATCTGCGGTCATGCCATCCTTAGCCCACTCCAGCACTGTACCGATGAGGGCGTAGGCATAAAAGCGGGAAACAAAGCTGACATCCTCCTCTGTCAAGCTGCCGGCCCGGTCCGCGTTTCGCAGAAGGCTGACCACCAGAGACTGGTAAAAGTCCAGAAGACATTGGGTGAAGGAATTCTGTCCGGCTACGCTCAGGGCGTTGAGATAAAAGGCCCGATCCTTCTGCATGACGCGGCATAGGGCAAAAAGGCTGTCGCTCCAGCAGTCGGGGTGCATACCGCCGCAGACGATGGGGGTAATCTCGTTGTAGAAGATCCAGGTGATGACCTGGTATTTGTCCTGAAAGTGGTAATAGAAGGTATTGCGGTTGATATGGCAGCGGCGAGCGATATCGCTGACAGAGATGGATGCGAAGGACTTGGTAGTCATTAAATCTTTCACACCGGCGGCAATCGCCTGCTTGGTAATATCAGAATTGGCCATAAGATACCGCCTTTCGAAAAACTGCCCTGAGAATCAACAGAATGTATCATACCACGATATGGCAAAATGTTCAAGAGCGGCAGCAGGAAGAGGCCGGAAAAAGCTGTTGTCAACCGTCAAGTTTTAGGCAATCCAAAAGAAAAACAGAGAAATGAGCGGGCTATATTTGGGATTTTCCACAATATCCACATAGTTTTCCACAGCCATATGCCGGAAAACCTCCCCTGTCAAAATGCCGAAAGAGGGCAGGTGTACAGTAAACAGAGCGTATACGGACAGTCCATACGGGCATAGAGATGGACGGAGGTGATAGGATGATCGGTACGGCCTGGCTTTTGCTGCGAAGCAGTCTGCTTTTGTCGCTGCATCTCAGCGGCGGGATTCACTCCTTTCCAAAGCCGCTGACGGCGGAGGAAGAGCGGCAGTATCTGGAGCGCTATGCGCAGGGCGATCAGGAGGCCCGCGGAATCCTCATTGAGCGGAATCTCCGCCTGGTTGCCCATATTATTAAGAAGGACTATTGCAAAGGACTAATTCGCCCCGTTGAAAATGGACTGAAGCCTGCTGCCCCAGTCTCAGATAGATCTCTAAATGGATTTGCTTGTCATTGCTTTGCTCCAGCACCACAATATGATCCAGAATCGTTGCCACAACTTCAGAGTGAATCCCGTTTGTAAAATCCAGTTCCTCCCAGAGTGCTTTTTCCAGCGCTTCGGCGTTTATCTCCGTTCCTTTTTGGACTTGCTCCTGCTGTTGCAGGGTCGCCTTTTGTTCCTCCAGGGCGGAGATCTGGCGGTTGAATCGGTCATTACGCACCTTGAACTCTGAAAGGGTAATGGCATCCGCCATGCTCAGCTCCAGCAGCTTATCTTTCTTCTCCTCAATCTGGCCGATCTGCACCTCAATGCGCCCGATCTGCGCAGAGTAGTCCACGCTGTTGTCGGTTTCCCCGATACTGTTCAGCACCAGCCGGATAATCTGTGCTTTCTCTGTTACCACTTTTTGAAACAGGTCTGCCAAAACGAGATCTACTTCATCGCTGCGAACAGACGGAAGGCTGCATGCATCCTTCCCTTTCTGGCGGTACATTTTGCATCGCCAGAACTCCCGTACACCCTTTTGGGTTTTGAAGGACTGTCGTTGGAGGCTGGTGCCATGGATACCGCAGACGATCTTTCCGCTGTATGCATAGCGGTTATGGTAGCTGGTGGATTTTGTCCGAACCTCTCTGCTGCGCTGCTTGAAGATGGCATTGGCCCGATCCCACAATTCTTCCGAGACAATGGCCGGGATATTGGGGTCTGGATACATGACCCATTCGCTTTCCTCCAAAAAGGCTTTCTTCTTGGTACGATAGTCCAGCGTCTGGGTTTTGTTCCCACAGTACCACCCTTTGTACTTGGGATTAGTCAGAATGTGTTTGATGGTCAGCTGATTGAACTCATTGCCCAGCAGACTAGTGTGTCC
>CALXDB010000090.1 GCA_944386955.1 uncultured Oscillospiraceae bacterium
GCAGTGCCTCTCAACGTCCGTGACTCCAGCGAAGAGATCCGCTACTGCCTGGACCTGGCGGACGTGGAGGTGCTGGTGCTGGGGCCGGAGTTCGTGGACCGGATCGACCCCATTCTGCCGGACCTGGGCCGGGTGAAGATGATGTTCTATGTGGGCAAGCAGGTGCCTCCCTTTGCGGAGAGCTACCAGCGGCTCATGAGCTTCTGCTCCTGGGAGGCCCCTCCGGTCCACCTGGAGCCCAGCGACCACGCCGCCATCTACTTCTCCTCCGGTACCACCGGCTTCCCCAAGGCCATTCTCCACAACCACAAGGCCCTCTTCTCCTCCTGCCTCACCGAGCAGCACCACCACGGCCAGACCCGGGACGACGTGTTCCTCTGCATTCCGCCCCTCTACCACACCGGGGCCAAGATGCACTGGTTCGGCTCCCTGGCCAGCGCCAGCAAGGCGGTGCTCCTCCGGGGCGTGTCGCCGGAGTGGATCCTCCGGGCCGTTACCGAGGAGAAGTGCACCATCGTCTGGCTGCTGGTGCCTTGGGCCCAGGACATCCTGGACGCCATCGAGAGCGGCCGGGTGAAGCTCAGCGATTACTATCTGGATCAGTGGCGGCTTATGCACATCGGCGCCCAGCCGGTGCCCCCCAGCCTCATCCACCGCTGGAAGAAGATTTTTCCCCACCACCAGTACGACACCAACTACGGCCTCTCCGAGTCCATCGGTCCCGGCTGTGTCCACCTGGGAGTGGAGAACATCCACAAGGTGGGCGCCATCGGCAAGCCCGGCTACCTCTGGGATGCCCGGGTGGTGGACGAGCACGGGGAAGACGTGCCCCAGGGCGAGGTGGGCGAGCTGGCGGTGAAGGGCCCCGGCGTGATGCTCTGCTACTACAAGAATCCCCAGGCCACCGAGGAGATCCTCAAGGGTGACTGGCTGTTCACCGGCGATATGGCCCGGGTGGACGAGGACGGCTTCATTTACCTGGTGGATCGGAAGAAGGACGTGATTATTTCCGGCGGCGAAAACCTCTATCCCGTCCAGATCGAGGACTTTTTGCGGAAGAACGACAAGATCAAGGATGTGGCCGTCATTGGTCTGCCCGACAAGCGGCTGGGTGAGATTGCCGCTGCCATCATCGAGATCAAGGAGGACATGACCTGCACCGAGGAGGAGATCAACGACTTCTGCAAGGAGCTGCCCCGGTATAAGCGGCCCCGGAAGATCATCTTCGACAAGGTGCCCCGGAACCCCACCGGCAAGATCGAGAAGCCGGTGCTCCGGGAGCGGTACTGCAGCGGCCGTCTGGTGGAAGTCCAGAACAACAGCTGAATTCGATTCCTGCGGAGGAAAGGCCGTCAGCCTTTCCACCGCTCATAAAGAGAGGGAACAACAATGGGAGATATGGCTATCAAACTTTCCATGCTGGTGGTGTTTTTTGCGGTGATGGTGGGGATCGGCCTCTACTGCCGCCGCCACACCACCGACGTCAGCGGCTTTGTGCTGGGCGGCCGGTCTGTGGGCCCCTGGCTCACCGCCTTCGCCTACGGCACCAGCTACTTCTCCGCCGTGGTCTTCGTGGGCTACGCCGGACAGTTCGGGTGGAAGTACGGCATCGCCGCCACTTGGGCGGGGCTGGGAAACGCCTTTTTGGGGTCCCTTCTGGCCTGGGCCGTCCTGGGCCGCCGGACCCGGGTCATGACCCAGCACCTGGACAGCGCCACCATGCCGGAGTTCTTCGGCAAGCGCTTTGACAGCCGGAAGCTGAAGCTGATCGCCTCTGTCATCATTTTCATCTTCCTCATCCCCTATACCGCCAGCCTCTACAACGGTCTCAGCCGCCTGTTCGCCATGGCCTTCGACATCGACTACGCCGTCTGCGTGGTGGTGATGGCGGTGCTCACCGGGATCTACGTCATCGCCGGGGGCTACATGGCCACGGCTATCAACGACTTCATCCAGGGCATCATCATGCTGGTGGGCATCTGCGCCGTCATTGCCGCGGTGCTGAAGAGCCAGGGGGGCTTCCTCAGCGCCCTGGACGGCCTTGCCCGGGTCTATGACCCCGCCGCCTCCGAGACCCCGGGCGTCTTCGCCTCCTTCTTCGGCCCCGACCCGGTGGGCCTCCTGGGCGTGGTGCTCCTCACCAGCCTGGGTACCTGGGGTCTTCCTCAGATGGTCCAGAAGTTCTACGCCATCAAGAGCGAAAAGTCCATCAACACCGGCATGGTGATCTCCACCGCCTTCGCTGTGGTGGTCTCCGGCGGATGCTACTTCCTGGGCGGCTTTGGCCGGCTGTTCTCCACCCCTGAGGCGGTGGCCGCCGGGGGCTATGACT
Organism: uncultured Oscillospiraceae bacterium; assembly: GCA_944386955.1. Taxonomy (GTDB): domain Bacteria; phylum Bacillota; class Clostridia; order Oscillospirales; family Oscillospiraceae; genus CAJFPI01. Next base: position 2,333 of record CALXDB010000090.1, read on the forward strand.
CCATCATCCCCACCATGCTCTCCGGCCTCCCCACGGTGCTCATCGCCGTGGTGGTGATTTTGGTCCTCTCCGCCTCCATGTCCACCCTCTCCTCCCTGGTACTGGCTTCCAGCTCCACGCTGACCCTGGACTTCATCAAGGACAACCTCATACGCGAGATGGATGAGAAACGGCAGGTGCGGTGGATGCGCGCCTTGGTGGTGGTGTTTATCGCCATCAGTGTGGTGCTGGCCATCATCCAGTACAAATCCAGCGTCACCTTCATCGCTCAGCTCATGGGCATCTCCTGGGGCGCCCTGGCCGGGGCCTTCCTGGCCCCCTTCCTCTACGGCCTCTACTGGAAAGGCACCACCAAGGCCGCCTGCGCCGCCAGCTTCCTCTTCTCCACCGTGGTGATGCTGGCCAACATCTTCTGGGGCAGCGCCTTCCCCGCCATCCTTCAGTCCCCCATCAACTGCGGAGCCTTCTGCATGCTGGCGGGCCTTGTGATCGTCCCGGCGGTGAGCCTTGTCAGCCGCGCTCCCGCTGAGGCCAGGATCGAGGAGATCTTCAGCTGCTACGAGCGCACCGTCACCGTCACCGTGAAGGATTCCATCGGCCGCCAGGGGGAGGTCCGCCGCTCCCGAAACAGGAAGCGCAAGCGCTGAGGGCCGAATTTTCCCGAAATTTTTCCCGAAAAACCCATTGACTTTAGCGGGTAAAAGTGATAGAGTTGATGCTGTTGATACCAAAAACGCGATGACGGAACCAAGTAGGGATCCCATCGTCCTGCGCAGAGAGCTGCCGGCCGGTGCAAGGCAGAGAGGGCGTCTATCCCGAATTCCTTCCTGAGCGGCCTGCCGAAACGGGGCCATCCCCGCTGTAAGCAGCGACGGGGGCGCCCGATACAGCGCCGGGGATATGGTCGTATCCCATGAGGCCGCATCTGCGGTAAACTGAGGTGGTACCACGGGAATTTCTCGTCCTCTGCAAGAGTGTTCTTGCAGAGGACTTTTTTATTACCCTGAGAAGTTGAGAAGCAAAAAAATTGCCCCGGCCCCCCTTCGGGGAGAGCGCGGGCGCGAGAAGGAGGATATCTGATGAAAACCCTGATGCTTGGCAACGAGGCCGCCGCCCGGGGCCTCTACGAGGCGGGCTGCGCCTTTGTCTCCAGCTACCCCGGCACTCCCAGTACGGAGATCACCGAGACCATCGCCAAATATCCTGAGGTCTACGCCGAGTGGGCCCCCAACGAGAAGGTGGCCATGGAGAGCGCCTTCGGCGCGTGTCTCGCCGGAAAGCGGAGCTTCTGCGGCATGAAGCATGTGGGCCTCAATGTGGCCGCCGACCCCCTCTTCACCATCTCCTACACCGGCGTCAACGCCGGTATGGTCATCGCCGTGGCCGACGACGCGGGCATGCACAGCTCCCAGAACGAGCAGGACTCCCGCCACTACGCCAGAGCCTCCAAGATGCCCATGCTGGAGCCCGCCGACAGCGGCGAGGCCCTGGAGATGGCCAAGCTGGCCTACGACCTCTCCGAGCAGTTTGACACCCCGGTGCTGCTGAAGATGTGCACCCGCATCGCCCACTCCCAGAGCGTGGTGGAGCCCGGCGAGCGCATCACGCCTCCGGAAAAGCCCTATGAGAAAAATGGGGCCAAGTACATCATGATGCCCGGCAATGCCAAGCGCCGCCACCCGGTGGTGGAGGAGCGGACGAAGGCCCTCGTCGCCTACGCCGAGACCTCCCCCCTCAACCGCATCGAGGACGGCAAGGACAAGTCCATCGGCATCATCACCTCCTCCACCAGCTATCAGTATGTGAAGGAGGCCCTGGGGGATACCTACCCCGTTTTGAAGCTGGGCATGATCTGGCCTATGCCGGAGCAGAAGATCCGCGACTTCGCCGCCTCCGTGGAGAAGCTGGTGGTGGTGGAGGAGCTGGACGGCTTCATTGAGAACCACTGCAGGGAGCTGGGTCTGAAGGCGGAGGGCAAGAACCTCTTCTCCTGCATCGACGAGCTCAATCAGAACATCGTGGCGGAGAAGCTGGGCAAGGCCCCCGACGTGGGCGTGAAGCTCGACGACGCCATTCCCGCCCGTCCCCCGGTGATGTGCGCCGGATGCCCCCACCGCGGCCTCTTCTACACCCTCAACAAGCTGAAGCTCACGGTGCTGGGCGACATCGGCTGCTACACCCTGGGTGCAGTGGCCCCCTTGGCCGCCATCGACACCACCATCTGCATGGGCGCCTCCGTCTCCGGCCTCCACGGCTTCAACAAGGCCAGCGGCGGCGAGCGGGAGGGCAAGACCGTGGCCGTCATCGGCGACTCCACCTTCATGCACTCCGGCGTCACGGGCCTCATCAACATCGCTTACAACGAGTCCAACTCCACGGTTATTATTCTCGATAACTCCATCACCGGCATGACCGGCCACCAGCAGAACCCCACCACCGGCTACAACCTGAAGGGGGACCCCTGCACCAAGATCGACCTGGAGAGCCTCTGCCGGAGCGTCGGCATCCAGAGAGTCCGGGTGGTGGACCCCTACAACCTGAAGGAGTGCGAGGAGGCCGTGAAGGAGGAGCTGGCGGCGGCAGAGCCCTCCGTCATCATCTCCCGCCGTCCCTGCGCCCTGCTGAAGTACGTCAAGCACAAGGCGCCTCTGGTGGCCAACAACGACAAGTGCGTGGGCTGCAAGAGCTGCATGAAGATCGGCTGCCCCGCCATCTCCATCGTGGACGGCAAGGCCAAGATCGACAACACCCTGTGCGTGGGCTGTGGCGTGTGCCAGCAGATGTGCAAGTTTGACGCCCTCGAGGCGCCCCAGGCCTAAGGAGGTACGGATATGGAAACGAAAAACATCATGATCGTCGGCGTGGGCGGACAAGGTTCCCTCCTGGCCAGCAAGCTCCTGGGCCGGCTGCTGCTGGACAAGGGCTATGACGTGAAGGTCTCCGAGGTCCACGGCATGAGCCAGCGGGGCGGCAGCGTGGTGACCTACGTCCGCTTCGGCGACAAAGTCTACTCCCCCATCATCGACAAGGGGGAGGCGGACTTCATCGTCTCCTTCGAGCTGCTGGAGGCGGCCCGGTGGACGGAGTACCTGAAAAAGGACGGCAGGATCGTTACCAACACCCAGCAGGTGAACCCCATGCCGGTGATCACCGGCGCAGCTGCCTACCCGGAGAACCTGGCGGAGAAGATGGCCGCCGCCGGCATCGACGTGGACGCCTTCGACGCCCTGGGTCTTGCCGAGAAGGCGGGCAGCAGCAAGGCGGTGAACATCGTCCTCATGGGCCGTCTCAGCCGCTACTTCGACATCCCCGAGAGCGAATGGCACGCCGCCATTGAGAAGAGCGTCCCTGCCAAGTTCCTGGAGATGAACCAGAAGGCCTTCACCCTGGGCCGCCAGGCTTGATATGACCGGCTTTCTGGCTGTAGGGCTGGGAGGCGGCGTGGGGGCTGTAGGCCGCTATGCCCTGAGCCTCTTGCCCTACCAGGGGACTTTTCCCCTCCTGACCTTCCTCACCAACCTTTTCGGCGCGGTGCTCATCGGCTTCATCGCAGGTCTTGCGGGTCAGGAACGCCTCAGCAGCGGCTGGACCCTCTTCTGGAAAACCGGCGTCTGCGGCGGCTTCACCACCTTCTCCACCTTTTCCCTGGAGAGCATCACCCTCCTGGAGAAGGGGCGGTACGCCCTGGGGGGGCTGTACATGGCCCTTAGCGTGGGGCTGTGTCTCATCGGGATCCTGCTGGGCCGCCGGCTCAGCCAGCTCACATTTTCTTCTTAATTTCATTCCATACACAACGAAAGGAACCGTTTTTCATGGAACGCTACTATCAGCCTGAAATTGAGTGCGCCAGCCGGGAGCAGATCCTCGCCTGGCAGAACGAGCGCCTGGTCAAGCAGGTGCAGAACGTCTGGGATAATGTGCCCTACTACCGGGCCAAGATGGAGGCCAAGGGCCTCACCCCCGCCGACATCAAGGGCGTGGAGGATCTCCACAAGCTGCCCTTCGTCACCAAGGACGACCTGCGGGAGGCCTACCCCTACGGCCTGGTGGCCCGGCCTTTGAAGGACTGCGTCCGCATCCAGTCCACCTCCGGCACCACCGGCAAGCGGGTGGTGGCCTTCTACACCCAGCACGACATCGACCTGTGGGAGGACTGCTGCGCCCGGGCCATCGTGGCCGCCGGCGGCACCGACGAGGACGTGTGCCAGGTGTCCTACGGCTACGGCCTGTTCACCGGCGGCCCCGGCCTCAACGGCGGCAGCCACAAGGTGGGCTGCCTCACCATCCCCACCTCCTCGGGCAACACCGAGCGGCAGATCATGTTCATCCGGGATCTCTCCGCCACCATTCTCTGCTGCACCCCCTCCTATGCCGCCTACATCGGCGAGACCATGAAGGAGATGGGCCTCACCCCTGACCAGATCCCCCTGAAGGCGGGCATCTTCGGCGCGGAGGCCTGGAGCGAGGAGATGCGTCAGGACATCCAGAACACCCTGGGCATCAAGGCCTACGACATCTACGGCCTCACCGAGCTGTCCGGCCCCGGCGTCAGCTTCGAGTGCTCCGAGCAGACCGGCATGCACATCAACGAGGACCACTTTATCGCCGAGATCATCGATCCGGACACCGGCGAGGTGCTGCCTGAGGGCAGCCAGGGCGAGCTGGTGTTCACCTCCATCACCAAGGAGGCCTTCCCCCTGCTGCGCTACCGTACCCGGGATATCTGCGTCCTCAGCCGCAAGCAGTGCTCCTGCGGCCGTACCTTCGTGAAGATGTGCAAGCCCAGAGGCCGCAGCGACGACATGCTCATCATCAAGGGCGTCAACGTGTTCCCGTCCCAGATCGAGGCGGTGCTGCTGGAGCAGGGCTATGCTGCCAACTATCAGATCATCGTGGACCGTGTCAACAACACCGACACCATGGAGGTCCAGGTGGAGATGACCCCGGAGATGTTCTCCGACCAGCTCAGCGCCGTGGCCGACAAGGAGAAGCAGCTGGTGGCCGCCCTGAAGGCCATGCTGGGCATCTATGCCAAGGTCCGTCTGGTAGCCCCCAAGTCCATCCAGCGCAGCGAGGGCAAGGCGGTCCGCGTCATCGACAAGCGGAAGATCTGACTGAAAAGAGAGGAGTTTGCTGCCATGACCATTCAACAAATCTCCGTATTTCTGGAGAACCGGGCGGGACAGCTGGCGGAGATCACCAACGTGCTGGCCCAGAACAACATCGACCTGCGGGCCATCCACATCGCCGAGACCACGGACTACGGTGTGCTGCGCCTCATCGCCGACCGGGCCCAGGACGCCGCCAACGTCCTTTTGAACAACGGCTTCATTCTCTCCATGACCCCTGTGGTGGCCGCCGCGGTTCCTGACCGCCCCGGCGGGCTGGCCCAGCTGCTGACCGTGCTGGCCCAGGCGGATGTGGACATCGAGTATATGTACTCCATGTTCGGCCGCGGCGACGGCCTGGCCTACATGGTGTTCCGGGTGAAGGATGCCGAGCAGCTGGAGACCATCCTTCGCTCCCATGGCGTTACCCCCGCTGCGGGGCCGGATCTGGGCCTCAACTGACCACGATACAAAGAAAGAAGGTTTTGCCTTATGCAGGAAATGAGCAGAAAGAACAAGCTGTTTACCGACTCCGTCATCCGCCGGATGACCCGGATCGCCATCGCCAACAACGCCATCAACCTGGCCCAGGGCTTCCCTGATTTTGATCCCCCCAAGGCCATGCTGGACCGCCTGGAGGAGGTCAGCCATCTGGGCCCCCACCAGTACCCCATCACCATGGGCGCCCCCAATTTCCGTCAGGCCCTGGCCCGCAAGTGCGGCCGCTTTATGGGCCGGACCCTGGACCCGGAGACGGAGATCGTAGTGACCATCGGCTCCACCGAGGCCATGGTGGACACCATCTTTGCCCTCACCAACCCCGGGGACAAGATCATCATGTTCTCCCCCTACTTTGAGAACTACCGGGCCCAGGCCATCTTCGCCGACTGCGAGCCCATCTTCGTCCCCCTGGTGCCCCCCCAGTTCAACTTCGATCCCAACGTCCTGGAGGACGCCTTCAAGCAGGGGGCCAAGGCCATCCTCATCTGCAATCCCTCTAACCCCAGCGGCAAGGTGTTCACCTATGACGAGCTGAAGTTGATTGCCGACCTGTGCGTCAAGTACGATGTGTACGCCATCATGGATGAGGTCTATGAGCACATCATCTACGACGGCCACAAGCACGTCTACATGAACAGCCTGCCCGGCATGTGGGAGCGGACGGTGAGCTGTTCCTCCCTGAGCAAGACCTACTCCGTCACTGGCTGGCGCCTGGGCTATGCCATCGCCCCGGAGCCCATCATGGATCGGATCAAGCAGTACCACGACTTTAACACCGTGGGCGCCCCCTCCCCTCTGATGGAGGCCGCCGTGGTGGGCCTGGATATGCCGGACAGCTACTACGAGGAGTTCGGCGCCCACTATGCCCACATGAAGAAGCTGTTCACCGACGGCCTCAAGCGCATCGGCATCCCCTTCACCGATCCCCAGGGCGCCTACTTCGTCCTGGCCAACATCGGCCCCTACATGAAGAAGGGCCAGACTGATGTGGAATTCTGCGAGGAGATGACCAAGAAGGTGGGCGTGGCCTGCGTGCCCGGTACCTCCTTCTTCATGGAGGATGTCCAGGACATCGTCCGCGTCCACTTCGCGAAAAAGGACGAGACCCTCATCGAAGCCCTCAACCGCCTGGAGGACATCAAGGCCAAGATGGCCTGAAGAAGATGATGCGCGCCGCCCAGGAGGGCGGCGCGCACCGCTTGTCCGAAAAAACGATCCCCGGGGCAGCGCCCCAGGGATCGTTTCACATTTTGGTCACATTTTCTCCGGCGCGGTGACCCCCAGCAGGGCCATGCCGTTGGCCAGCACGGTGCGGGTCAGGGCTGCCAGCTTCAGACGAGCGGAGAGCAGGTGGGCCTCCTCACCCTTGATGCGGCAGGCGGTATAGAACCGGTGGAAATCCCCCGCCAGCTGGATGAGGTAGCGGTTGATGTGGCTGGGATCGTAGTCCCGGGCTGCCAGGCGCACCTCCTCGCAGTAAGCCGCCAGAGACTTCATCAGCGCCTCTTCCGTGGGGCCGCTGAGAAGGCTCAGGTCTACATCGGCAGCGGCGGGGATTGCCGCCCCCTCCGCCTCCAGGGTCTTCAGCAGGTTGCACAGCCGGGCGTGGGCGTACTGCACATAGTACACCGGGTTTTCGCTGTCCTCCCGGACCGCAAGGCCCAGATCGAAGTCCATGGGGGAGTCGGGCTTGCCGTTGAAGAAGTACCGAGCGGCGTCCACGGGCACCTCATCCAGCAGGTCCCGGAGGGAGATGGCCTTGCCGGTGCGCTTGCTCATCCGCACCAGCTCCCCGTCCCGCATCAGCTTCACCAGCTGCATCAGCACCACGTCCAGCCGCTCACTGCCGTTGAGACCCAGGGCGTCCAGGGCCCCCTTCAGCCGGGCTACATGGCCATGGTGGTCGGCGCCCCACACGTCGATGACCTTGTCGAAGCCCCGCACCTCAAACTTGTTGCGGTGGTAAGCGATGTCGGCAGCAAAGTAGGTGTAAAAGCCGTTGGCCCGGCGCAGCACATCGTCCTTCAGATCCAGCTTTTCGATCT
>CALXDB010000091.1 GCA_944386955.1 uncultured Oscillospiraceae bacterium
CACGACGAGCTGATAGAGAAGAAGGGCACCTACTCCCGCCTCTACACCGGCAATTTTGCCGACCAGCCGGCCTGATGCCGCTTTCCACCGCCGCGGGAGGCTCCCGCGGCGGTATTTTACACTGCGTCCGGCAGAGACGGGACCTCCCTCCGGCAGATCGGAGAATTGCAATGCTTAAAAAAATGTGGTATACTGACCGGGAAACATACGCCGCGCCGCCCGTGCCGGGGGCGGCGCCTGAAAAGGAAGGGATACGCCATGAAAGACTTTGTGCTGATGACCGACAGCTGCTGCGATCTCACCGCCGGGATGGCGGAGCAGCTGGAGCTGGTCGTGCTGCCCCTCTCCGTCCTCCAGGAGGGCACGGAGTACCGCAACTATCTGGACCACCGGGAGCTGGATCCTGCGGTGTTCTATGACCGGCTGCGGAAGGGGTCCATGGGTTCCACCTCCGCCGCCAATGTGGCCGCCTTCCACGAGGCCATGGAGACCGTTCTCAGGGAGGGGAAGGACATCCTCTGCATGAGCTTCTCCTCCGCCCTTTCCACCACCTACCAATCCGCCTCTATCGCCGCCCAGGAGCTGCAGGAGGCCTATCCCGACAGCAGGATCTATGTGGTGGACACCAAGTGCGCCTCCATGGGTCAGGGGCTGCTGGTGTATCTGGCCGGGCGGGAGAAGGCCGCCGGAAAGACCATCGACGAGGTGAAGGCCTATGTGGAGGAGACCATCCCCCACCTGTGCCACTGGTTCACGGTGGACGACCTCAACCACCTCAAGCGGGGCGGCCGGGTCTCCGCGGCGGCAGCGCTGCTGGGCACCATGCTGCAGATGAAGCCGGTGCTCCATGTAGACGACGAGGGCCGCCTGATCCCCGTGAGCAAGGTCCGGGGCCGGAAGGCCTCCATCAAGGCCCTGCTGGACAAAATGGAGGAGCTGGCGGTGAATACGCAGGATGTGTTCATCAGCCACGGCGACTGTCTGGGCGAGGTGGAGGAGATGGCCCGGGAGATCCAGAAGCGCTTTGGAACAAAGAAGGTCCACATCAACTATGTGGGCCCTGTCATCGGCAATCATTCTGGTCCGGGTACCATTGCCCTGTTCTTCCTGGGCAAGCACAGATAATTGCGGAAACGTGCAAGGGGACGGCCCCGGGGCCGTCCCCTTTTTTCGGAGGATACGACATATGAAATGGCTGGAACTGCACATCGACACCACCCCCGCCGGGCTGGAGCCCATCAGCGAGCTGCTCCGGGACCAGGGCATCGAGGGCCTGGTCATTGAGGACGAGGGGGAGTTCAACACCTTTCTGGAGCAAAACCGCCAGTACTGGGACTATGTGGACGAGTCCCTCACCCAGGAGATGGCGGGGAAGAGCCGCATCACCTTCTACCTGGAGGACTCCAACGCCGGGTATACCTCCCTGGCGGCGGTCCGCATCGCCCTGAGCGCCGTGAAGCGTGACCACCCGGAGTACGGCAGTCTCATCCTCTCCCTGGAGAATGTGGAGGACGCGGACTGGGAGAACAACTGGAAGGCCTTCTACAAGCCCATGGAGATCGGGGACCGGCTCATCGTCATCCCAGACTGGGAGGAGGCGGAGGCGGGGGACCGGGTGGCCCTGCGCCTGAACCCCGGCCTCATCTTCGGCACCGGCTCCCACGCCACCACCCGGCTGTGCCTCCAGGCCCTGGAGCGGATCGTCACGCCGGGGATGTCCGTTCTGGACCTGGGCTGCGGCAGCGGCATTTTGTCCATCGCCGCCCTTCTTCTGGGGGCAGACCGGGCCTACGGCTGCGACATCGACGACAAGGCGGTGGATGTGGCCTATGAGAACGCCGCCCTCAACGGCATCGGGAAGGACCGGTACACCGTCCGGGCCGGGGACGTGCTCTCCGACACAGGGCTTCAGAGAGATATGAGGGCGGGCTACGACGTCGTAGTGGCCAACATCGTCTCCGACGTCATCATCGGCCTTGCGCCTACCGCCCGGGAGCTGAAAAAGGCGGAGGGATATTTCCTCTGCTCCGGCATTATCGACGACCGGGCGGAGGAGGTGCGGCAGAAGCTGGAGGCAGCAGGTCTCACCATTTTGGAGACCCACAGCAGCGAGGGCTGGTTCAGCTACCTCTGCCGGTGACAACGGAATACGGACAGGGAGGCCCCGCTGCCGACGGCAGCGGGGCCTTTTTCGTCAATTTTTCTCCGCCCTTCTGCTCCTCCACAGGCGGCCCAGCAGGGAGCCGATGGCCAGGCCCGCCGCCATGCCGGTACAGCCGAGAATGGTCAGCCACAGCAGCATGCCGATGAACTCTCCGTTGTTTTCTCCGAACAGTGTCATAAAGAGATGCAGCGTATAGGGGAAGGGGAGGAGTACCAGCGTCAGCGCGACGGCGTCCAGAACCAGAAAGATCAGACACAGCGCCAGAAGGGTCCGCTTCCGTTTCCGCCGGAAGACCCAGGCGATCAGGGTCCCGCAAACCAGAGGGATCAGCAGGAAAAGGCCCAGGCTGTACAGCGTGTGGAGTTCGACCAGCCGGTTCAGGGTGAGAATGAAGACATAGGTGAAGATGAAGGTCAGGACCACCAGGAGGACGGCGGTGATGTGCTGGTGGCGCTTGAACTCCCCCAGAAAGTCCCGGTTGGGCTGGGGGGCCCGGTCCAGCTCCACCCGGGCCGTCATGGCGTTTTTCACTGCCCGGCAGTCCGGGCAGCCGTCCAGATGGTCCTCCACTGCCCGGGCAGTCTCCGGGCTGGTGAGCCCCTCCACATAGGAGGGCAGCAGATCTTTCACGATGTGGCAGGGCAGCATGTCAATCCTCTCCTTCCATCAGCTTCTGCTTGGCCCGGTAGAAGGTCACCCGGGCCCAGGTCTCGCTCTCCCCCAGGATGGCCCCGATCTCCCCGAAGGGCAGCTCCCCCGCCAGCCGGAGGTACACCACCTCCCGCATCCGCTCCGGAAGTCCGTGGATGCGGCGGAAGAGGAGGGCGCGCCGGTCGTTTTCCAGGGCCCGCGTCTCGGCGCTGTCGCTGCGGAGGAGGAACTCTGCCTCCTCCAGAGGGACGTAGGCCCGCCCGGCCCGGCGGCCCAGCTCCTTTTTCAGCAGGTTCCTGGCAATGCCGCAGAGGTAGGTGGAGGGGGCGGCGTCGCCCCGGTATTTCCCCGCCTGGCGGAGGGCCTCGCAGAAGGTCTGCTGGGTCAGCTCCTCGGAGAGGTCCTGGTCCCGGGTCAGGGAGAACAGATAGCGGTAGACGATGTCGGCGCACTCCCGGTAGAGCCGGTCAAAGTGTTCCATGGCCTCTCCTCCCTTCTGCCGGTATGTGACAAAACCGCCCCCGTTTGTTACAGGGGAGCGGAAATTTTTCTGTCCCTTCCCCGCTGCGAAAAAGAGCGCCGCCGTCCGGACCTCTCCCCGGGCGGCGGCGACGGCTTACGCCCCGGCCAGGGCGCGGACGGCGGCCAGGGTCTCCTGGATCTCCCCGTCGGTGGTGAAGGGGCCGGGGGAGAAGCGCACTGTGCCCTGGGGGAAGGTGCCGAGGGCCTTGTGGGCCGCCGGGGCGCAGTGGAGGCCGCAGCGGGTCAGAATCCCGTAGTCCGCCTCCAGGCGGAAGGCCGCCTCGGCATTGTCCATGCGGAGGAAGTCCAGGGAGAACACCGCCGCCCGGCGCTCCGCCTCCCAGGGCCCCGCCAGGCGGACCCCCTCCACCCCCCGGAGGCCCTCCAGAAACTGCCGCACCATCTCCTCCTCCCGGCGGCGGACGGCGTCCCCCTGGCTGAGCAGGTACCCCAGAGCGGCGGAGAGGCCGTAGATCCCCGGCAGGTTGGGGGTGCCGGGCTCGAACTTGTCCGGCATGTAGGGGGGCTGGACCTCCTCGTGGGAGGCGGAGCCGGTGCCCCCGGTGATTATCGGACGGAGGGCGGCGGCAAACTCCTCTGAGAGGAGGAGGAGCCCCGTCCCCGAGGGGCCCAGCAAGCCCTTGTGGCCCGGGGCGCAGAGGGCGGCGAGGCCCAGGCCGTCGAAGTCGATGGGGAAGTGGCCCGCCGTCTGGGCGGCGTCCAGCACCAGGGGCACCCCCCGGCGGCGGCAGAGCTCCGCCGCCCCCGCCTCATCCTGGACGGCCCCGCTGACATTGGAGCCGTGGGCCAGCAGCACCAGGCGGGTGTTGGGGCGGAAAAGGCCCTCCATGGCCCGGAGATCCAGCCGCCCCGCCCTGTCGCAGGGCGCCCGGTCGAAGGTCACACCCCGCTCCCGGAGGGCATGGAGGGGCCGCATCACCGCGTTGTGCTCCACGGCGCTGACGAGGCAGTGGTCCCCGGGACCCAGGGCCCCCAGCAGCACCATGTTGAGCCCCCAGGTGTCCCCCGGGGTCACCACGCAGTGGGTGGGGTCCCTCCGGCCCAGCAGCCGCCCCGCCCGCTCCCGCAGGGTCAGGGCCTCCAGCCCCGCCTCCTGGGCGCTGCCGTACACTCCCCGGTTGATGGAGGCCCCCACCTCCTCGGTGTAGCGCACCATGGCGGCGCTGACCCCCGGCGCCTTGGGAAAGCTGGTGGCAGCGTTGTCCATGTAGATCACAGACCTCTCTCCCCTCTCGTTGTTCTTGCAGAAAGCATACCATACTTCCCCCACCGGCGCAAGACGGCGGCGCACGCCCCAAATTCTTCTTGCAATTTTCTTCAAAGTGTCGTATACTATCGCCAAGAATAACGGAGGGAACGGCGTTTGCGGAAGGGGAAGGAAATCCGCAGGCGCCCTTTTTTCTCCCGCCGTGATTCTCAAGCAAAAATAAGGAGAGGAGAACAAATCGTATGGAGAAAGAGAGCTTTCTCAAGCGCTACGGCCTGCTGATCGCCACGGGCGTCGTGGTGGGGGCCGCGGCGGTGCTGCTGACGGCCCAGGGCAATCCCGCCAACATGGGCTTCTGCATCGCCTGCTTCCTGCGGGACATCGCCGGGGCCCTGAACTTCCAGCGGGCGGGCTTTGACGCGGAGGTGGGCACCGGCATCGTCCAGTACCTGCGGCCGGAGATCATGGGCCTGGTGCTGGGGGCCGCCATTATGGCGGCGGTGAAGAAGGAGTTCCGGCCCAAAGGGGGCTCCTCCCCCATGGTCCGCTTTATCATCGCCGTGTTCGTGATGATCGGGGCCCTGGTGTTTCTGGGCTGTCCCCTGCGGATGGTCATCCGCATCGGCGGCGGCGATCTCAACGCCGTGGTAGGCCTGGTGGGCTTCGTCCTGGGCATCCTCATCGGCATCGCCTTCCTCAAGCGGGGCTTCTCCCTGCAGCGGGCCTACAAGCAGCCCCTGGGGGAGGGCCTGGTGTTCCCGGGGGCCATGGTGGCCCTGGTGGTCCTGCTGGCGGCGGCCCCGGCCTTCATCATCTTCAGCAAGAGCGGCCCCGGCTCCCAGCACGCCCCCTGGCTGCTGGCCCTGGCGGTGGCCCTGGTGGTGGGCGCTCTGGCCCAGCGGTCCCGGCTGTGCATGGTGGGCGGCATCCGCGACGCGGTGCTGTTCCAGGACTTCCGGCTGGTGTCCGCCTTCATTGCCATCATCGTCACGGTAATGGTGGGGAACCTGATCGTGGGCAACGGCCTCACCTTCTCCTTCACCGACCAGCCGGTGGCCCACAACGAGGCGCTGTGGAACCTGCTGGGCATGGTGCTGGTGGGCTGGGGCTCGGTGCTCCTGGGGGGCTGCCCCCTGCGGCAGCTGATCCTGGCCGGCGAGGGCAACACCGACTCCGCCGTGACCGTCACCGGCTTTGTGGTGGGAGCCGCGGTGGCCCACAACTTCAATCTGGCCTCCTCCGCCACCGGCATCGGCGCCGGTCCGGTGGCCCTGGCGGTGGTCTGCGGCTTTGTGGTGCTGGCTGTGATCTCTGTGATGAATCTTGCGAAAGTGGAGGTGTGACGCGATGATCGACGCCCGCGGATATTCCTGCCCCATGCCGGTGGTCATGGTGCAGAAGGCGGTGAAGGGGAAGGACCCCGACACCCTGGAGGTAGTGGTGGACAACCAGTGCTCTGTGGAAAACGTGACCCGGTTCGCCAAAAACAGCGGCTATCAGGTGACAGTGAGCGACTTTGAGGGGGACTTCAAGCTGGTGCTGAAGAAATGACCTACATCGCCACCTTTCACACCCATCTCTCCGCCCTGCGCAGCTGCTCGGCCCTGAAGAGCCGGGGGATCGGCGGCCGCCTGGCTCCGGTACCCCGGCGCATCAGCTCCTCCTGCGGCACCTGCGTGATCTACCAGGGGGAGGACATGGCCCTGGATGCCATGGACCGGGACCTGGAGGCGGTGTGGCAGGCGGAGGAGGGAACATACCGCTGTCTCTATCAAAAGGACGATCCATAAAAAAGGGAGCTCGCGCAAGTAAGCGCGAGCTCCCTTTTTCTGCGCCGCTACCACTGGGCGGTGATCTCCCCGGTCTCCGGGTCGAGATACATGGTCCGCCCGGTGAGGGCGCCCCCCGCCAAGGCCTCCGTCATAAGTTCCTCAAAGGACGGGTCCGCCGGCACCACGGAGGCGTGGAAGGCCGCCGCCGACAGGAACTTCTCCCCGTCGTGCTCCAGCGCCAGCCACACCACGTCCTCCGGCCGCCAGAAGCCGTCGGCGTCCACCGGCAGGTCGTCCTCCGGCAGGGCGGGGTCCAGGGGCACGTCAGGCCCCGGCGGCTCCGCCTTCACCGCCAGCCGGACCCGGAAGAGCTCCGCCCACCGGCCCTCCCCGGTCTGGGTGGCCCCCATCCAGGCGAGGGAATCCACCTTGGGCTGGGAGAAGGTGTAGGTGTAGTAGGTCGCCCGGTAGGGGGCCAGCAGGGCGATGCTGTCCCCCACCAGCACCTCCCCCAGGGCGCAAGCCCGGAAGCTGCCCAGCACCATCCAGACGTCCCCCCGGTCCTCCACCAGCAGAGGATCCTCCGGCAGGGAGGCGGAGACGGTCACCGCAGCATCCCCACGGCGGAAGGTGGCGGCGGCCGCCGCCAGCAGGGTGCTGTCCCCGCCGCCGGGGTAGGTCCACATGACCTCCCACACCTCCCCCTCCGCGCCGGTGCAGAGGAGCGCCTCCGTCACCTGGCCGCTTCCGCTCTCCCCCCGGGCCCAGGGGGTCTCCGCCCCCAGGCTGTAGGTGGTGCGGACCTGGTGGTAGCTGCGGGCAAAGGAGGCGTAGAAGGCGGCGTCGGTGTAGTCCGCCTCATGCTGCCGCACCTCCAGATAGGCCGTCAGGTCCTCCCCGTCGGGGTACCACCGGTCGCCGCTGCGGCTCCACCCCGCGGGCACGCAGAGGCTCCACTGGTAGTCGGCATAGGTTCCGCCGCCCCAGGCCAGATAACAGGCCGCACCCTCCGGCAGGGCGGCCTGGAAGTCCTCCAGCCGCTGCTGGGCGTCCCCCGCTTCCTCCGCCGCCGTCTCCGGCAGAGGCGTCCCCTGGACGCTGCTGCCGGTGACCTGCCACAGGGAGAACTCCACGGTCTCCTCCCCCACCGTGCAGGGCACGGTCCGGTGGCTCAGCAGCAGGGTGTAGCTGCGCTGGCCGGAGACCGTCTCGGCGGTGACCACCGCGTGCTGGTCCATCCAGCGGCCGCTGCCCTCCCGGAGGGACACCGTCTCCCAGCCGGACAGCTCGTCCCCCTGCTGCCAGAGGTAAGCCGCGATGAGCCCCTCCCGGCTGAGGACCCATTGCCGTCCGCCCCCCGCCAGAGCCGCTGTCATATCCTCCGTCAGCTCCGGCCAGCCGTTGTTGAGGTCGGCATTTTCAATACCCTGCTCCATGACGAAGTCCACATACTCCTCCCAGGTCATGCCGCTGGTATCCCCGGAGTAGAGGGTAGCCACCAGGGTGCAGGTCCCCTCCCCCTGGGCCACCACGAACCGGGGGGAGCCCCGGTCGGTACGGGCGGTAAACCAGCCGTTCACGGTCTCCGCCTCCATGGCCGACAGCCGCTCTCCCCGCTGGGTGCAGATGCGGTAGTCCACGTCCCACAGGGCGTAGCGCCCGTCCGCCGACTGGTCGGCGCAGCTGAGATGAGACACATAGGCCCCCTCCACTGTGCCGCCCTCGGCCTCCACCCGGCGCACCGCCTTGGCAAGCAGATCCAGGGCCATGGCCTCCACCGCGTCATACTGGTCGTTGGCATAACGGAGGATCTTTTCCTCCGGAGAGAGGAAGAGGAACGCCGGGTCCTCCCCGGACCGCTCCAGCGTCAGGGTCACCGCGCCGGCCTCCCGCTGCCCTGCGGTCACCGTCACCGGCCCCTTGGGCTCCCGGGACTGGCCCCGGTAGCTGTCCGTCCCCTCCAGATAGGTCCAGTCGGAGAGGGTGTCGCTGAGGTCCGCCAGACTGAGGCCTGTCCGCTCCTGCAAAAGGCCCTCCATTTCCTCCGCCGTCAGGGTAACGGTGCCGTCTCCCGCCGCCTCCGTGAGCCCTGCTCCGGCGGCAAAGACCCGGGAGAGGTTGAGATACTTCACATCGCTGTACTGGTGGGAGAGGAAAGCGCTCCAGCCCGGCTCGTTCAGCCGCTCCTCCCACTCCGCCAGCTCCTTCTCCGACAGGGGTCCGTCCTTGGGGGCGCAGGCCGCCGCCCCCAGCAGCAGCAGGGCCGCAAGAGCCGCAAGGATCCAAAACCGAACGCCCAGCTTCATCTCTCCACTCCTCCTATCCATCCCCGGGCAGGCCCGGGCCGTCCATTTCCTTATTATTTATAGACGCAAAAAACCTCCGAATGGTTCCGCGCCGCTGAAATTTTTCTCCATGCCGCTGTCCCCTTGACAGGCAACCGTATTACTTGTATAATACAGTTGGAAACCGTATTAGTCAAGTAGTACAGTTGAGAAAGGGGGGACGGCCTTGGTCTCCTTTGACCGCTTCACCATCACCGGGGAGAGTCCCATCTATCTCCAGATCCTCCGCTATGTCCAGCGGGGCATCGTGGCGGGGACCATTGCCGACGGGGAGGAGCTGCCCTCCCGCCGGGTGCTGTCCGCCCTTCTGGGGGTGAACCCCAACACGGTGCAGAAGGCCTTCCGGCTTTTAGAGGAGGAGGGATTGGCGGTGTCCCACCCCGGGGCCAAGAGCTATGTCACATTCACTACAGAACAGCTGTCCGCCATCCGCATCCAGCTGACCGAGGACAGCGCCCGCCGGGCCGTGACGGCCATGCGGGAGATGGGGGTCTCCTTAGAGGAGGCGGAGGCGCTGCTCAGGCGGCTGTGGAAGGAGGAACTGCCATGACGAAGAAATGGACCACCATCGGATATCTCCCCTTGCGGAGCACCATCTTTCCCCTGACGGGGCTGCTGCTCCTTCTGGGGCTGGGGGAGGGGGCGGTGCTGCTGTGGCAGTGGAGGAATCCCCCCTCCCTGCCCCTGGAGGGTCTCCTTGACCGGCCCGCCACCCTACTATTCCTGGGAGCCCTGGTTTTGACGGGGGTTTTGCTGGCGGTACGGTGCGCCGGCGGTGACGCCACCCTGGAGCGGCTGGACCTCTCCCCCACGGGCCGCTTCCTCCTGTGGGGCGGCTGGGGAGCCCTGTGCTTCTTTGTCCTCATGACCTGGCAGGTGCTGGTGTTTTTGCTGCTGGGGACCCTCTACTTCTCCCTGGAGCCGACCATGGCCCATCCCCAGGCCATGATGCTGGCGGCGTACCGCTCGGAGCTGATCTACGCCCTGCTGCCCCTGTGGGAGCCCCTGCGGTACCTGTGTAATCTGGCCATGTGCGTGGACCTGGGGTTTGCCGCCGCCCTGTGGATCCTCCTCCGGGGGCGGAAGCGGTGGCACATCGCCCCCTTCCTCTCCCTGGGGGTGGCGCTGTACACCTTCGCCGCCGGACCCGGCCCCGGCTTTCTGCTCCCCTACGTCTGCGGCCTCATCCACCTGGCCCTGGGGGGCTGGTGTCTGGGGATCTGGAGGGAGGTGTCCCATGAAAAAGCCTGACCTCTCCCCCCTGGCGCCTCCGGGGGTAAACGGGGCCA
>CALXDB010000092.1 GCA_944386955.1 uncultured Oscillospiraceae bacterium
GCCGGGGCGTGGTGCCGATGGTTTTCAGCAGGCCGTAGAAGCGGATGTCCCCCGCCACGGAGATCTGAAACACATTGTAAATGATGAGATATCCGGTGAGCAGAATGAGGGCCAGTACCCCCACGATGACGACCACCACGAAGGGGTCCAGCTTATCCGAGAGCTGCGCCCCGGTATAGCCCCAGTTGATGCCGGTGGAGATGTAGTTCTCTCCCGGGGCTTCCGACTGATAGCCGTGGTTTGCCAGAATTTCCTCCATGTCGGAGGCGATGGAGCGGGCGCCGTGTTTCAGCATCACGTCCAGATTCCAGCTTCCGGTCATCCCATCGCTGCCCGGCGCCGTCACGCCCGCCTCTGCCAGGATGGCGTCTGCCCGGCTCTCGGGAATGAGGATGTGGTTGGCCACTACGGCCTCGTCGTACTCCCACCAGCCGCACAGGGTAAAGGTCTGTGTGGTGGTATGGCCGTCCACATCAAAGGTGACGGTAAATTCTGTGCCGATCTCCGGCTCCACCCCCAGCAGTTCCAGCACATGGGTGTCGGTGGCGGCCTCATCGGTACCCTCCTGGGGAAGACGGCCCTCCACCGGGTCGCAGTACATCCAGTGGGCCTCATTGGCGTCGGAGTAGCCGATCTCCACATGGGACTTGTTGAAGGGGATCTCTGTAGGCATGCCTAAAAACCGGCGCAGGCCCCACTGGTCAATCAGGGGATCGTCCTTCAGGTCGTTGAACTGCTCCTCAGCGAGGTACTTGAAGGTGCCGTGGCTCCAGCCCCCCGCCTGGCGGAAGTTGTTCTGCTGAATGCCCTCGTTGATGGAGAGGGCGATGGTAAAGAGAGAGGTAAACAGCACCGCCGTCAGGGCGATGGCCAGCACCGCCACGATGTTCCGGGTGCGGCTGGCGAGAAGGGTGCGCAGGCTCAGGCGGCGGATGCAGCCCCGGTTGGAGACCTTCATATTCTTCGCCCCCTTACCGCGTCACGATCCGGCCGTCCTCGATGCGGACGATGCGGTCGGCCATCTGGGCGATCTCCTCATTGTGGGTGATCATCACCATGGTCTGGGCAAACTTCTGCCCCGTCACCTTCATGAGCCCCAGCACATCCTGGCTGGTTTTGCTGTCCAGGTTGCCGGTGGGCTCGTCAGCCAGCAGGATGGCTGGCTTGGTGGCCAGGGCCCGGGCGATGGCCACGCGCTGCTGCTGGCCGCCGGAGAGCTGGCTGGGCAGATTCCGGAGTTTTTTCTCCAGGCCCAGGGTGGCGATGACCTCCTGGACGTATGCCTCGTCCACCTTGGCCCCGTCCAGCTGAATGGGCAGGACGATGTTCTCCCACACGCTGAGTACCGGCACCAGATTGTAGGACTGGAAGACAAAGCCGATCTTCCTCCGGCGGAAGATAGTGAGGGCCTCGTCCTTCAGGGCGAAGATGTCCCTGCCGTCCACGGATACGCTTCCCGAGGTGGGCCGATCCAGTCCGCCCAGCATATGCAGGAGAGTAGACTTTCCGGAGCCGGAGGTGCCCACGATGGCCACAAACTCCCCCTGCTCGATGCTCAGATCCACGCCGTCCAGGGCTTTGACCTGGGTGTCCCCGGCGCCGTAGTATTTTTTCAGATCCTTTGTCTGTAAAATCGTCATGACTGTTCTCCTCCAATGAAAAAGTCTGTACCGTCCTTTGACAATACAGACTTTAGCATGGAAATCTTTCCTGGTACTTTCGAGAATGTGACAGTTTTGAAAGAAGTCCGGCCCCGTCAGCACACCGCTCTGGCCCGCACCAACAGCATCATGGGCCGGCGCAGCTCGTCCCGCATACCGGGAATGTCCAGCACTTCCGCAGAAGGCTCCGCCTCTTCCACCGCTTCCAGGGCAAAGCCGCTGTGCAGCAGTCCCATCAGGATCTGGGTGAGGGTATGGTGCTGCTTGCGAACCTCGCAGCCCAGAAAGTGGGTGATCCGTTCCCCGGGCATGAAGTACTGATCGATGGGCCAGTACAGCGGCGTGCCATCTTCTCCATAGGCCCAATCCTGTCCCACACCGGCGGTAAAGACAGGGTGCTCGATGTTAAATAAAAAGATTCCATCTTTTTTCAGCGTCCGATGTACCTTTTCAAAAATGGAGTCCAGATCCTCGATATAGTGCAGGGCCAGATTAGAGACCACACAGTCCCACGCAGCTTCCGGATACTCATACGCATCGATCCCGCACACCCGATAGAGAATGCCTTGCCCACTGTTGCGCCGCCGGGCTTCCCCGATCATTTTTGAACTCAGATCAATGCCCAGCACCTGCCGTGCGCCCTGCTCCATGGCAAATTTACAGTGCCATCCATAGCCGCAGCCCAAATCGAGCATGGATTTCCCATTCAGCGGCGGAAAAAGTGGCTTCAGCTGATGCCACTCTCCCGCCCCGGAAAGGCCTTCCCGGCTGCGGGACATCTGTGCGTATTGCTGGAAAAAATCTTCATTTTCATATTCATTTCTCATCATATACATCTCCTGCCTGCTGCATCCTATGACTCCCGGGGGATATAGAACAAAAATGTACTTCCATTCCCCGGCAGACTCTCCACCTTCACATAGCCGCCCTGCTTCTCCGCGATCTGCCGGGTGAGGTAGAGGCCGATGCCCACGCCCTCCGCCTGATAAGCACCGGGAGCGCGGTAAAACCGTCCGAAAATTTTGGCCTGCTCCTCCTCGGAAATGCCCGGACCGGTATCGGCCACCCGGATGGCGGAGAACAGCTCATAATTTTTCACCTCCGCCGTCACAGTCCCGCCGGAGGGAGTGTACTTCACGGCGTTGTCCAGCAGGTTGCACACCGCCTCCTCCGTCCACTTTGCGTCAAAGACGGCGGAGCCGTTTACCTCCCCAGCAGTCAGGACAATTCCCTTTTCCGCAGCTTTGGGCACATATTGGGAGACAGCCCGCTCCACCACCGGAGAAATCTCGCCGTCCTGGGGATGGAGAGTCAGGATGCCCGTCTCCAGCCGGGAGGTCTTGACCAGGGCCTCGATGAGGGCCTGGAGCTTTTCCGCCTGGGCGGAGATGGCGGCGGCGCAGTCCTTTCCCAGGGGCGTAAGCGGCTGCTCCGAAAGCAGCTGGGCATAGAGCTGGAGATTGGCCACCGGGGTTTTGGTCTGGTGGGAAATGTCGGAAATGAGGGCGCTGATCTGGTCCTTCTGCTCTCGCACATTCCGCTCCGACAGGGCACTTGCTGTCAGATAGCGGGTCAGTCGACTCTCCAAAGAGGAGAGGCAGCTCTCATCAAAGGTCTCCTCAGAAAAGGCACCGTTCATGGCGGCGGTGAGCATGTCGTCCAGCCGCCGGATGGTGCGGATCGTCCGCCAGCGATCAACGGCGACCACGGCCAGGGCCAGCAGCAGGGCAACGCCTGCGATGAGATATCCTGTCATGGCTTCACCGCCCAGGTGTAGCCGATGCCGTACACCGTTTTAAGATAGTCCGGCTTGGAGGGGTCGGCCTCCAGCTTGCTCCGCAGCCGCTTCACCGTGACGGACAGAGCATTTTCCTCCACAAATTCCGCGCCGTCCGTCCATACCCGGTCCACCAGCGTGGCCCGGGACACGGCGCGTCCCCGGTTCTCCACCAGCACCCGCAGCAGCTTCTGCTCGGTTTTGGAGAGTTCCACCACTCTGCCGTCCCGGCGAAAGTCCATCTGTTCAAAATCAAAGGCAAAGGGGCCCACGGTCAGCGTCTGGGAGGCCTTGGGCGCGCTTCGGCGGAGCTGTGCGTTCACTCTGGCCCGGAGTACCGCCAGAGAGAAGGGCTTGGTGATATAGTCATCCGCACCGGCCTCCAGCCCGGTGACCTCGTCCAGCTCCAGGTCGTTGGCAGTAAGCAGGATCACCGGCGTGGCATCTCCTTCCGAGCGCACCTGCCGCAGCAGATCCAGGCCGCTGCCGTCGGGGAGATTCACATCCAGGATCAGCAGGTCGAACCGTTCCTCCGCCAGGGCTTCCCGAGCCTTGGCCAGGGTGGAGCGGCAGGCGACGGATACCTCCGGCCCCGTCAGAGCCATGGCGATCCCCCGCCCCAGGGTCTCATCGTCCTCCAAAAGAAAAATGTGTTTCATGTTCGGTCCTCGTTGGTGGTTACTTTCATTTGGCTTGTAATATTTTATTATATCACAAGTTCCGGATTTGGGATATGGAAATCGGCTGCTCATCATGCAGCGCAGTCTGTCAGTGTAAAGTGTAAAATGTAGTTGCCGATAAAAGGATAGATTCAGGTCAAAAAATATAAAAAAGCACATCGGCAGGAAGGCAATTGCCAACCGCTGGATGTGCTTTTCTCTTCTATGATCATATTTTTTCTTGCTTCAAACCTTTTCTCAGCATGCGTATGGTAATCGCCACGATCACGGCGTAGATGACAGCACTGGAGGCGGCAGACACCGGGAGCATGTCGTTTTCCTCCGGTGTTGTCCGCTTCACCATGATCAAGGTGTTTTGCAGCGTCAGAATCGCCACCAGTGCATCTATGAAATTGACCGTCCGCAGCTTCAGATCTCCCGGCGCCAACCAGTCCCCCTAATCCGTAAATCTCTCCGCGTTTTACAGAAAATGAAACATCCGTAAATTTTGTCTTATAGCAGAGGTGCTCTACCTGGAGCAAGATATCATCGCTTTTATATTGGCGCTGTATGCGGTTAAAGGTAATCGTTTGCCCCGCCATAAGGGATATCAACTGGCTCTCTGTCGTCTCTTTTGTCGCATAGGTCCCCACCGTTTCGCCATCACGCATGACGGTAACGCGATCAGAAAGCTCCTTGACTTCCTCCAAATGATGGGAAATATAGATAATGCCCGCCCCCGATTCTTTCAGGCGATTGATGATCTGAAAGAGCGCACGGGTCTCCTGATATGTCAGGCTGGCGGTAGGCTCGTCAAAGATGATGATTTCTGCACCAAAGGCCAGCGCTCTGGCAATCTGCACCATTTGCAGCTCCGCCACATTATGGGAGCCCGCCAGACTTTTTACGTCGATTGCACAGCCCAAACTCCTGATGAGCGCGTCAGCCTTTTGGTAAGTTTCTTTCCAGCTGATAATTCCGTATTTTTTATTCGATATACCAAGAAAGATATTTTCAGCCACAGAGATGTCCGGAACGATATTCAACTCCTGCGGAACAATCCCAATTCCATGACGAATTGCATAGTTGGGGGAAGAAATTACATGTGCAGCACCTTTTATGGTGATCTCCCCCTGATCGGGCCTTACAGAACCAATCAGCACATTCATAAGCGTGCTCTTTCCAGCACCATTTTCGCCCACTAACGCATGGATTTCGCCTGCATACAGCGACAGATTGGCCTTCTTCAGTGCATGGACACCTGGAAAACGTTTGTCGATATTATGCATACACAAAATTTCCTGCTTCATCGGATTTCCTCCCTATCAATAACAATACCGGGCCAGGCCGTTTTGCGGCCCGGTCCGGCATTGCTCTAAACATATTAGAAGTTGTACCCGTACTTGGGAAGTTCATCCATATTGTCCTTCGTCAAAACGAAGACGTCTGCATAGACCTCGCGCGGCTCAGAGATCTTGCCATCTGCAGCATCAATCATCTCACAGATCAGCCAATAACCCGTACTGTAGCAGTCCTGCGCAACTGCACAGTAAATCGCGCCGTCACGAATAAAATTCACGGTCTCCTCAATCGCATCATACCCGGCGATCACAATTTCGCCCGTGCGGCCGGCGCCCTCCACAGCTCTTGCAGCACCCACATGGGCACCGCCGTTAGAGCTGGTGATCGCATCAACCTCCGGATAGGCCGTCAGCATCTGCTCCGTCAGTGTCATGGCCTTTTCGATATCATCTTCATCCGCAAACTCGCAGACAATTTCAATATCAGGATACTGGGCCAGCGCGTCCTTGATCCCGCGAGTGCGCTCAATATGCGCCCAGGCATCCTTTGTGCCAATGAGCATTCCTACCTGTCCTTCGTAATTCAGGGCCTCGGCAACCGCTTCTCCCAGGATTTTTCCGTGCGTATAAAGATCCTTGATGCCCACAAATGCCTGGCGCTCAGCAAAGGTGGTGGTGTCCCCTTCGTCACTGGTCACCACGGGGATCCCGCTGGCCTGCACCTCCGCCAAAATCGGATTGACCGTGGTGGGATCCTGCATGGCCACTCCAATGGCGTCCGGCTGCTTTGCAGCAGCTGCCTCGATCTTCTGAATCTGAACCAACGCATCCGCCTCTGCCGGTGCGTCCCAGTCCAGCGTGATAGTCACGCCCTTATCCGCATAGTCCTCAATTGCCGCCAGCATTCCGTCATGGATGGCGTCAAAATAAGGATGCACCAGCTTGGGAATATACACAAAATGGTACTCTGTTTTTTCCGGATCAGCACCATCCGACGGATTAAACGAATAATCCTCCGTGCCGGCAGAGTTGGTTTCCCCGCTTCCGTCTTCATTCGTTCCCGGATCGGCGGCATTTTCCCCGTTTGAGGGATCGGTGGTATCAGAGGGATGGTTGTTCGCCTGGTTGGAGCAGGCCGCAAGCGACATCGTCATTACGAATACAAGCAGCAGAGCAAGATACTTTTTCATAAACGATTCCTTTCTCTTCTTTTACCAAGTTATGTTAAATAAACTGTTCTCACGGATAAACGGCATCAGCTTCCGGCATCTGAAATCCTGCTTCTTCCTTATTGAATTCCACAATGAGCTTTAAATCATCCATGCAATCCACATAGGTAAATTTGTGTTTCCCGCAAATGGTACCTCCCTGCATGGCGATCTTTCCGTTCCTGTGGAAAAAATCCATCGTCTTATCGTGCTCCGTTGCAAAGGCAATATGGTGTACGCCTTCGCCATGTTCCCGCAGGAAATCTGCATAGATGCTCTCCTCATCCAAGGGTTCAATGATTTCAAAATGTGTCGAGCCGATATAGGTGGTAGCCTGCTTATAGCGGTAGTCTTTCCTCCTTTCACCGATTTCCATATCTTTGACAACTTTGGAATCCAACGTATAAATATTCCATGGCCCGATTCCATACTGGTCCGCATACGCATGTACGGTTTTCTCAAGATCCTTTACCACGATTGCAACTTGAGTAATCTGGGTAAAAATCGGATTCACCTCAATACCTCCTTACAAATTTGGGGAATATTTCCGTATAGAAGCATAGATCCCTCCTTTTCTCCGGTCAAATAGCGCCGGTCAATTTTCACAACACAGGAATTCATATCGTGCCCCACCTGACCGATGCGGACCTTCCCAACCAAATTCAGCAGTTGATATGCATCGAGCTTATCAAAGCCGTAGTATTTTTCCATGCGATGCACCAATTCAACGTACCCCTGCTTAATTTGCTCCGTCAGACTCCAGCCTCCGCCGCAAATAATCGTGCCGATGTAGCTCTCCGAGTTGACCTGCGGCCAGGCGCAGTATTTTGCTTCCTCGCCGCGGAGGACCGTTACACGGACCCGAACTTCGCCGCGGCATTCCAATGCGCATCCGGTGATTTCGCCATCCCCCTGCGCCCCATGGACGTCTCCGATTGAAAGCAATCCGCCGTCCACGTTGCAGGGCAGCACCACCGTCGTCCCCTCACACACATCGGGACAATCGATATTTCCGCAATAGTCCTGCCCGTGAAAATAGGAAGACCTGCGATCCTCTTTCGGGGCCACACCGATCGTTCCGATAAACTGATTCAGATCAAACCGGATCACGGCAGAACCGTCATTGGTTTTAAACAGCCCTGAATTTCCATCAATTCTGCAGATCTTCGTCCTGGCCTCCAGGTTATCCTGCAGGGATGCCGGCGTGGAGAGAGCGCCTAATCCCGGGTATAGTGCAGTATACCCACCATTGCGCTCTTCACCTGCTTTTACCGATAGAATCTCCACGGCCAGGTAATCTCCCTTCCTGGCGCCATCGACATATACAGGCCCGGAGACAGGATTGCAGCCGTTCCCTGCGGCGTATAGTTTCTGGAAATCATCCCAAATATGGGATTCCTCCGTGATAAGGCTGACGTTTGCATCTTCAGTAAAGAAAACAACTTCTTCACCAGATTGGATATGTAAAGTTGGCTCGATCTCCTTATCAAAGCTAAATTTCATAGATTCCATTGGCACGACATGAGGCTGCATAGTATCACTCCTATTCTGTTTATACAATCTGGGAAACCGGAAATGTCCAATTTAAACCTTTAACTAACATTTTTTTATATTGCACCCACCAAATTCCGGTGGGTGCAATATAAATTTAGAGTACACACGATTCAACTCCCGTCAAGCGCTCCGCTGCACAATCTCACGGATTCCCGGACAATCAGCCTATGCTCCATAATGATCCGGTAGGGAGCCTGAATCTCGCCCCCCATAACAGAACACAGCAAATCCAACGCCGCTTTTCCCATATCATATTTCGGTTGATGTACGCTTGTTAATCTGGGATGGGAAAAGGTGGCCAGCTGAATATCATCAAATCCGACTACGCTGATATCATCCGGTACGGAAATCCCACGCGTCTCCATTTCTCTGATGCACTCAATGGCAAACAAATCCCCCAAAAGGCTGAATACCGCCGTGCATTCCAACTGTACAATCTGGTCAACAACAGATGGAACATCCGCCTTCTGCATTTCCTTTACGCCGGAATATATAATAAATTTCTCATAACCACCAAGGCCATATTGTGCGCACACTGTATATATCCCGCGGATCCGTTCGTGAATAATGTGCAGGGACATATCCGGTGTGATAACGGCAATTCTGCGGTGACCGGAACGGATCAGGTACTCCATCGCCTGATAAGCGGCGGCATAGTTATCAATTGCGACATAGGGAACGATTTCATCGGAATCATACCGATCGATCTGAACAACAGGAATGTCCCTGTCCTCCAAATACCGCAGCAATTCCCTCTCTTGATTGCTTGGTTCAAACACGCCGCACAATATCACGCCTGCCACCCGCATTGCTGAAAGCGTCTCCATGGCAAAAATTTCCTGCGTAATATTGTTGTCTGTATTAAATAGCGTTACATTATACCCCAGCTCCGCCGCACGATCGGTAATGCCTTTTGTGATTTCAGGATAGAACGGGTTTGATATGTCGGGAATAACCAAACCTATCAAGGTGGAGGCCTTCCCCTTTAAAATCTGAGCATTTAGATCCGGCGTGTAATTCAGTTCTGCCGCCGCCTGCAAAACCTTCTTGATCGTTTTGTCGGTAATCCGGTCAGAATTTTTTCCGTTCAGCACCATGGACACCGTGGCAACGGAAACTCCTGCAGACTGGGCAACCTCTTTTAGCGTTACGCGACATCTTTTCTTCATTATAGTGCTCTTATAATTCATTTTTTATTTGTTTAATTGTTTAAGCTATTATGATAGTATCATGTGGGTATGCCCTTGTCAATTGCCATCCATTACAACTTTTCTCGCTGTTTTTCTACAAATCAGATATTTTTGTCGGAGGATACTCCGCAATTTTAAATACTATCTATTTCAAAAAATCACATTTTTCAAAATGAGCTTCAGAACCGCCAATGGATAAAATTGTACAGCGGGACGCCCTGTCCCCCCCTGTGGATTCAGTACCAGGGGCAGCAGCAATCGGGCGGGCCGCCGCCTCTGTACGCCTTCCGGCTGATTCCATCCCCGCCCCACAAGAGACCACGAAACGGCATGTCAGCCTTGACCAGCCATAAAAGTATGGTAAGATAGGGTAAAGCACCTGCTGAGGCAGGATGGGCACCGGAACAGAATTTCAGGGCTTGGAAGGAGGAATTTCCATGCGGTATCGGGCACTGGGCAATACGGGGCTGAAGGTCAGTGAAATCGGTCTGGGGGCGGAGTGGCTGGAGCGCCACAGCGCGGAAGAGGTCAAGGCGGTCATCGACTGCTGCGAGGCCCAGGGAATCAACATTCTGGACTGCTGGATGTCGGAACCCAATGT
>CALXDB010000093.1 GCA_944386955.1 uncultured Oscillospiraceae bacterium
AAAGTCTCTGCCCTTGGGTTCCCCTCATCCGTCACGGCTTTCGCCGTGCCACCTTCCCCCAAGGGGGGAAGGCTTTAGACTTGGGAAATTGCAGAGGCCCCTACAACCACCAGGGCAGCGCGCTTCAAGCGCGGAAACAGGGGAACTCCGACCCCCTTGCATCCGTCAGCCGAAAAACCCCTCGAAATAAACGGTACAGATTTCCCATAATAGGCCAAAAGGAGTCCTTAGAACCTTGGTTCTAAGCCAACTTTTGGTGACTTTTCTTTGGCGAGAAAAGTCACCCGCCGGAGGCAGAACCAGGGATCGAAACACCGTCGGCCACCGACAAAAAAAGAAAACCCCCTCGTCAGAGGATAAAAAAAGAGAGAGGTCGTCATCCCATGACAGAAAAACTCTATTACGCGGATTCCTTTATGAAAACCTTCACCGCCACGGTGGTCTCCTGCCAGGAGACCAAAACCGGCCACGCCGTGGTACTCAGCCGCACCGCCTTCTACCCCGAGGGGGGCGGTCAGCCCTTCGACACCGGCACCCTGGGTGACGCCCGCGTCACCGATGTGCGGGAAAAGGACGGCGTCATCGTCCACACCTGCGACAAGCCCCTCCCCGTGGGGGAGACCGTGGAGGGCTCCCTCCACTGGGACCGCCGCTTCGACCACATGCAGCAGCACAGCGGCGAGCACATCACCAGTGGCACCATCTGCGCCCGCTACCACTGCGACAATGTGGGCTTCCACTTGGGCCACGACCTGGTGACCATCGACTTCAACGCCGACATCCCCGCCGGGGACCTGCCGGAGATCGAGGCCGCCGTCAACCGGTACATCTGGGAGGACCACCCCATCCACATCCGCTTTTTGAGCGGCGAGGCTCTGGAACAGGCGGAGTATCGCAGCAAGAAATTTATCCCCGGCGAGGTGCGGCTGGTGGCCTTCCCCGGCGCGGACTGCTGCGCCTGCTGCGGCACCCACGTCCGCACCAGCGGACAGGTGGGGCTGGTAAAGCTCCTCAGCTGCCAGAAATTCCGGGAGGGCGTCCGGATCGAAATGGTCTGCGGCAAGCGGGCCGTGGACTACTGCTCCGCCGTGCTGGAGCAGAACCACAAGGTGAGCCAGCTCCTCTCCGCCAAGGTCATGGACACCGCCGCCGCCGTGGAGCGGACCCAGAAGGAGCTCTACGCCCTCCGGGGGCGGATCGCCTCCCTGGAGGAGGCGGCCTTCCGGCAGAAGGCGGAGGCCCTGGCCGGTAAGGGGGACGTGCTCCTTCTGGAGGAGGACATGTCCCCCGAGTCCCTGCGGAAGCTCTGCGGAGCGGTGGGAGCCGTCTGCGGCGGCCGCTGCGCCGTCTTCGCCGGGACCGACGGCAGCTGGAAATACGCTGTGGGCGGCGGGGCGGAGGACCTCCGTCCCCTGGCCAAGGCCCTGAACGCTGCCCTCCAGGGCCGGGGCGGCGGCAAGCCGGACTTCATCCAGGGCAGCACCGCCTGCACCCGGGCAGACATCGAGACCTTTTTCGCGGTTCGAGCCGACTAATAACGCGCCCTTTTCGATTTTTCCTCTTGACCCTATACCCGCAAAAGACTACAATATCCTTCGTGTCAACATGTGGGTTGAGGTGTGAAGCAAGATGGACAAATTGTGGACGGTACTGGAAACGCTGCTCCCCATCGCCGCGGCAATGCTGCTGGGAGGCCTGATCCGAAAAAAGAACATTCTCTCCCCGGAGGGGATCCGGGGGATGCAGGACTTCGCCTGTAAGATCGGCATGCCCTGCCTTCTCTTCCGCTCCTGCTATACCACGGAATTTCTCCCCCAGACCCTGGTGTCCATGGCCACCATCCTGCCCACGGCCCTGGCGCTGCTGTGCATCAGTCTGGTGCTGGTCCACAGGGGAAAGCCCGCCAACCTGCCCCTGTACTTTGCCACCAAGGAGGGCAGCATGCTGGGCGTGCCTCTGTTCCTGGTGCTCTTCGGACAGCAGGAGCTGTTCCGGCTTACCAGCCTGGACGTGGCTCAGATGTTCGTGGCCATTCCCACTTTGGCCTTGGTTAGCGCCGGGGCCAACCTCACCCCCAGGGAGCTGGTGCGGCGGACCCTCACCACCCCCATGCTGCTGGCCGCCATCGCGGGCCTGATTTTGAACTTGTCGGGGCTGCGGGATCTTCTGGCTGCCACGGGGGTGGACCCCCTGGTCACCACCACGGCGGACTTCCTCTGCGCCCCCATCAGCTGCGTCATTCTGGTAACCATCGGCTACACTTTCTCTTTCCGGGAGTGTGCCCACGGCGGCGCTTTGAAGCTGTCCGCTGTGATTTGGGGCGTATTTTCTCTTCAGTGCCTGCTGATTCAGGGCCTTCTGTGCCTGGTGCCGGACACCGTCCCGGAGACCCGGTGGGCAGTCTTTCTCTACGCCTTCCTGCCCCCCAGCTACCTGGCCCCCGGCCTTAGCCGGGGAAAGGACAGCGTCACCGCCTCCGGCGTGTGCTCCATCTGCACCATCATGACATTGGCCATTTTCCTTTTGATGACGCTTCTAACTGCGTAATAAGAGAAACGGAAAGCCCCCACCGACTCGGTGGGGGCTTTCCGCTGTGTGTTGTGTGTGTTTTAGGAGGGAGAAATCGCATCGGGTTTTTGTACCCTTTGCTTGATGATAGAATACTAAAGATTTACGGCCAAATCATGTACCGGCTGTAAACAAACTATGAACGTTAGGAAACTCCTTCCACACAACGAAAAGCCCCCACCGGCTCGGTGGGGGCTTTCCGCTGTGTGTTGTGTGTGTTTTAGGAGGGAGAAATCGCATCGGGTTTTGTACCCTTTGCTTGATGATAGAATACTAAAGATTTGCGGCCAAATCATGTACGGGATATAAACAATTTGTGAACAAAGCCCTATTTTTTCCTCTGCCGCAGTCTAAATACCAAATGCCGCAGAAGTCCGCCTGCACAAAGCGCGATCACTGCGAAACATATTGTCCGGTCCACAGCGGTCAAATCGCCCGCCTGGCTCCTTGTCCAATAATACCAAGCCGTAACCACCAGCGTCAGCACGATGCCGGTCAAAAGTCCTCTGTCTCGTTTCACCTTGTTCCTCTCTTACCCTTTCCGCTTCTGCCACTCCGCTACCGCCAGTTCGTCACAGCGGTTATTGTAAGGATTATCCGCATGGCCCTTGACCCAGTGGGTGTGGACGGTGTGGATATCGCACAGTTTCAAAAGCTCCTCCCAGAGGTCGGGGTTGAGGGCGGGCTTCTTGTCGCTCTTCACCCAGCCCCGCTTCTGCCAGCCCCGGGCCCAGCCCTTTTCCAGGGCGTCGATCACATATTTGGAATCGGAGTACAGCTCCACCTCACAGGGCTCCTTTAGGAGCTTCAGCGCGGAGATCACGCCGGTCAGCTCCATGCGGTTGTTGGTGGTGTGGGCCTCTCCCCCGGAGATCTCCTTTTCATGGGGACCGTAGCGGAGGATGGCCCCCCAGCCTCCCGGCCCCGGGTTCCCGCTGCAGGCCCCGTCGGTGTAAATGGTCACTTGTTTCATGATACTTATTCCTTCCCGTGTAGTTGACGACCCCTCATCCGCCTCCTTCGGAGGCACCTTCCCCCAGAGGGGGAAGGCTCTTTTTTCTTCCTGCAAACAAGCTGGCTCTATCGCCTGAGAAATGGCGATACAAACCCCCTCGAAGTTATCCTTGATATCCAAATTTGTAAATCGCAAAACAGAGAGACCGTATCTTTCCTGCAGGTATGCCGTCCGCTTCTCATCGTCATCTGGTCCATCATCCATGTAATGCTGAGACCCATCCAACTCTATGACCAGTTTTGCTTTCGCACAATAAAAGTCTACGATATAGCAATCAAAGACTACCTGTCTGCGAAATTGCAACGGACATGTTCGCAGGAAATCATACCAAAGATGATTTTCTTCTTTTGTCGCCTCTCTCCTCAGCTCTTTTGCGTAAATACGCATTTTGGATGGCTCTCCCATGTTTTGATCCTCTCTATCCGTCCCCTCATCAGTCAGCCTTCGGCTGCCAGCTTCCCCCGGAGGGGGAAGCCTAAATAGAGCCTTCCCCCGCTGGGGGAAGGTGCCTCCGAAGGAGGCGGATGAGGGCAAACCTCGCAAAGTTTCAAAACAGGCAGTATTATCTTATTCAGATAATACTGCCTGTTTCTCTTTTTACAGCTGTTTCAGGATCTCCTGACGCTTGGCCTCATATTCCTCCTGCGTAATAAGCCGCTGGTCATAGAGGCTCCGCAGCTCTTTCAGCCGCTCCTCGGCGCTGCCTGAGGCGGAGGGCTGACTGCCTGCATAAGGCGCCCCCTCCTCTTCGATGTGGATCTCAGGACCCACATATTTCTTTCCAAAGGCCTGGTAAGCGTTCATGCCGGTGATACCCACCGCAATGAGGGTCCACAGGATTCCAAAGGGACCAAAAGTCGGAATCACCACAAAAAAGCCGATCAGAACAAAGATCACGCCCACCACCGCCCCAAAGGCAGACTGGCTCTTGCTGGGGCGGTAAGTCACCCGTCTCCGCATGGCTTACGCCTCCTCTCCGCCGCTCTCCGGCCTCTCCACGGCGGTCTCTTCCTCCTCGTCCTCCCGCTCGGCGAGGGCCAGGGAGATCACCTGGTCCCCCTCCTCCTTGAAGCGCATGACGATGACGCCCTGAGTGGCCCGGTTGGCGGTGACCTTCACGTCCTCCACATGGGTGCGGATCAAAATGCCCGCCTGGGTCACCAGGAGAAGGTCCTCCTCGCCGCTGACCACCTTGATGCCCACCACGCCGCCGGTCTTTTCCGTGACGGCGTAGTTCTTGATGCCAAGACCGCCCCGGTTTGTGATGCGGTACTCCTCCACGGGGGTCCGCTTGCCGTAACCCTTCTCCGTGATGGACAGCACGCACTTGCCGGCTCTTGCCCGGGCGGCGCCCACCACATAGTCGCCCTCCCGGAGGCGGATGCCCCGGACGCCCACAGCGGTGCGGCCCATGGGCCGTACGTCGTTCTCGTCGAAGCAGATGGCCATGCCGTCATGGGTGGCAATGATGATCTTCCGGGTTCCGTCGGTCTCCCGGACGGAGATCAGCTGATCCCCCTCGTCCAGGGTAATGGCCCGGATGCCGGTGTTGCGGATGTTCTTCAGGGCCGTCACCGGCAGCCGCTTTACGGTGCCGTTTCTCGTCACCATCACCAGATAGAGGTCCGGGTTGTCCAGCTCCCGGGTGTGGATCATGGTCTGAATCTTCTCCCCCTGTTCCACCTGGAGGATATTGACGATGTTGGTGCCCTTGGCGGTCTTGCCGCTCTCGGGAATCTGGTAGCCCTTCTTCCGATAGACCTTGCCGGTGTCGGTAAAGAAGAAGAGGTAGTCGTGGGTGGAGGCGGTGAACACGTCGCTGACCACGTCCTCCTCCCGGGTGGTAATACCCTTCTTCCCCATGCCGCCCTTGGACTGGGCGGTATACTCGCTCACCGGGGTCCGCTTGATGTAGCCCGCCTGGGTGAGGGTGAAGACGCACTGCTCCTCCTCAATGAGGTCCTCGATGTCCATATCGTCTTCCACGAAGGCGATCTCGGTCCGGCGCCCGTCGCCGTACTTGTCCCGGATCTCGATCAGCTCGTCCTTCAAAACGCCCCGGAGCATGGCCTCGTCGCTGAGGAGCTTGTCGTAGTAGGCGATCCGCTCCTCCAGCTCCTTGTACTCAGCCTCCAGCTTCTCCTTCTCCAGACCCTGGAGGGCCTTGAGGCGCATATCCAGAATGGCCTGGGCCTGGACCTCGTCCAGACCAAAGCGCTCCATCAGCTTCTCCTTGGCATCGTCGTACCGGGAGCGAATGATGCGGATGACCTCGTCAATGTTGTCCTGGGCAATCAGCAGGCCCTCCAGCAGATGGGCCCGCTCCTGAGCCTTCTTCCGGTCATAGATGGTGCGGCGGGTGATGACCTCCTCCTGGAAGGCGATGTACTCGTCCAGAATCTCCCGCAGGGAGAGGATCTTGGGCTGCTTCTGGTCGTGGACCAGGGCCAGCATGTTGATGGCGAAGGTGGTCTGGAGCTGGGTTTGGGCAATGAGGCGATTCAAAACCACCTGGGGATTGGCGTCCCGCTTCAGCTCGATGACGATACGCATGCCGTTGCGGTCGGACTCATCCCGGATGTCGGAGATGCCCTCCAGCCGCTTGTCCTCCACCTGGTCCGCCATGTTCTTGATGAGCATCCGCTTATTGACCTGATAAGGGATCTCGGTAACAATGATGCGGGTGCGGTCCTTGCCGAACTCTTCAAATTCTGTCCGGGCCCGGACCCGGATATGGCCCTTGCCGGTGGCATAAGCCGCCCGGATGCCGCTGCGGCCCATAATCATGCCCTTTGTGGGAAAATCCGGCCCTTTGATGTGCTCCATCAGGTCGTCCAGAGTGGCGTGCTCATTGTCCAGCACACAGATGGTAGCGTCGATGACCTCCTTGAGATTGTGGGGCGGGATGTTGGTGGCCATGCCAACGGCGATGCCGGCGGAGCCGTTGACCAGAAGATTGGGAAACCGGGAGGGCAGCACCCTGGGCTCCTTCCGGGTCTCATCAAAGTTGGGGTCCCAGTTCACCGTGTCTTTCTCGATATCCCGGAGCATCTCGTTGGAGAGCTTGCTGAGCCGGGCCTCGGTGTACCGGTAGGCGGCCGGGGGATCGCCGTCCACGGAGCCGAAGTTGCCGTGGCCGTCCACCAGCATGTACCGCATGGAAAAATCCTGGGCCAGACGGACCAGGGCGTCGTAGACGGACTGATCGCCGTGGGGGTGGTAGCGGCCCAGCACGTCGCCCACGCAGGTAGCGGACTTCTTGAAGGGCTTGTCGCTGGTGAGGCCGTCCTCGTACATGGCGTAGAGGATACGGCGGTGGACCGGCTTCAAACCGTCCCGCACGTCAGGCAGGGCCCGGCCCACGATGACGGACATAGCGTACTCGATATAGGAGTTCTCCATCTCCTGGACCAGGGGCGCAGTCTTGATCACCTGGTCGGGAAACCGGATCTCCTCGGGATCGTATTGGGGCTTTTTACTCATGAATGTTTGTCCTCCTTCTATTGAGAGGGTAGTTCCGTATCTATTGCAGCAGCGAAAGGCGGCAGCGCTTCCCTTTCGCTTTTTTATTTTCGCGTTCTCATCCATGCCGCGCCCAGTCCCGCCAGACAGCCCAGCAGGGCGGCCAGGGAGCAGAACAGGACGAATCCCATTTCATAGGGCGCGTACAGACTGACGACGCAGGTCAGGCTGACCAGGGTGCTGCAGAGGGCAATCCACAGCGGCGTCAGCCGGAGCCATTTTGACCGGCCGCTGCGCAAGCACAGCAGCTGTACCGCGGCGAACACCACCGCAGCAGCAGCGGCCGCGGCCACAGAGGCGGGGTAATGGATGATGGGAGCGGAATTCTCTGAAAGCGGTGCGGAAAGCAGTACCATCTCTCCCATCTCCTCACTTTTGTTTCCTTAGAAGTCCAAATTGACGGCCTTCTTGGCGTTCTCCTGGATGTAGTCCCGTCTCGGTTCCACCTTCTCGCCCATAAGGAGGGTAAAGAT
This sequence comes from uncultured Oscillospiraceae bacterium, assembly GCA_944386955.1. Taxonomy (GTDB): domain Bacteria; phylum Bacillota; class Clostridia; order Oscillospirales; family Oscillospiraceae; genus CAJFPI01. The sequence goes on from CALXDB010000093.1 coordinate 7,579, forward strand.
CTCGTCGGCCTTCACGGCGTCGTCCAGCTCGATGCGCTTAAGGGTCCGGCGCTCGGGGTCCATGGTGGTCTCCCACAGCTCGTGGGGGTCCATCTCACCAAGGCCCTTGTACCGGTTGATGACCACCTTGGTGTTGGGATTGTCGCCCCGGAGCTCCGCGGAGATCCGGTCCCGCTCCTCGTCGGAGAAGGCCACCCGAGTGGTCTTGCCCTTTGTCAGCTTATAGAGGGGCGGCACAGCGGCGTAGACATAGCCCTTGTCGATCAAAGGCCGCATGAAGCGGAAGAAGAAGGTCAGAAGCAGGGTCCGGATGTGGGCGCCGTCCACATCGGCATCGGCCATGATGATGACCTTGTGGTACCGGAGCTTGTTGAGGTCGAAGTCCTCCCCGATGCCGGCCCCCAAAGCGGTGATAACGGGGGTCAGCTTGTCGTTGCCGTAGACCTTGTCCGCCCGGGCCTTTTCCACATTCAGCATCTTGCCCCAGAGGGGAAGGATAGCCTGGAACCGGGAGTCCCGGCCCTGGGTGGCGGAGCCGCCTGCGGAATCGCCCTCGACGATGTAGAGCTCGGTGAGCTCGGGGTTGGCCTCGTTGCAGTCCCGGAGCTTATCCGGCATGGCCGCGCCGCCCAGGGCGGTCTTCCGGCGAATGGACTCCCGGGCCTTCCGGGCGGCCTCTCTGGCACGGTTTGCCATCATGGCCTTGTCCAGGATCATCCGGGCCACCTTGGGGTTCTCCTCAAAGAACTGCTCCAGCTTGTCGCTGACCACGTTGTCCACCAGGGTACGGATATAGGCATTGCCCAGCTTGGCCTTGGTCTGGCCCTCGAACTGGGCCTCCGTCAGCTTCACGGACACCACGCAGGTAAGGCCCTCCCGGCAATCCTCGCCCTTGAGGCCGGGCTGGTCGGGCTTCAGCTGGCCGGACTTGAGGCCGTAGTTGTTGATGACCCGGGTGAGGGCGGACTTGAGGCCGGTCTCGTGCATGCCGCCCTCGGGGGTGTGGACGTTGTTGGCGAAGGAGATGATGTTCTCCTTAAAGTCGTCGTTGTACTGGAGGGCGATCTCAGCAATGGCGTCGTCCTTGGCGCCCTCCATATAGATCACCTGGTCGTGGATGGGGGTCTTGTGGCGGTTGAGCCAGGTAACGTACTCCCGGAGGCCGCCCTCGTAGTGCATCTCGTCCTGGGCCTCCTTACCGGGGCGGCGGTCGAAGGTCTTGATCTTCAGACCGGCGTTGAGGAAGGCCTGCTGCTGCATCCGGGTGTGGATGATGTCGTAGCTGTAGATAGTGGTGTCAAACATCTCCGGATCCGGCTTGAAGGTGACCACGGTGCCGTTCTTGTCGGTGGGGCCCACCACCTTCATTTTCTGGGTGATCTCGCCCCGGGCGAACTTCATCTCATAGATCTGGCCGTTCTTGTGGACCTGGACCACCAGCCACTCGGAGAGGGCGTTGACCACGCTGGCGCCCACGCCGTGGAGGCCGCCGGAGACCTTGTAGCCGCCGCCGCCGAACTTGCCGCCGGCGTGGAGGACGGTGAACACCACTTCCAGAGCGGGAAGGCCCGTCTGGGGCTGGATGTCCACGGGGATACCGCGGCCGTTATCGGTGACAGTGATGGTGTCGCCGTCGTTGATGGTGACGGTGATCTCGGTGCAGTACCCGGCCAGGGCCTCGTCGATGGAGTTGTCCACGATCTCGTACACCAGGTGGTGAAGGCCGGACTCGCTGGTGGAGCCGATGTACATGCCGGGCCGTTTGCGGACGGCCTCCAGGCCTTCCAGCACCTGGATCTCGGAGCCGCCGTATTCATGGTCCACCTGGGTGGTGGTCAGCTCGTTCAATTCCTTTTGTTCAGACATAGAAACCTCCGAAAATACGTATTGCGCGTGGCCGCGCCTGGCGCCTGACGGCGGGGTTATTTTGATCCCACCCTCACGCGCCGGGCGTGGCGCTTCCTTTTGTTTTGTCCGCTCATCGCCGGGACCGGCTCTTTTTTGCCCTCTGACGAGGGCGGGCATCGTTTTGTCGGTACCCGACGGTGTTTCGATACCTGGTTTAGCCTCCGGCGGCCTACTTTTCTCGCGGAAGAAAAGTAGGCAAAAGTCCGCTTAGAACCAATGGTTCTAAGGACTCCTTTTGTTCCTATTATGGAAAATCTGTCCCGTTATTTTTAGTGGCTTTTTCGGCTGACCCTGCAAGGGGGTCGGAGTTCTCCTGTTTCCGCGCTTCAGCGCGCTCCCTTGGTGGTTGTTGAGGCCTCTGCGATTTCCCAATCTGAAAGCCTTCCCCCTTTGGGGGAAGGTGGCACGGCGTAGCCG
>CALXDB010000094.1 GCA_944386955.1 uncultured Oscillospiraceae bacterium
CGTGGACCGCCACCGTCCAGGTGACGCCGTCGGTGACCAGCTGGGGGGCGTCCATCTCCCCCAGGTCCCGGAGCACTGCCGCCTCCGGGCGGCACAGCAGGGGCAGCAGCACCCAGTCGGCAAGGCAGCTGGCCGCCTCCACCGCATTGGGCTCCGCCGGGCAGGAGGCCAGAGGCAGGAGTTTCTTGAGCTTAGTGCCCATCCGCTTACCGGAGGCCACCATAATGAGCTTTTCTTTGGGCCGGGTCATAGCCACATACAGCACCCGCATCTCCTCCGACCGTCCTTCCCGGCTCAGCTGCCGCTCCACGGCGGTGCGGGCTAAAGTGGGATAGGTGAGGCGGCGGGCAAGGTCGATCCGCCGGGGGCCGAGGCCCAGCTTGGGGTGGACCAGCACCTGGGGATTGAGGTCGGCCCGGTTGAACTCCTTGCTGAGGTCCGCCAGGATCACGATGGGAAACTCCAGGCCCTTGGACTTGTGGATGGTCATGATCTGGACCCCCTCCCCTGCCGCAGCGCCGCTGCCGGTGGGAGCGCTGCCGCTCTCCAGCAGCTGGCGGAGATGGGAAACAAAGGCGAAAAGCCCACGGTAGCCGCTGCTCTCAAAGGACTGGGCCCACTCCCCTAAGGTCACCAGATTCTCCCGGCGGGCGGCGCCGTTTTCCATGGCTCCGAAAACCCCCGGCAGGTTCAGTTCGTTATAGATGTGCCAGAGGAGCCGCTGGACGCTCATGTCCTTGGCGGCAGACCGGAGATTTGCCAGGGCGTCCTCTACGGCGGCGGCGTCCTCTTCCCCCCGCTCCGCCGCCCGCTCTAAGGCGGTGCAGTAGTCCCCGGTGGGGCAGGCGCCACGGATCTCCGCCAGCCGGTCCGGCGTGAAGCCGAACACCGGGGACCGGAGCACGGAGATGAGGGGCACGTCCTGGTGGGGGTTGTCCACCACTGCCAGGAGGTTGATGGCCACCGCCACCTCCATGGCGGCGAAGAAGTCCTCATTCTCCTGGACGGCGCAGGGGATGTTCCGCTCCCGGAGAGCGGCGATGTACTGGTAGAGGTGCTGGCTGGGGCTTCGCATGAGGACGGCAAAGTCGCTGCTGCGGCAGGGCCGCATGGTTCCCCCCTCGTCCAGCACAGGGTAGCCCTCCCGGAGCATGTGGGTAATTTTCTCCGCCACGAACCGGGCCTCCGCCCAGTGGGTGTCGCCCCCCTCCTCCCCGGCGGGGACCTGGAGGAGGTGGAACTCCGGCTGCCGGTCCTCCGCCGCCGGGTAATACTCCGCCCCGAAGTAGAGGGCCTCGTCGGGGCCGTAGTCCATCTCCCCCATCTCCTGGGAGAGGATGTTGGAGAAGACGAAGTTGGCCGCGTCCAGCACCTCCGAGCGGGAGCGGAAGTTCTTGGAGAGGAGGATCTTCCGCTCCTCCCCCTTTTCCGCCTCGCCCTTGGGTCGGAAGCGGCGGTATTTCTCCAGGAAAATGGTGGGGTCCGCCAGACGGAAGCGGTAGATACTCTGCTTCACATCCCCCACACAGAAGAGGTTGTTCCGCCCGGCAGCCAGGGCCTCGAAGATGCAGTTTTGTACCTCGTTGGTGTCCTGGTACTCATCCACCATGATCTCCGCGTACCGGGCTCCCACCTGGCGACAGAGATCTGTAGGCGTTCCGTCCTCCCCCAACAGAAGCTGAATGGCGCAGTGCTCCTGGTCGGAGAAGTCCGCCGCATTCCGCCGCCGCTTCTCCAGCTGGTAGGCCTGCTCGTAGTCCTCCGTCAGCTTCAAAAGGGCGGACATGGCCGGAGCTACCGCCCGGAGGTCCTCCATGGCCTCCCAGTCGGAGACGGCGAACACCTCCGCCGCCTTTTTCATCTCCTCCTTGCAGGCCTTCCACACCGCCGCCATGCGGTTTTTGAGCAGCTCGTCGGAGACGTTCCGGGTGGGCTTCAGCCGCTCCGCCGCCGGGACGGACTGGGCCACCTGGTCCCAGGGGATGTCCTTCGCGTTTGTCAGGGCCTCCAGGCCCTCGGCGTAGTGGAGGAAACCGGGGCAGTAGGCCTTCTCCAGCACCGCCTCCCCCGCCATCTCCGTGACGCACTGGCGCAGCTGCCGCTGCCAGTGGTCCGCCTTCCGCCCCAGGGCCTCCTTGAGCACCGCGGCGTAGGGGGTGTCATCAATGGAATCGGGGAGATCCTGCCACATGGCCTCCATCTCCCGGAGCCACTTGTCCGGGTAGGCGTGGCTCTGGAGCTTCTCGCTCATGCGGAGCACCAGCTCCTCTAAGGCCCGGTCGTCCCGGCCAAAGCCGTAGGCGTCCGCCAGCTGACTGGCGGCGTTCCCCTCCTCCATGGTTTCGTAAAACTGCTCCAGGGTCCGGGCCAGCACCCGCTGGCGGAGAAGGTCCGCCTCTCCCTCCTCCAGCACCCGGAAGTCCGCCGTCAGGGCGGGGCCGTCCCCGGTCTGGAGCAGGTGGATGTTCTCCCGGAGGAGGGCGGAGCAGAAGCTGTCCACTGTCTTGATATCCGCCCGGTAGATGCGGTAGAGCTGCTGCTGGAGGTGGTAGTCCCCGGGGCGCTGGGCCAGCTGCTTGCCTAAATCCCCCGCGATGCGGCTCCGCAGCTCTGCCGCCGCAGCCCGGGTATAGGTGATGATGAGGAACTCGTCGATATTGCGGCCCTCCTCCAGCACATAGCGGAACAGCCGCTCCACCAGCACCTTGGTCTTGCCGCTGCCGGCGGCGGCGGACACTAAGAGATTGCCCCCCCGGTCTGTGACCGCCCCCAGCTGCTGGTCGGTCAGCTTCACTGCCATCTCGTCTCCTCCTCTTCCTTCTCCTCCACTGCCTGCCAGAACTCCTCCGGGGTAACGGACCGGATGGGCTGGGCGTGGTCCCCCCGCTCCCCGTCGGCAAAGTGGCAGGCGGCGGCAAATTCACAGTAGGTGCAGGCGCTGTCCTGCTCGCTGCGGGTGTAGGGGTCGGCGTCGATGTTGCCCTCCCCGATCTCCCGGGCGATCTCCTCCAGCACCCGGTCCACATACCGGCTGAGGCTGCCCAGCTGAGCCGCCGTGGCCACCCCCTTGGTGATGTCCCCGTCCTTATTCACCGCCAACGGCAGGAACCTGGGAGACTCGGTAGCGCCGTGCTCCATGGCCTCCAGCACCTCCCGGTCCCCCAGGAGGAGACCGCTTCGCCGGAGGGTCTTCTCCATGGCGGACTTCAATTCCCCGTCGCTCATGCCCCGTTTTCCGCTCAAAAGCTCATCCCGGGCGGGGAGATACAGCACCCCCGCCCCTACCACATCGTGGCCGAAGAGGGGCCTCCCCTCCTTCTCCAGGGTGAAGAGGTACAGGAGCATCTGGAGCCCCAGGCCGTGGACGATGTCGGCGAGATCGAAGCTCTTCTTTCCCGTTTTATAGTCCACCACCCGGAGGTATAGCTTATTGTCCCGAAGCCAGCCGTCCACCCGGTCCACATAGCCGGTGACTTGAAGGCGGGTGTCTCCCCGGGTGACGGAGATGGCGGGCAACTCCGCCCCCTCCCCGCCAAATTTCATCTCAAAACGCATGGGCACAAAGTCGGAGGACCGCAGCTCCTCCCCCACGTTGTCCACCACCGCCCGCACCGACTGGCGAAGGCGGCGGAGGAGATACCGGAGCCGGGCGCTCCGCTCCTGGAGGTCGCCTACGGCCTCCTGGAGATATTCGTCCATATACCGGTCCGTGAGGACCCGAAGCTCCTCCGGACTGGTATCCGCGAAGCCTCCGGCGGCAGTGACGTCGGCGGTGACCTTCTCCAGTACATAGTGGAGGAGATTGCCCACCTGGATGGCGTCGAAGGCGGCGCTCTGCCGCCGCCTGGCCCGGAGACCGTACTGCATGAAGTAGGCAAAGTGGCAGCTTTTGATCTTGTCGATGCGGCTGGCGGACATCCGCACCTCGTCGCCGTAGAGGGTCCGTACCGCGGCGGGGCTGAGCCGTCCCCGGGTCATGGCTGCCCCTCGCTCCATGCCCCGCAGGGCCTCCTGCCAGACCTCCCGGGCCTCGAAATACTGCCACAGCTTTCCGCCCCGGAAGTCCCCCGCCGCCTCCAATGCCGGGATCGGCGCTGTGAGGTGAAATTCCTTGCCAGCCCCCTCCCGGGTAACACTCACCTTGTGAAAGAGTGACTGGATGCGGGGAAAGAGAAAGGAGGGCCGCTGCTCCGCCCCGGCGGCTCCGGCGGCGGGATAGGAGATCCACAGGCCCTCGGTGGGCTTGGACAGAGCAGCGTAGAGATGGGTCAGCTCCATACCCAGCTTCTCCATGCCGTGGGGGGCAAGGCGCAGTCCCCCCTGGAGCAGCAGCTCCCGCTCGTCCTCGGTGAGGATGGAGCCGCCCCGGTCCACCGCCGGCATGGCGTCGTCGGTGGCGCCCATGATGTACAGCCACTTGACGCTGTGGCGGTCGTTCAAAGTCAGTTCCGAGAAGGCCACCTGGTCCAGCGCCGCCGGGATGGTGCCCACGCTGTACTGGTTCACCATCAGCTTCATAAGATGGAGAAATTCGTCGTTTCTAAGAGGGGCGTCCCCTAAGATCTCCACAAACTGGTCCATGATGTGGCAGAGAATCTCCCACAGCTGCCGGTACTCCTCCGCCAGCTGCAGCTCCCCCGCTTCCGTCATCCGGTCCGACCGCTCCTTCAGCCGCCGTGGCAAATGGATGTCCTCCAAAAACTGATACAGCGCCTCCATCTTTCCCCGGGCGGTGCCGGCGGACTGCAGTCCGGCTTTCAGCGCCGCCAGCTGGGGGCGCACCAGCTCCCGGCAGCGGTTCACCTCCTGGAGCTGAAACTCCCGCTCCGGCGTCAGTTCCGCGCCGTAACCCTCCGGGTTCCCTTTCCAGGGCTCCTCCCGAATCCAGGCATTGCCCCGGAGATCCCACTTGAGGGCGTAGTTTTCCAGAAGGTCGCACTGCCGGTCGCTGACCCCGGCGAGGCCGGTTTTGAGGAAGCGGAACATATCCTCATACTCAAAGCCCCCGGTCACCGCCTCCAGGGCGGAGAGGACCAGGGCCACCATGGGCTTGTCGGAGAGGTTGCTTCTCCGGCTCAGGTACACCGGCACGCCGTAGCGCTCGAACACGTTCTCCACGGCCCCCTCGTAGTCCGCCATCCGCCGGACCACCACGCCGAAATCCCGGAACCGGCAGCCCTCTTTGGCCACCTTGGTGCGGATGGCGGCGGCTACCGCCTCCACTTCTGTGTAAAGGTTTTCTCCTTGATAGAGCTGAATTTCCGGGCATTCTCCCGGAAATACGGTTCCATCTCCGAAGAACTGCTCCTCCAAATGCCGGAGGGCGTCCGGGGTCCCCTCCCGCTCCGGAGGCGCCAGAGGTACCACCGGGCTGCCGCATCCGGCGGCCAGCTCCCGGAGGGCATCGTAGGCCCGGTTTCCCGCCTGGAAGATCTCCTGACGGCTGCCCGCCTCCCCTAAGAGGGCCACCGTCACCGAGTGGGCACGGCGGAGGAGAATGTCCAGCACCGCCATTTCCTGGGCGGTGAAGTGGGCGAAGCCGTCCAGGTAGACGTCCTTGCCGTCAATGTAGCGGGACTCCGCCAGCTTGGCAATGAGCTTGTCCATGTCGTCGGAGAGGTTCACCCCGTCCCGGCACAGCCGGGCCCGGTATGCTCCGTAGAGGAGGGCGATGTCCCGGAGCTTCAGCTTCGTATTCCCCTCCGCCCGGTCCGCCTGCTCCTCCAGCTGCTCCATGGTCACCTGGTAGCGCTGCAGCTCATCCATGAGGTCGATAAACTCCTGGAGGAACCCCGCCTTCTGGGAGGGGCGGCGGTACACCGTCAGATGGCTGGACACGTCCAGCAGGGCTCGCTCCATCATGAGGAGCTTCCCGCCTCCGTCCAGGGACACGGTCTCCAGTCCCCCGGTCTCCGCCAGCACTCGGCGGGTCAGCCGGGAGAAGGTGAGGACCTGGGCGTACCGGGAGGCCTCGTCCCCCAAAAAGCGGCAGAGGTCCACTTCCGCCGCGTAGGAGGCCTGGTCCGGCACCAGGAGGATCTGCTCCCGCCGGGGGCCGTTTTCTTTCATCAGACCCAGGACCATCCGGGATTTTCCCGTGTTGGCCCGGCCTCGGATCAGCTGCAGCATGGCCGCCACCACCTTTTCCATCGCATTTCGTTTCCCCAGTATCATACCACACCCACGAGGGCTTGCCAACAAAAAAGCGCCCCTGCGTTGGCAGGGACGCCTATCAGGAGAGAGCGGCCAGGATGTTCTCCACCCACTCGATGGATTTGAAGCGAACGGTGTAGCCCCGGCTCTCGCCGGAGATGAGGGACACCTCCTCCTCGGTGAGGCCCGCTTCCTCTGCCGCGCCGGTAAAATCCTCCTGAGACGCGGACTGGCACAGGGGCGGATACACCACGCACCACCAGTTGCGGCCCTCTCCCGCCCCGATCACCAGGCGCAGGGATATGTACTCTCCTGCCGGCAGGGTGAAGGTATCATAAACCCGGGTGGGATAGGATTCCCAGGTGAGCGTAGCTTCCACCGGGTAGGAATAGCCCTCTGCCTGCACCGCGGCCTCCGCCAGGGCCTCCAGCTCCGGCATCGCCGCACTCAGGTCTTCCTTGGCCTCCTCCAGGTCCTCCGCCCCCCGGAGGATCTCCTCCGCCCGGCCGAGGATGCTGTCCCGCACCTGGAGCTTCAACGCCTGGTCCTCTTCGCTGTCGCTGTTGGCCAGCACGTGGAGGCGGATCAGCTTATCCGCCAGCTGCCGCTGGCTCTGGTGGGCCTCCGAGGCCCAGACGCCGGTGCAGATAAGGGCTGCCAGCAGGGAGAGGAGCAGGATCGATCGCATTTTCATAGAAAAAACCGTCCAATCTTTGAAAGTACTCAAAGGTTAGACGGTTTTTCGCAATTTTAATCACCTTGGACTAATTTTTCGTTCCAGGGCCTGGTCACATACACCTGTCGGTATTCCTGCCCCAGCACCTGGGCCGCCTTCTGGGCCGCAGCTTCCTCGGCAAAGATCCCAAAGACCGTGGGGCCGCTGCCGGTCATGGCGGCGGTGAGAGCGTCCAGCTCCAGCATTTGCCGTTTGATCTCCCACACCCGCTGGTACTTCCGGGGCAGCACATCCTCAAAGACGTTGTAGACGTAGCGGCAGATCTCCTCCAGGTCCCCCCGCTCCAAGGCGCGGAGCATCCCCGCCGTGTCCGGGTGGAAGCGGAGCTTCTTCACCCGCACCAGGCCAAAGAGCTCCGGGGTGGAGAGGGGAAAGTCCGGCTTGCAGAGTAGGATGGCGCAGTCGGGCAGGCCCGGCAAGTCCCGCAGCCGCTCTCCCCTTCCTTCTGCCAGGGCCGCGCCTCCCCGGACGCAGAAGGGCACATCGCTGCCCACCAGAGCGGCGATCCGCTCCAGCTCCTCCCGTCCCATGTCCGGCTGGTACTGCTGCCGGAGCATCCGCAAAACGGCAGCCCCGTCGCTGCTGCCTCCCGCCATCCCGGCGCACACCGGCAGCCGCTTGTGGATGCCGAGGTCCAGGCCCGGCAGCTTAAGAGTCGTCTCCTGGGCAAAAACTTTGGCCGCCTTTACGGCAATGTTGTTTTCATCGGTGGGCAGATAGGCTGCTTTTGTGTGAAGGGTAATTCCTTCACTGCTCTTCTCTTCCAAGGAAACTCGGTCACACAGGGCCACGTTCTGCATCACCATCCGGAGATCGTGGAACCCGTCCTCCCGTTTGCGGAGGATGTCCAGCGTCAGATTCAGCTTGGCAAAGGCCCGTTCCTCCATTCCGCTGCCTCCCCTCTTACAGCCGCTTGCCGCATCGGGGACAGACACCGCTGCGGTCAGTGCGCAGGAGACTCTGACCGCAGTGGGGGCAGCGGACATACCGGTAGCTCACCACAGCGGCGGCGATCCAGAAGAGAAAGGCCAGCACCAGCATGCCCCAGCCGGCCACGCCGGTGAATTCCGCCCGGAGAAACAGGGCTACGACGCCCAGCACCACCAGCAGGTAGTAGAGAAATTTTGCCCGAAGATAGTTCATCCTTTGCTCCTTATCCCGTCCTCCCCGCAGGCGGCCCGGTCCCGCTGGATCTGCTTTTGGTACCGGTCCTCCTCGGAAAAGACGCAGCCGCAGTATTTTTGCATATAGAGGCCCAGTTCCCGGGCCTCCGTCTGGCCCTGCCGGAATCCCACGCTGAAATCCCGGTAGAGAAATTCCAACCCATGGCGCTTGGCGGCGGCCTCCCCTGCCCTTCGGATGCCCTCGTGGTCCTGATAGGGGCTCACCAGGAGGGTGGTGCCGATGTGGGTAAAGCCGTGGTCAGCGGCAAACTTCGCCGTCTCCTCCATCCGCACGGCGTAGCAGTAGCCGCAGCGGTGGTCGATGTCCCCCGCCACCGCCCGGACAAAGGGGCGAAGGCCGTACTCCTCCTTCACAAAGAGGGGCAGATTCACTGTGGGGGCGTAAGCCATCAGAGTATCCCGCCGGGCCTTGTACTCCTGATAGGGGTGGATGTTGGGGTTATACCAGAAGCCGGTGGGCTCGATGCCCTCCGCCCGGAGACTCTGGATACAGTAGACGCTGCAGGGGGCGCAGCAGATGTGCAGCAGCAGCTTCACGGCTCACGCCTCCTCCGGATCGTAGTCCATCTTCATGCCCCGGCGGTAATAGAGGCGGTCCTCCTCCGTCACCTCACGCAGCACCCGGCAGGGACTGCCCACCGCCACCACACCCGCGGGAATGTCGTGGGTCACCACGCTGCCCGCGCCGATGACGCTGTTGTCCCCGATGGTGAGCCCCGGCAGCACGATGGAGCCGCCGCCGATCCACACGCCCTTGCCGATATGGATGGGCAGGTTGTACTGGACCTGGGCACGGCGCAAATCGGCGTGGACGGGGTGGGTGCCGGTGCAGAGGATCACATTGGGGCCTATCATCACGTCGTCCCCCACGAAGATCTCTCCGTCGTCCACCATCATCAGGTTGAAGTTGGCATACACACGATCCCCAAAGTGGACGAAGCGACCTGCCCAGCTGGCGTGGAAGGGGGTCTCGATGTAGCACCCCTCCCCAATCTCCGCAAACATCTCCTTCAGCATGGCCTGCTTCTCCGCCTGATGGGTGGGAGGCAGCTGATTATAAGCAAACACCTTGTCCAGATAGGGCAGCTGCTCCGCCACCAGCCGCGGGTCGCCGCAGGGGTAGGGCCTGCCGTCCCCCATCCGGGCAAACAGTTCCGCACGATCCATTTCCGGTCATCCTCTCTTTTCTGGATTGGCCGGCAGGAAAGCAATACTCCCGTGGGTCCGGCCCACGGGAGTATTGTAGCACATCAGACGGTCCTTGACCAGCCTTACTTGATCTTGCGGCCCTCCACATAGTAGCGCTTGTCCTCGGCGTGACCCATGGAGAAGGTCTTCCGGGGCAGCACACCGTCGGCCATGACGGTCTTGAACAGCTGGTCCTTGCCCATAGCAGGCAGGAGGAAGCCCATGTTGCCCGCCTTGCTGCCCAGCTCCTTGGTCACCTCGTCGCCGTGGATGTAGTCCACCTCGCCGCCGTGCTCCTTGAGGTAGCCGTCCAGGAAGCTCTGGAGGGTGCCCACCGCCAGCTGGACCTTGGGATCGGGGACGGTGATGAAGCCGTCGTGGCCCTCCCACACCACCTCGATGGTGTGGCCCTCGCCCTTGCCCTCGTAGGCATTGGGGTAAGCAGCCTTGAAAGCGGCCATAAAGTCATCCGGCTTTACACCGAAGACCACACGGTGGATTGCCTCAAACTGGAGAGCGGCGTCGTGGAGGTTCACGATCTCCGCCAGGGCGTACCGGGCGGGCAGATCGGCCCACTCCGCCTCGGG
>CALXDB010000095.1 GCA_944386955.1 uncultured Oscillospiraceae bacterium
GCGCGAAGCGCCGGATGAGGGTCCATGCGGTACAAAATATCGATAGAGGGAAGTCTCTGCCTTTGGGTTCCCCTCATCCGCCTCCTTCGGAGGCACCTTCCCCAAGGGGGGAAGGCTTTCAGATTGGGAAATTGCAGAGGCCCCTACCACCACCAGGGGAGCGCGCTGAAGCGCGGAAGGAGGGGAACTCCGACCCCCTTGCATCCGTCAGCCGCACAAAACCGCCGAAAAAATGGTACAGATTTGCCATAATAGGGGAAAAGGAGTTCTTAGAACCTTGGTTCTAAGCGGACTTTTGCCGACTTTTCTTCCGCGAGAAAAGTCGGCCGCCGGAGGCAAAACACCAAGCAGTACACCGTCGGGTACCGACAAAGCGAATCGCCCCGTCAGCGGAAGACCGGACCGAGACCGGCGGTGAGCAGAATCACCACCGGTCCTTCCCCTTCTCCTCCGGGATCACCAATTTCATCGCCTCAATGGCTACCTCGATCATGGAGTCGTCCGGCTCGTTGGTGGTGAAATTCTGCATCCACATCCCCGGCCGGGCCAGAAAGCTGGTCACCGGGTTGTCGTGGCCCCCCACATAGCGGTTGAACTCATAGGTGATGCCCACCACCAGGGGCAGCAGCAAGATCTGAATCGCAATGCGCAGAAGAAGATTGTCCACCGGCCAGATGGCAAACACCACGCTGTGGAACAAAATGGCCACAATGATGACCACAAACAGGAAGCTTGTCCCGCACCGGGGATGATGCTTGGGCTGGGGACGCACATTCTCCACTGTCAGCTCCAACCCGTTCTCATAGCAGAAAATGGTCTTGTGCTCCGCCCCGTGGTAGGCGAACACCCGCTTGATGTCCTTCTGCCGGGATACCAGAATCAGATACCCCATGAAGATCGCCACACGCAGCACCGCGTCCACCAGGTTCCGGATCACCTCGCTGTCCGTAAACCGCTGGACCAAACTGGCCAGGGTGGTGGGGATCAGCATGAACAGCAGCAGGGAAAAGGCAATGGCTACCACCACCGAAAAGGCGATGACCACCTTCTCCATCTTCTCGTTGCCCAGTTTCTTGTCCAGCCACTGCTCGAATCTGGAGGGCTCCGTCACCTCCTCCTCGGGGAAGTAGTCCGCCGAGAACATCAGGGCCTTCACGCCCTTCACCATGCTGTCCAGAAACGTCACCCCGCCCCGCACGATGGGCAGGCCCAAAATGGGGTATCGGTCCCGGATCAGCTTCAGCTGCTCTACCTTGGTCACCAGTCCCTCGGGACTGCGGACCACGATGGCCTGCTTCTCCGGCCCCCGCATCATGATCCCCTCGATCAGCGCTTGCCCGCCAATGGAGGTGCGAAAGCCGGTCCGTTTTTCTTTTTCCATAGGTTTCCTTTGTTCCTTTCCAGGGCTATTCTATCACAGTCGCTTTTGATTTGCAACAAACGTTCTATTTCCTATTGTTCCATGGGCAGTGTGATGGTTACCACCGTGCCGCCGCCGGGAGCGTTGCCGATGGTGAACTCCCCGTTGTGCAGATGGATGATCTCATCACACACCGCAAGGCCGATGCCGGAGCCCCTGGCCTTGGAGGAACCCTTGTAGAACTTCTGCTTGACGAAGGGCAGCTCCTCCTCCGGGATGCCGGGGCCGTAGTCCCGCACCGTCAGAACGATGCTCCCCTCCTCCCGCCGGATGGCCGCGTCGATCCGCTTGCCCGCTCCGCCGTGCTTGGCGGCGTTGTCCAGCACGTTGCAGAACACCTGCTTGAGCCGCTCCGAGTCCCCGGCGATGGGCTCGATGATCTCGCCGCCGTCGTCGTAGTGGAGCTCGATGCCGTCCTGCCGCAGCAGGGCCCGGTAGGTGTAGATGGTGTCCTCAAATTCCGCCTGGACGTCCGCCTGCTCCACATGGAGCGTGAAGCGGCCGTCCTCCATGCGGCTGAAGTCCAGCAGCTCCTCCACCATGCCGGTGAGGCGGCGGGACTCCTTGAGGATGATGGCGATGCCCTTTTTCAGCTCCTCCGGGTCGCTGTCCCCCGCCAGCAGGGTCTCGCCCCAGCCGTTGATGGCAGTCAGCGGCGTCCGCAGCTCATGGGACACCGAGGAGATGAATTCCGACTTTACCTTCTCCGACTGGCCGATCTTGGTGGACATGTCGTTGATGGAGTCGATAAGCTCCCCGATCTCGTCCCGGTACTTGTTCTCCAGCTGTACGCCGTAGCTGCCGCCGGAGATCCGCTTGGCGGTGGCCGTCACCTCCGCCACCGGCTCCACCACATTGGTAATGAGCACCAGATTGGAGAAATACACCATGGCCAGCGCCGCCACGCCCACCAGCACCGCGATAAGGATGCTGATGAGGATCTGCCGGTTGGCCAGATCCATGGAGGTGACATACCGCACAGCTCCCACTACCCGGCCGTCAAACTCCAGGGGAGCGGACACCGCCAGGATGGTCTGACCTGTGATGGGGTCCTCCCCCATGTAGGGCTCGATCCGTCCGTCCGCCAGAGCAGCGGTGATATCGGAGGTAGAGGGCATCAGCCCGGCGGTGACACCGTAGGTAGACACGATGATCCGTCCATTGCTGCCGATAAACTGCAGCTCCAGCCGATCCTTGTCCTGAAAGGATTCGGCGTAGCTGTTGGCCATCTGGGAGAACTCGTTGTAGTTGTTCATGGAGTAGGTGTTGAAGGCGTTGGCCGCTTCCTTGGCCTTGGATTCCAGCCCGGTCCGCATCCCGGTATAATAGTAATTGGCGATGCTGACAGAGTAGACGGCGATACACAGCAGAGCCACCATGACAATGGGGCCCAGAGAGTTGATAAGCCAGCGCTTCCGGAGGCCCTTGATCCGAATCTTTGTCTTCACTTTTGGGCCTCCTTTCCGCGGTCATCCCTTACATTCAGGCGTTAAAAGCCCCACTTGTACCCAAATCCCCAAACCGTTGTAATGTATGTGGGATTCTGGGCATTATCTTCGATCTTCAGCCGCAGACGGCGGATATTCACGTCCACGATTTTCAGCTCGCCGAAGTAGTCCCGCCCCCACACCGTATCCAAAATCTCCTCCCGGCTCAGAGCCTTCCCGGGATTCTCCATGAACATCCGCATGATGGAGTACTCCACCTGGGTCAGCTTCACCCGCTCCCCATTCTTCTCCAGAGTACGGTTGCGGGTGTTCAGCCGGAAGGGGGGCTGCACAATCTCGCCAGGCTGCTCCGGGGCCGCCATCACCGCCCCGCCGGCCCGGCGGAACAGAGCGTCCACCCGGGCGGTCAGCTCCGCCGGAGAGAAGGGCTTGGTCACATAATCGTCGGCCCCCGTCATCAGTCCCGTCACCTTGTCCATCTCCTGGCTGCGGGCTGTGAGCATGATGATGCCGATAGCGGTGTTGGTGGCCCGGATCCGCCTGCATACCTCAAACCCGTCAATCCCCGGCAGCATGATGTCCAAAAGGGCCACCCGCACATCGCTGTTCTTCTGCAGAAGCTCCAGGGCCTGTTCCCCGGTCTCCGCCTCGATCACCTCGTACCCTGCGCGGGTCAGGTTGATCACGATAAAGCCCCGGATGCTGGATTCATCCTCCAATACCAGTACTTTTCTTGTCATTGCGCCGGTCCTCCTCCCGTTTCCAAGTGCTAGTTCTCTCCGACCACCCATTCCTTGGCGATCAGCCGGAAGCTCTGATTCAGCTTCTCCTGGTTGATGGCGTGGCGCCAACTGTCGTTGTAGTCAAAAAACTCCCCGGCATAAATGGTCCCCACCTCCCGCTTCAGCACAAAGCGGCCATCCCGGGTAGCCTTGTACTCCCGGCTGTTTCCGGTAATGGTGTAAATGGTCATCACATCCTCATAGCTGCCGTCGTTGGTGCGGGCGGAGAAAATGGTGGCCCGCTCGTCGCTGTCCAGCTCCTGGCGCACGGCGATCTGTCCGCTCCACTGGTCCGGCAGCAGCAGATACCATCCCTCGTTGATGTTGTGGTAGGTACTTGCCGCCGTTTCCCGCTGACCTCTGGCATTATAACTGACCCAGTCCACCTGCCAGAAGATCTCCTCACTGTCCTCCATGGTGCTGGGCAGCACCATGGGCATAGGCACTTCCGTCACCCCGTCGCTGTCAATGTCCATGGGCTCCAACGAGATATAGCGGAAGATTTCGCTGGTGACGCCGGTAACGTCGCTGCGGACGATGTTGGAGATGGCGTCCTGCCGATAGGCCAGAATATCGGTGACAGAGCGGGTATCCTCTACCACGCCGGTGACAAAGAGGGCCGTCTCTCCGTCCCGCAGCGTGCCCACGTCCATGCTCCGCAGCTCCGCCATGGTCATAGAGAGTCTTGTGGTGGAGTGGGCCACCATGTCCTCCCCTTCCCAGTCGTAGAGCTCTGCCACCGGGTCGCCCTGGTTGTCGCTGCGGAGAAGCACGATCTCCTGGGTGAGATCGCTGTCAAAATCCAACACCTCATACCTGGTGTAGAGACTGGACATAACGAGCCGCGGCTCGTAGTTTTCGATACTGTACACCCCTAGGGCCTGGATGTCCGCGCTGACTCGCCAGCCTACGATGATCTCCCGCAGGCCGTCGTTGTCCATGTCCACATAGCGGATGCTGTGGATCGCGGTGCCGCTGCCCTCAATAAGAGCGGCCTGCTCATAGCTGTCCCCCACCGCCCGGAAAATGTAGATCTTCAGTGGCTTCTCGTCGTCGGCATTGCGGAAGAAGGCCACCGCCTCCTCCACCCCATCCCCATCCAGGTCCGTCAGCTGCACCGACTGGATGTTCGTACCGGAGGTTGGGGCGGCGTATTCAGCGCCGGCGGCCAGGATGCTGTCCATCTGCTCCCGCAGCTCCGTATACTCGCTGGGCAGCTGGGGCAGGCTGTACATATCCTCCGGGGAAGAGCTGAACACACAGCCGCTGAGCAGCAGCCCCATCAGGACGCAGCACACCCATATGATCCCCTTTTTTCGATCCACGGCGCCGCCTCCTTTCGCAGATGCCCCTATTTTCAGAAGTACAGTATACCACACTCCTGTCGCCTTTGGTACCCCCCTCGTCAAAATCACCGTGAGGAAATTGTAAACTTTTCGCTTCCTCCGCCTCCCCAAAAAACGACCAGGCGGCCTGTTAGGCCGCCTGGTCGGGCGGATATCCGTCGAATTCAGATGTGGAAGCGGCGGCGGGCCTCCTCCCGCAGGGAGGGCACCCACCGCACGATCACCAGAGGGATGCACAGGGACACGCAGATAGCGCAGACCACCAGGGACCAGGCGGGAGACCATGTCCCCCGGACATACCGGTCGATGCTCCATTCCGCCGCCATGGTGAAAAAGGCCACGGCACACAGCACCATCACAAATCGGGTCAGAAGGGAATGGGGCCTTCCCAGCAGCAGGGAGAGGACCAGAACGGCCGCCTCCGCTGCCCCCAGCAGAGGGAGGACCAGCCCCCAGAACCAGGCCGCACCTCCCAGATCCAGGCTGATGAGATACACATACACCCCCACGGCGGCCAGATCGGCCGTCAGCCGCAGGGCCGGAACCATCCGCCGCAGGAAGAGGGGCAGGGCGAACCAGATCCACAGCATCCCCGCCGCGCCGGCGAAATAGAGGGACCAGGCCCTCCCCCGGCCCAGGAAGAGGTTCAGCACCACGCAGCACACCGCCGCCGACAGCAGCATGGCCGTCAGCAGCAGCCCCGCCTCTTTTTTGGACACCGGCAGCACCTCCTCCCGCCGCTGGGGAAAGGAGGGGGGAGTTTCCCCGTTTTGAAGCCGGTTGGGATCCAGCACCGGGGTATGGCAGAGGGGACACCGCCGGGCGGCGTCATCCAGCTCCACGCCGCAGTGAACACAATAGGACATCACGCACCTCCTTCTCAATAACCGGGATCGTTGGCGGTCACCTTCACCCGGATCCCCTCCTTCACCAAAAAGCGGAAGAAATCCCGTGGGGTATCCGTCTCCTTCAGGGTGCCGGCAAAGGAGACGGCCATCGTGCCGTTGCAGCTGACCACACAGCAGTGGCTCCGGGGCACCGTAGCCTGGCCCAGGATCACCTCCACATGGTCGATGTGGGGAGCCATCTGGGGCGGCAGGCGGACCTGTCCCGGGTTGGAGATGGTGCCGGAGTAGGGCCGTGTGCCTCCCAGGCGGTAGTTGAGCGCCAGAATGGGGTTTTTCAGAACCACCGGCACCCGCTGAAGAAAGCGATTGGTGGTAAAACCCACATTCCGGGTGATGAGGGCCCGCAGCTTGTGGGGATCCGCCCACAGCTTCAAATAGCTGCGGACCTGGGCAACGATCTCCGGAAAGGTGTACTCCCCCAGGCTGGGGTCAATGCCGGGGCTGACGGTGATGATGAAATTGCGGAGAGTCTCCGAGGGGAAGAAGGACCGAAGATTTACCGGTACCACCAGGGACACCGGCCGCTTATGGAGGGGGTTCTCCCGGTCCTGCCGCTGGGCAATGACCTGGAGCAGCACCGCCGTCAGGTATTCCGTCACCGTGGCACCATAGGCCCTGGCCCTGGCCTTCACCTGCTCCACCGCCATGGTGCCCACCACCACATGGAGGGTGTAGAAAGGCTCCGGGGTACCGGTGTTGGGGTAAGCCCGGGGCGGAAACCGGAGAGGCAGAGCCCGTTCCCCGGCGTAGCGGAGGTAGGCGTCCTCCAGCTCCTCCGGCCGCGGAGGCTCCTCTACGTTCAGGATCCCGTCCCCCCAGGGCATCTCCACCCCCAGCTCTTGGAGATACACCGCCAAAAGAGTTTTGAAGAACACCATGGTGCCCGCTCCGTCGGACAGGGCATGGAACACCTCCAGGCTCAGGCGGTTCTCATAATAGTAGAACCGCACCAGCCAGCCGTTGTCTTCCTGAAATCGCACCGGACGGCAGGGGCATCGGACATCCTCCTTTAAAAAGGGACCGGAGCGGCGGTTGGGCTCCAGGTAGTACCAAAAAAGGCCCCGGCGGATGCAGACGGAAAAGCCGGGAAACCGGGGCATGGTGCGCTGAATCGCCCGCCGGAGGGCCTGTGGCTCCACCGGTCGTGCCATCACCGCGGTGAAACGGTAGATAGCGGAGTATTGCTCCGTCTGGAGGGCGGAGTAGAGGATTCCCGCATTGTCCAGCCGGTACCACTTCTTTGCCTGGGGCTCCTTCGCCATGTCTGCCGCCTCCCTTCCGTTTTTTTCATTGTATCATTTTCCCCACGCCGCCCGCAACCGAAACGGGGGAGAATTTCTCCCCCGCTCTTTCCTTTTTCCCCTGGGTATGGTATAGTGAGGCAACGATTTTGTATCAGGAGGTGGCGCCATGGCCCGATATCGCAACCCCTTTGGGAACCGTCCGCCGGAGAAGGGACCGGCGGAGAGCAAGCGGCTGGCCCCCTTCCTGCGGCTGCTCCGGGCGGTCCACTCCGCGGGGCTGCCCGGCTCCATGGACGCCGCTGAGCTGGAGCGCCAGCGGAAGGGGCAGGATCTCCTGGGAAAGCTGGTGGCCCCCATGGCGGGCATGACCTGGGAGCCCTTCGACCTGGATGGGATGCCGGCGGCCTGGATGCGGGTAGACCGGGTCCACCGCCGCCGCCATGCCATCCTCTACTGTCACGGCGGGGGCTATACCAGCGGAAACCTGGGCTACGCCCGGGTGCTGGCCTCCAAGCTGGCCCACGCCACCGGCTACGAGGTGCTGACCTTTGAATACCGCCTGGCCCCGGAGCATCCCTACCCCGCTGCTCCGGAGGATGCCGAGAAGGCCTGGGACTACCTGATGCACCTGGGCTACGGAGCCCGGGACGTGGTAGCGGCGGGAGACAGCGCCGGCGGGAACCTGGCCCTGACCCTGTGCCGCCGGCTGCGGCAGGCGGGACGGATGCTGCCGGGCGCCCTGGTGCTCATGTCTCCCTGGACAGATATGACCGCCTCCTCCCCATCCTATGAGGCGCAGGGGGATCTGGACCCCATGCTGACCCGGGAGTATATTCAGGCGGTCCGGGCGGCCTATGCCCCGGATATGGACTACGCCGACCCGGAGCTGTCCCCTCTTTTGGGAGATCTCACCGGCTTTCCTCCGGCCCTTATCCAGGTGGGAGAACACGAGATCCTGCTGGACGACGCCCGGCAGCTCCACCGGCGGCTGGAAGAGGCCCGGATCCCCTCCCGCCTGGAGGTATGGGAAGACATGTGGCATGTGTTCCAGATGTTCCCCACAAAAAAGGCGGGGCAGGCCATGACCAATGTCAGCCGGTTCCTCCTGGACCTGTGGTAAGTCCCAACAAAGAGCGCCCGTCCAGCATAGCCGGACGGGCGCTTCTTCTCTTTTCTCTCTGCGCCGCTGCGGGACTCAGCCCTGGCCGTAGTAGGCGCCGGGGCCGTGCTTGCGCAGATAGTGCTTATTCAAAAGCTCCTGCTGCATGGGACCCTTGCCGGGCTCCAGCATCATGGCGTGCCAATCCATGAAGGCCACTTCCTCCAGCACCACCGCGTTGTGGACAGCGTCGTGAGCGTCCACGCCCCAGGTGAAGGGGCCGTGGCTGTGGACCAGAACGGCAGGAATGGTCATGGGATCGATTCCCTTGAAGGTCTCAATGATGACATTGCCGGTCTCCAGCTCGTACTCGCCGCCGATCTCCTCGGGGGTCATCTTCCGGGTGCAGGGGATCTCCCCGTAGAAGTAGTCCCCCTGGGTGGTACCCATGGCGGGGATGCCCCGGCCGGCCTGGGCGAAGGTGGTGGCCCAGCGGCTGTGGGTGTGGACGATGCCGCCCATGGCGGGGAAGGCCCGGTACAGGGCCAGGTGGGTAGGGGTGTCGCTGGAGGGCTTCCACTTGCCCTCCACCTTCTCCCCGGTGGCGATGTCCAGCACCACCATGTCCTCGGCGGTCATGCCGTCATAGGGCACCCCGCTGGGCTTGATAACCATGAGGCCGCTCTCCCGGTCCACCCCGGACACATTGCCCCAGGTGAAGGTGATGAGGCCGTATTTGGGCAGGAGGAGGTTGGCCTCCAGCACATCCTGCTTCAGTTTCTCCAGCATGGCGAACTCTCCTTTTCAAACATATGGGGCGCGGGGAGGTCCCCCGCGCCCCTCGCTTCTCTTCTCTCCCGGGGGATCTTACTTCAGCTTCCAGGCCAGGTCGCTGAGGAACAGCTGCTGCTCCAGGCCCTCCACGGTGGTGTCCTTGGTGATGTGGACGAACTCGATGTCCAGCATAGTGGCCCAGTCCTTCATCTGCTCGGCGGTGACGTCGTAGCTGAGGACGGTGTGGTGGGCGCCGCCGGCAGTGATCCAGCACTCCACGCCGGTGGTGAGGCTGGGCTCCGCCTGCCACATGACCCGGGCTACCGGCAGGTTCGGCATGGGCATGATGGGCTTGACGCAGTGGATATCCTGGCAGATGAGGCGCAGGCGGCCGCCCATGTCGATGAGGCTCACCACGATGGCGTCGCCCTCCTTGCCCTCAAACACCAGACGGGCGGGATCCTCCCGGTCGCCGATGCCCAAGGGATGGACCTCGATCCGGGGCCGGGCGGCAGCCACGGAGGGGCAGACCTCCAGCATGTGGGCGCCCAGGCTGTACTCCTGGCCCTTCACCAGGTGATAGGTGTAGTCCTCCATAAAGGCGGAGGCGCCGTTGCCGTTCTCGCCCATGGCCTTCATGATGGCGGTCATGGCGGACACCTTCCAGTCGCCCTCGCCGCCGTAGCCGTAGCCCTGGGCCATCAGGTGCTGGCTGGCGAGACCGGGCAGCTGCTTCATGCCGTAGAG
>CALXDB010000096.1 GCA_944386955.1 uncultured Oscillospiraceae bacterium
CCGGCGGCCAGGTTCTTCAGACCCTCGCGGATGATGGCCTGGGCCAGCAGAGTAGCGGTGGTGGTACCGTCGCCGGCCACGTCGTTGGTCTTGGTGGAGACCTCCTTCACCAGCTGGGCACCCATGTTCTCAAAGGGATCATCCAGCTCGATCTCCTTGGCGATGGTGACGCCGTCGTTGGTGATGAGAGGGGCGCCGAACTTCTTATCCAGCACCACATTGCGGCCCTTGGGGCCCAGGGTGACCTTGACGGTATCGGCCAGCTGGTTGACGCCGGCTTCCAGAGCCTTGCGGGCCTCGTCGCCGCGCTTAATGAGCTTAGACATGTTGCATTACCTCCAATAAATATGGTCTTGCGGAACATCCGCATAGTTTATAAAGTCCCATAGCCCCCCATAGGGGGGAGCCAAGGGTCCGCAGTCCCCAATCCCTGAGGTGCGGTCTCCTCGCGGCATAGCCGATCTTCGCGCTAAGAGCCTCGCTTTGCTCGGTTGCGCTCCGAAATGCGCCTGCGGGCGCGATGCGGCCTACGCTACAAACATGCCACTGGCATGTTTGCTTAACGCTGCAGGGCCAGGGGGCCGCAGCCCCCGGTTCTTTCGCCCAAGGGGCGAAAGAAGGAATTTCAATCATTTTTCCAAGGACATGCGCCTTGGAAAAATACATTGACCCAGCCGCCCTGGGCGGCGTCGCCAGTCCGCAGACTGGCGGTGGGGGGCCTCCGGGGGGAGCCTGCTCCCCCCGGAAGAGCCTTACTCGACGATGGCGATGATCTCCTTGAGGCGGACAACGACGTACTCCTCGTCCTCGATCTTCACCTTGCTGCCGGCGTAGTTCTCGCAGATGACCTTGTCGCCGGGCTTCACCGTCATCACGACCTCCTTGCCGTCCACGGTGCCGCCGGGGCCCACAGAGATGACCTCAGCCACAGAGGGCTTCTCCTTGGCGGAGGCCGTCAGGATGATGCCGCCCTTGGTGGTCTCCTCCGCCTCCATCATCTTCAGCACCACACGGTCTGCCAGAGGGATCAGTTTCATGATTCATTCCTCCAATGTATTCTAAATTTTTCTTGTAAACAAATTTGCATCGTTAGCACTCATCTCACTCGAGTGCTAACGATGCTTATGATACCCTGATTATCTTCATTTGTAAAGGGGTTTTTGGGAAAAATTTTGGCTTTTACAAATTGTTCACAAAGGCCGGGCAGTGGCATTGGGATCACAGCCGGGGGGCGCGAAAAACTGGACCTTCCCGTCGGCCAGCCGCAGCGTGACGTCCCGGGAGCGGGAGCACTCCCCATCCAAGCAGGTGACAATGTCCTCTCCCTGGGACTGGATGCGGACGGTTTTGGCGGCAGCCACCCGGGCGATGTCCGGCAGGGAGAGGGCGTTCCCGGCGGAGTAGGCGGGAAAGAGGCGGGCAAAGGTAAACCGGCTTACCTTTTTGATGAGGATCGTCTCCAGCACCCCGTCGTCCATCCGGGCCCAGGGCACCGGTGTGGAGCCGCCGCCGTAATGGCGGCCGTTGCAGACGGACACCAGGGCAAACTCGCCGGTGAGGACCTCGTCGTCCAAAGTGACGGTCCAGCGGTGACCCAGATCCCGGAGGAGAAAGTTCACCGCCACCGAGGCCAGATAGCTGCCCCGGCCGCTGAGAAGTGGCGTTCCGCTGTAGCGGTGGACGCTGTCGGCAATCTGGGCGTCAATGCCGCTGCAGGCAATGGTGAGGCAGCAGCGGCCGTTGCAGTCGATGGCATCCAAAGGGAACTGGGGGCCATCGAAGAGCTGCTCCAGATCCAGAAACCGGGGCAGGGCCTCGGGGCCGAAGTTTTTCAGAAAGTCGTTGCCGGTGCCCACGGGAACACAGGTCATGGCGGCATTGGGGAGGCCGATGATCCCGTTGGCTACCTCATTGACCGTGCCGTCGCCGCCGCAGGCGTAAAACCGCACCGGTTCTCCCTCCAAGGCAATGGCGCGGACCGTTTCCATGGCGTGGCCTGCGCTGCGGGTAAGGATGGAGGTGCAGTCCACCCCTCTCTCCTCCCGGAGGCGGCGGGCCTGCTCCATGAGCCGGGCGGCGCTGCTGTGCTTGCCGGCGGCGGGGTTGATGATGAGAATGTGGCGCATGGCCTCTCTCCCTCTCTTCTCTCGTTCTCAGCCGCGCTGGAAAAAGTACAGGTCGCACTTGAGGCGGCCGTTGTAGAGCTTCCGCTTTTTGTCCGCCTTCCTGCCGAAGGCCTTCTCAAAGTCCTCGGCGCTGGAGAGCACCAGCACCCGCCACCGGGGCGGGATACTCCGGTAGACCTCCCCGAAGGCCCGGCAGAGGGCCCGGGCCCCCGCGTCGTCCAGCAGCCGCTCGCCGTAGGGCGGATTGGTGACGATCTGGCCGAACTCCCCCGTCACCCGGAGGTTTCGCATATCTGCCGTCTCAAACCGGACCACGTCCTCCACCCCGGCCTTCCGGGCGTTCTCTCTGGCAATGGAGACGGCTTTGGGATCGACGTCCCCGCCCCAAATGTCGTACTTGCCGCGGAACTCTTTATCCATGGCCTCCTCCGCCGCCTCCATCCAGGTCCGGCCGGGCACCGCCCCCCACCTCTGGGCGTCGAAGGACCGGTCCAGCCCCGGAGCCCGGTTCATGGCGATGAGGGCCGCCTCGATGGGGATGGTGCCGCTGCCGCAGAAGGGGTCCCGGAAGGGGTCCTTTCCCCGGAAACGGCTGAGGGTCACCATGGCGGCGGCCAGGGTCTCCCGGAGAGGAGCCTCCACCCCCACCGCCCGGTAGCCCCGCTTGTGGAGGCCGTCGCCGGAGGTGTCCAGGCTCAGCGTCACCTCGTCCTGCACGATGGAGAACTGGATCTGGTACCGCGCCCCGGTCTTGGGCAGGACGGTGAGGCCGTACTTCTTCCCCAGCCGGGCGGCGGCGGCCTTTTCCACGATGGATTGGCAGACCGGGACGGAGTGGAGCCGGGAGTCCCGGCTGTAGCCCTTCACCTGGAAATGGCCGTCCTTTGGAATCCAGTCCTCCCAGGGAACTGCCGAGGCCCCCTCAAAGAGCTCGTCGAAGGTGCGGGCCGTGTAGGTCCCCAGCACCAGCTGAACCCGCTCTCCGCAGCGGAGGTTCAGATTCAGCCGGGCCAGATCCCCGATCTCGCCCCGGGCGGTGACCCGCCGGTCCTCCACCCGCACCTCCGGCAGTCCCAGCCGCCGGATCTCTTCCCCTACCAGGCCCTCCAGACCGAAAAGACAGGGCACAGCAAAGCGCAGCATATTCATTCTCCTTTGACGTTTTTATTCAGTATACCCAATGGCCGCCAAAAAGGCAATGGTCAAAAAACCGACCGGCTTTTCCTCCCTTCGTCAGGAAAATTTACAAAAGAGCGGTTGAAAAATTGGCTGGGATACGGTAGAGTACAAGAATAAAAGGAAAACCACGGAGGAGGGAGCGCCATGCGCGCAAACCGAGGCTATCACAGCTACCGGGGCCGTCCCAAGACAGGAAAGATCCTGCTGGTGACGGTGCTGGTGGTCCTGCTGCTGCTGTCCGGCAGCTATCTGGTGCTGCAGGACCATATCGTCTATGAGTCCGACGGCAGCATTACCTTTGATTTCCTCAACCGGGAGGAGGAGAAAGCCTCCTCCGGCGAGGATCAGGGGAACGTGGACCTGGAGATCCTGCCCCCCGACGGCGAAGAGGACGGCGAGGAGGGCGGCGCGGTACCCGCCACTGTCACACTCCAGACCATGACCGCTCAGGAGCTCTGCACCCAGGGCCTGCCTCAGGGCGGCGCAGACGGAGCGGCAGTGGAGATGAAGGGCTTCAACGGCACTTTCCAATATACCTCCCGGTATGCCGCCTCCAAGGCCCTGGCCGCCGACGCCGTCTCTCAGACCCAGGTGACCGAGGCCCTGGCCGCCGCCGGAAAGGAAACCCGTCTCACCGCGGTGGTAGGCTGTTTCCACGACAGCTTCCACGCCTATGCCGACATGACCGGCGCCGGCATCTGCCAGAGCGGCGGCTACATTTGGTACGACGACCTCCGCTCCCACTGGATGGACCCGGCCAAGGAGGGGACCCGGACCTATATGGCCCAGGTGGCCAACGAGTGTGTGGACATGGGCTTCACCGAGATCCTCCTCACCGACTTCGGCTACCCCACCGCCGGGGATCTGTCCCAGATCGACTACTCCGGCCTTACCGGCACCAAGACCGAAGCCCTCACCGGCTTCCTCACCGCCCTGCGGGAGGCCCTGCCCGAGGGGGTGGCGCTGTCGGTGGAGCTGACGGAGGAGCAGATCCTCTCCGGGGCCGACGAGACCTCCGGCGTGGACGCCGCCGCCATCGCTCCCCTGGTGGACCGGATCTATCTCCCCGCCCTCACCGACGAGGCGGCGGTGCGGCAGGCCGTGGGGGAGACCGCCCTGGGCCTGCTGGCGGAATAGGCGCTGTATCCACAAAGAACAGCGGATACGGCAAAAACATCGGATGCATATTTAGACAGGAGGCCTTTGCCTCCTGTCCTCTTTTTTGTAGGAAAAATGTTTCCATCCTCCTACAAAGATGTGGAAAGAAGAAAATTTTGCGGGAGAAACAGATTGTTAAGAATGTGACAAGTCTGGGATTTGCTTTGTACAGTATGTAAAAATTCCAGCGGAAGCGGCATAATATCCTTGTTACTCTGTGCAAATCATGGTATAGTAAAAAAATCAGAATACGAAATTTCTGGCACCCGGCCACGGCCGGGCGGACCGGCGGGGAGCCGTCCGTAACAATCAGTTGAGAAGGCGGTGAAACAATGTCAATGGAAAGCATCAACACCATCCGCGGCGTGGAGGAATCCATGGATCAGGCCCGCCTGGAGGCCAAGGCCAGCGCCCAGAAGCTGCTGGCAGAGGCGGAAAAGGAGGGCCGCGCCCTGGTGGAGCAGAGCCGGGCCAAGGCGGCGGAGAAAACCGCTGAGGTCATGGAGGCCGCCGGGAAACGGGCGGACAAGCGCCGCCTGGACATCCTGGCCGAGACTAACCGGGACTGCCGGCGTCTGGTCAACGACGCCCAGGAGCGGATGGCGGAGGCGGCAGGCATCATCATAGGAAGGGTGGTTGAGAGGTAATGTCCATCGTTAAAATGAAACGGGTCCGTCTCATCGCCCTGGCCGAGGACCGGGATGCGCTGCTGGCGGGTCTGCTTCATGCGGGGTGTCTGGAGGTGCGGGAGCCCACCGACGCCCTCAATGACCCGGAGATGGCCGCGCTTCTGAAGCGGGACACCTCGGTCGCGGCGGACGCCAGAGTGCGGCTGAACCTCCTCAAGCAGGCGGTAGAGACCCTGGACCGGTACGTCCCCTCCAAGGGCGGCGGTCTCTTCACTCCCCGCGCCCCCATTGGGGAGCAGGCTCTGCTGGACCCGGCAGCTTTGCAGCAGGCGGAGGACCTCAGCGAGACCATCACCGGCCATGCCAAGACCATCTCAGCCCTCAGCACCCGGGAGACCCGGCTGGAGGCGGACCGGCTGGCCCTGCTGCCCTGGGAGAACGAGACCATCCCCCTGGAGACCGCCGGTACCCGCACCGTTTCGGTGCTGCTGGGCGTGGTCCCCGCGGCCACGGAGCTTGCGGAGCTCACCGCTGCGGTGGAGGAGGCGGCTCCCGAGTCGGCCGTCACCTGCCTCTCCAGCGACCGGGAGCAGCACTACCTGGAGATTTTGGTCCACAAGAGCGTAGAGACGGCAGCTCTGGAGACCCTGCGCCGTTTCGGCTTCTCCTTCTCCCAGCTCAAGGAGATGACCGGCACCGTGTCGGAGAACATCCGCCGCATCGAGGGTGAGCAGGAGGACTGCCGCCGTCAGCGGGAGGCGGAGCTGAAGGCTCTGGAGGCTCTGGCCCCCAGAAAAAAGGAGCTTCAGGTGGCCACCGACCGGATCAACCAGGTCATCGCCACCGAGGCGGTGAAGGAGCGGCTCCTCACCGGCGGCGCCATCCTCTACCTGGAGGGCTGGGTGCCCGTGCCGGAGCTGCCCGCCCTGGAGGAGACCCTCAGCGGCTTCGACTGTGCCTATGAGACCAGCGACCCTGCTGCGGAGGAATACCCGTCGGTACCGGTACAGCTGAAAAATAACCTCATCACCCGTCCCCTCAATATGGTGACGGAGATGTACTCCCTCCCCGCCTACGACGGGGTGGACCCCAACCCCCTCATGGCTCCCTTCTTCATCCTCTTCTACGGGATCATGATGGCGGACATGGGCTACGGGCTTCTCATGATGCTGGCCTCGGTGTTTGTCCTGCGGAAGGCCAAGCCCCAGGGCACCATGGCCCACCTCTTCGGCCTGATGGGCCTGTGCGGTATCAGCACCTTTATCATGGGCGCCCTCACCGGCGGCTTCTTCGGCGATTTCATCACCCAGCTCACCACCATCATCAACCCGGCCAATCCCGTCACGCTGCCGGCCCTCTTCACCCCTCTGGACGACACCCTTATGATCCTCATCGGGGCCATGTGTCTGGGCTTTGTCCAAATCGTCACCGGCATGGTGATCAGTGTGGTGGAGAAGTGCAGACACGGCGAGTTCATGGACGCCTTCTGGGAGGAGATCACCTGGTTTCTGGTGTTTTTGGGCGGCGGCCTGGCGGTGCTGGGCGTCACCAACATCGTCCTCTATGTGGCCCTGGCCCTGGTGGTGCTGGGTCCCGTGGTCACCGGCAAGGGCTTCGGCCGCATCACCGGGATCTTCGGCTCCCTTTATAACCACGTCACCGGCTACTTCGGCGACATCCTCTCCTACTCCCGTCTCATGGCCCTCATGCTGGCGGGCAGCGTCATTGCCCAGGTGTTCAACACCCTGGGCGCCATCCCGGGCAACGTGGTGGTGTTCTTCATCATCTCCCTGGCAGGCAACGCCCTGAACTTCGCGCTGAACCTGCTGGGCTGCTACGTCCACGATCTGAGACTTCAGTGCCTGGAGTATTTCGGCAAGTTCTACAAGGACGGTGGACAGCCCTTCCGTCCTTTGAAGATCCAAACCAAGTATGTTGAAGTTGTAAAAGAATAAATAGGAGGAACAAATCATGGAAATGGGAATGAGCTTTTTCGAGTCTTTCGGCGGTCTGGCCCTGGCCCTTCTGGGCGCAGGTCTGGCGGCGGCGCTGGCCGGCGTGGGCAGCGCCAAGGGTACCGGCATCGCCGGTGAGGCGGGCGCCGGCCTGCTCACCGAGGACCCCAGCAAGTTTGGTAAGGTCATGATCCTGCAGGTGATCCCCGGCACCCAGGGCCTGTACGGCCTGGTGGTGTGGTTCTTCGCCGTGTTCCGCATGGGCCTGCTGGACGGCAGCGCCTTCGACCTCACCGTGCAGCAGGGCCTGCATTACTTCATGGCCTGTCTGCCCATGGCGCTGGGCGGCCTGTTCTCCGCCATCGCCCAGGGCCGCGTGGCCGCCGCCTCCATCAACATCCTGGCCAAGAAGCCCGACGACTGGTCCAAGGGCATGGTGCTGTGCATCACCGTGGAGTTCTACGCCATTCTGGCCCTGCTGGCCTCCATGCTGATGATCATCAACATCAGCGCCTGATCCCGCCTTTGCGGACAAAAACCAACAAGGAAAGGCGGTAACAGCTTACATGAAGGGAATTGAAAAAATTACCGCGCGGATTGAGCAGGACGCCAACGCCGACATCGCCGCCCAGATGAAGGCGGCGGAGGAGAAGGCTGCGGCCATTCGCTCCCAGTATGAGGCCCAGGCCCGGGAGGAGACCGCCAAGGCCGCGGAGAACGCGGAGAAGGCGGCCCTGCAGCTGGTGGAGCGGGCGGAGAGTGCCGCCCGGATGGATGCCAAGAAGCTGACCCTCTCCGCCAAGCAGGAGTGCATCGACAAGGCCTTCGCTCAGGCGGCCAAGGGCCTTATCACCCTGCCGGAGGAGGAGTATGTGGACCTGCTGGCCCGCATCGCGGCTCGCTCGGCCCAGACCGGCCGGGAGGAGGTCCTCCTCAATCAGCGGGACCGGGACGCCGTGGGAGCCAAGGTGGTCTCCCGGGCCAACCAGATCCTGGCCAAGAGCGTGGCGCCCAACCTGCCTCAGGAGCTGAAGAGCTCCAAGGCGGGAAAGATCATCGACAAGGTGGTCACCGGGGCCAACGCGGTGCTTCAGGGCACCGCCATGCTGACCCTGGCCCAGGAGACCCGGGACATCACCGGCGGACTCATCCTCCGGGATGGCAATGTGGAGATCAACTGTGCCTTTGAGACCCAGCTTCGCCTGCTGCGGGAGGAGATGGCGGCCGATGTGGCCAAGGTCCTTTTCCGCTGACCGAGCCGTCCCAGTGAACTACTCTCAACATCGAGAAAGGAGGATGGCTTTTGGCGAGTAAGAAAGCATTGCGAGATACGGAGTATCTGTTTATTTCCACCTGGCTGCGGGCCCAGGAGAACAATCTCCTCAGCGCGGCCCGGATGGACCGGATGATCGACGCCCCCTCCGCCGCCGACGCGGCCAAGGTGCTGCTGGAGATCGGCTACGACGAGTTCTCCCCCTCCAGCGAGAAGGCCCTCAACGACGCCCTCGCCGCCGAGCGGGAGAAGGTGTTCCGGGAGCTGTACCGGTTTGTGCCGGACAAGGCGGTGGTGGACGTGTTCAAGGTGAAGTACGACTACCACAACGTGAAGGTTCTGCTGAAGGCCCGGGCCATGGGCGTGGATGGAAAGCACCTGCTGGTGGACGCAGGCCGGGTGGACCTGCCCCGTCTCACCGAGGCGGTGGAGGAGGGCCACGGGGACCTGCTGCCCCCGGTGATGGCCGCCGCCCTGGCGGAGGCCACCGAGGTCCTCAGCACCACCGGCGACCCCCAGAGAAGCGACAGCATTCTGGATCGGGCCTATTTTGAGGAGATGCTGCAGGCGGCGGAGGCCACCGGCAGCCAGTTCCTCCGCAAGTACGTCCAGGCCACCATCGACGCGGCCAATCTCCGCAGCGCGGTCCGGGCCGCCCGGATGGGCAAGGGCAACGACTTTTTGCGGCGGGTCCTCTTCCCCGGCGGCACCGTGTCCCCGGATTCCATCGCGGCGGCGGCCCTCAGCGGCAACATCGAGGAACTCTACCGGCCCACCTCCCTCCGCGCAGCGGCGGAAGCGGGGGCGGCGGCGGTGTCCGGCGGCAGCCTCACCGCCTTTGAGAAGGCCTGCGACGACGCGGTGACCGCCGCGGCGGCCGCGGCCAAGCAGGTCCCCTTCGGCGTGGAGGTGGTCATTGCCTACCTGGTGGCCAAGGAGATCGAGTTCACCGCCGTGCGGATCATCATGAGCGGCCGGATGGCCGGCATCAGCGGCGAGATGATCCGGGAAAGGTTGCGTGAGAGCTATGTATAAGATCGCGGTATTGGGCGACCGGGACAGCGTACTGGGCTTCAAGGCCCTGGGGCTGGACGTGGTGTTTGCCGATGACGCCGATGAGGCCCGTCACACCCTCCACCGCCTGGCCAAGGAGGACTATGCGGTGATCTATGTCACCGAGCAGCTGGCCCAGCGCATCAGCGCCGATGTGGACCGTTACAAGGATGCCGTCACCCCGGCGGTGATCCTCATTCCCGGCAAGAGCGGCTCGTTGGGCCTCGGCCAGGCCGCCCTCCAGAGCGCCGTGGAACGGGCTGTGGGAGCCGACATCAGCTAACGGCTTTCGAAGGGGGACTTCGTCCCCCCTCGACCTCCCCCCTCACCCGTCTGCGGACCGGGGCCGCCCCCCACG
>CALXDB010000097.1 GCA_944386955.1 uncultured Oscillospiraceae bacterium
TTCTGCCGACAATACTTGTCTGGAGACGGACCGGGAAGATAGGTAACGCCAACACAAAGCGCTCAGCCATACGGCTGAGCGCTTTTTTGTTTATGTTCGGTAAAAGAGCCGGTGAGTTCTCACCGGCTCTTTTGACTGAAAGGTAAGCGGTTTTAAGTTGAATTTCTTCACTCCGATGGGGGAACATCAATCTCCATGTCACTAAGGGGATAGGTGACGCAGGGGTGGATCCAGCCGAATTTCCGGTCTGCCTCCCGACGGCCATCCCGACCTTCGGCGATGCGGTACTCCCCGCTGATCCACCGGCTGTGGCAGTAGCCGCAGCCTCCGGCTCGACATTTGTTGGGGGCGGGGATCCCAGCTCGCTCCAGAGCAGTGAGCAGAGTTTCATTTTCACGGGCATTCATGTGATAGACTTGGTCCCGGATGTGGGCGGTGAGATGAACGGTGCGGGGATTCTCCAGAGGCAGGTCGCCGCAGAAGGTAGCATCCTTCCGCACTGTTTTCAAAGGGAGAGCGTAGGGAGCCAGTTCCTGGAGGACAAAGTTGTACATGGCTTTGGGGCCGCAGAGAAAAAAGGTTACATCCCGGATGTCCACATATTTCTCCAAGAGCTTGGCGGATACGAAGCCGTGCTCATATCCAGCTTTCTCCTCATCACTGAGGACATAGACTACCCGAAGACCTCTCTCCGCCAAGGCGTCCAACTCTGGTTTGAACGCAATGCGGTTCTCGGTGCGCGCCCCATAGAAGAGAGTCATCTCGTAATTCTCGTCTCCCTCGGCCATGCTCTTGGCCATGGAGAGGAAGGGAGTGATACCGGCGCCGCCGGCGATACAGGCGATGTGCTTTTTGTCCCGGAGGTTTTCATAGTGGAATTCACCGGAGGGTTCAGTCATGGTAAACCGGTCGCCCGGCTTGGTTTTCCGGCCCAGGTAGCCAGAGAAGAACCCAGCATCCTCCACTCCCAGTACCAGTTTATTCTTCAGGGCTTCCCGAGGGCTGGAAGCAATGGAGTAAGGGCGGCTTACCAGGCTCTCACCCACCTGTCCACGGAGGGACACATACTGTCCTGCCCTGAAGAAAGGGAAGGCATCGCTGTCCAGGCGACGGAAGGTGAGCTCCGTCATCCCGGATGTCAGGGGGCGGATACCAGTGAGCTCCACCGCCATTTCCCCAGGGTGGAGTCGTTTGGCCAGGTCATTGACCCGGTAAGAACTGGGCAGAGGGGCTGGAGAACCATTGGCCAAGGCTTCCCGCCGGTTCGGAACCAGCTTTTTGAAGCGGAGCATGTCCATAAAACCGAAAATCTGACGTTTGAATTTCATGTCACTTTGCCTCCCTCTTGAGATCACCCACCGTCTGACGACCGGACAGGTCACCGGATACATAGGCGCTGGAATAGCCGCTGGAGCGCATGGCCCAGCCCCCGGCGAACCGGAGGCCCGGAAACAGCTTGGCGTCCTCCGCCATCATCATCATTCGGGGCATAAGGCTGTCCCATTCCGCCGTCTCATAGCCGTATATGGTCCCTTGGGGGTGTCCGCAGTAGCGGGCGTAGGTGGTAGGGGAAGCCACGGCAATTTCTTCAATGGCATCCCGAATCCGACACCCCGTCTCCCGTTCAAAGACGGCAATCATGTCGTCGGCGACCCGGTCTTTGGCCTTGAAATAGTCCGTATCACTGACGTTGCCCCAGTCGTCAGACATAAACATGGTGGTGAAGTACATTATGCAGGTACCCTCGGGGGAGCAAGCAGGATAGGCGTTGTTGAGGCAGACGGTAGCCTGGACATGGTTGGTCTCCACCTTCCGCATGAGATCATACTGCTTTGCGCTGTCTGCGGTATCGTAGATAAAGTAGTTGTGGCTCTTGATACCCAACTCCTCCGCAGATTTGTTGAGCCCCAGGAAGAGGCTGAAGCCCCGACCGGCGAAGGTGCGGGCGTTGGTAGCCCGGACCATCTGCTCTGTCACGGCCTTTTCTTCCAGCAGCTTGCCGAATACCAGGTGAGGGGAGCAGTTGGCGATAACGTGACGAGTGGGGATCATCGTGCCGTCAGCAAGACGGACACCAGTGATGGCGCCCTTCCCGTCGGTAAGAATCTTCTCCGCCTCCGAGTGGTACCAGATATCGCCGCCCAGCTCTCGAATGCGCTGATCCATGGCCAGGCTGATTTCATGGGAACGCAGCTTAGGCATCCAGGCGTCCCGGGTGATGTAGCGGATCACCATGGAGCCGTAGTGGAGGAAGCTCATGCGATCACAGTCTACTCCCAGATAGCACCAGTAGGCGTTGAGGATGTCCCGGGCCGCCTGAGGCATCCTCAAGGACTCCAGGACCTCATTGACCGAATAGCTGCCCGCCTTGATAAAGTTGGGGAAGTGGGCTTTCATATATGCTGAATCAGTGTTGCCATTGACGGAGTTGGAGTAGGTTTGGGCATCCCGGACCTCGTTGCAAAGATCGAAGAAGTCGGTCATGGACTTTTGCGAACCGGGAACATACTGCTCCATCTTACTGATGAAGGCGTCTACGCCAAAGGGCATCTCGCAGTTGTATTTCTTGTCGGTGGTGATGAGGTGGTAGGCTTCAGGAATGCGGATCCAGTCGATTTTGTCCTCTACGCCCAGATCCCGGAACAGGGTGCGGATGTCGCCGGGATCCTCAGGAGAGCCGAAGTCGTTGAGTTCATGGAGACTGGCCTCAAATTCGAAACGTCCGCGCTTGAAGCTGGTGGCAAAGCCGCCGGGCAGATTGTGTTTTTCCAGAAGCAGACAGGAGTAACCTCCCTGGAGTACCCGGATAGCGGCGGTGAGGCCGCCGTTACCGGCGCCGATGACCACCACGTCATAGGCTTTCGCGGTGTGTTGTACCATAACTGCCTTCCTTTCCTATATCAGATTTCTGGAGCGGTCCAGCCAGTATTGGAGCCGTTCCTCGCTGGTGATATGCTTGTAATGGCGCAGCAAAATAGAGTAAAATGCCGTCAGCTCCTCCTCTATCTCCTGATGGTCCATGGTCCGGTAGCCGGTAGCAATCATCACCCCTATGCCGTAGCAGTAATACTGCATCCGACGGTGCATCTCCCAGGTCTCCTCGGACGGCATCTCCAGGTTCCGGGACAACAGTTCTACAGTGAGATCGCCGTTGGCATCATCCAGCAGCCGCTCCTCCGGAGGACGACGGCGAAGGTAGAAGTATCGGAATAGGGCTGGCTCCTCCTCGGCAAAGCGAAGAAAGAAACGGGCGAAGTCCTTGTAGCTGCTGCACTGCACGGCAAGATACTTTTCCCGAATATAGACAAGCAATTCCTCCTGGAGCTGCTCCAAATTCCGAAATTCCGAGTAGAGGGGCTGAGTGGAGCAGCCCAGCGCTCCGGCGATATTCCGCACCGACAGAGCGTTCGGTCCCCGATCCCGTATGACCTGGACGGCTCCCGCAAAGATGGCATCCTTTGTAATTCGTTTTTTTGCCGCCATGTGTCCTCCAAAAATAACATCTGTTATATTATAAATTTAGTGTACCCCATCTACCCCAAAAAAGCAACGGCTGCCCATGATTTTTTGTACCTGCGGCAGATAATTACTCCTCTTCCAAGATGGGATTCGTTATGGTACAATAGCAAAAACATGTAAAAGGAGGCGGTTATCCATGGAGAGATACTGTAAGCTGGAGATCTTTCTGCCAGAGAGCCATCTGGAAATGGTGCGGGAGGCGTTGTGGTCGGTGGACGCAGGCCACATCGGCCGATATGACCACTGCCTCTCCTACAGCTTCGTCACCAGCTGCTGGCGGCCCCTTCCGGGGACCCGGCCCTATCTGGGGGAGGAGGGGGCCCTCTGCACCCAGCGGGAGCTGAAGGTGGAGGTGACCTGCCGGCTGGACCGGCTGGAGGAGACGGTGGCCGCCGTGCGGCGGGCCCATCCCTACGAGGAGCCGGTGATCCAGGCCATCCCCCTGTGGGCGGTGGGGCTGGAGGGAGGGACGGACCGGTGACGGAGAGCATCCGGGGGCGGTTCATTGCCTTCGACGTGGAGACCCCCAACGCCCACAGCGACCGCATCAGCGCCATCGGCGTGACAGTGGTGGAGGAGGGGGCCCTGCAGAAGTCCTACTACACCTTAGTGGACCCCCAGACCCACTTCGACCGGTTCAACGTGGCCCTCACCGGCATCACCCCGGCGATGGTTGCGGGGAAACCCTCTTTCCCGGCGCTGTGGCGGCGGCTGGAGCCCCTTCTCAGCAGCGGGATCCTGACGGCCCACAACGCCCCCTTCGACCTGTCGGTGCTGGCCAGGTGCCTGCGGGACTACGGCATCTCCTGGCGGGAGACGGTCCCCTATGTCTGCACCTGTCAGATGAGCCGCCGCCTGCTGCCCCAGGTGCCTGACCACAAGCTGGACACCCTGAGCCGCTGTCTCGGCCTGGATCTCACCCACCACCACGCCGGCAGCGACAGCCGGGCCTGCGGGGCGATTTTGCTCCACTGCCTCCAGGCCGCCGGGACGGTCCGACCCTTCCTGCGGACCTACGACCTGACTGCCATCCGCACCCTCCGGCCCTCGGCGGGCGGTGAGAGAACGCCTGATCTACTGTAAAGTAATTTCCCTTGTAAGCATAGAAAAATAAAAGGAAATGGCCTGGTATTTTGCCGGATTCTTCCTGTAAAGGCATTTTGCTTGCCGCATAAAAACCGCCCCTGTTCCGCCTGCCGGAAGTTCCCGGCGGGGCGGAGCAGGGGCGGTCTTTGCAATAGGAGGCTTAGTCGCCGCGCTTTCCGTTGTAGACCTCCAGGTCCACCAGATTCTCCAGGCGGGCAACCACCAGGGAGATGGCTACATCGCCGGTGGTGTTGGAGGCGGTGCGGAACATACCCACAATAGAGTCGATGCCCATCATCAGCCCGGCGGCCTCTACCGGCACGCCGATCTGCACCAGCAGCACCGACAGGCATACCAGCCCGGCGCCGGGGATTCCCGGCGCCCCCACAGAGAGGACGAACACAGAGAAGAACAGGGCAGCCAGGTCTGCCCCGGAGAGAGACACTCCGTAGAGCTGGGCCAAAAACAGGGAGCCCACCACCAGATAGACGCAGCTGCCGTCCATGTTGACGGTGGCGCCCAGGGGGATGGAGAAGGAGTAGACCTTGGGGGAGATGCCCAGGGCGCTGCGGCACAGCTGCATGTTGTAGGGCATGGCCGCGTTGGAGGAGCCCAGGCTGAAGCTGGTAAGGATACCTGGAGCATATTTGCGCAGGAAAGTCAGGGGATTGAGGTGTCCCACTACCAGGATGAGGAGGCAGTACACCGCCATCATGGCTGCCATGCCAACCAGAACGGCGGCCATGAAGTAGAGCAGGGACACCAGGGTGTCACCGCCGGTGAGCATCACCGGGGAGCAGATGGAGCAGAACACCGCCACGGGGATGAATCCCACAATAATGATGGTCACCTTCAGAAAGAGGGTGTTGCAGCCCTCAAAGAAGTCCTTCAAGGGCCGGGAGTAGTCCCCGATCATGCCCACGGCCACGCCGCAGAGGATGGCGATGAAGATGATCTGGAGCATGTCCGCATCCAGGAAGGGCTGGACGATGTTGGAGGGAACGATGTTGACGATGGTGTCCAGGATGGAGATATTGACCTCCTCGGCTCCGGCCACCGCCTGGGCGCCCTGGAGGGCGATCTGGGCGCCGCCGCTGCCGGGCCGCAGCAGCAGGAAGGCCCCCGCCCCCACGGCGATGGCGACCACGGTGGTGAACATGTAGAAGCCCATCACCTTGCCGCCGGTCTTCCCAAAGTCGGAGAGGTTGCTGAACTGGGAGACGCAGCTGAGGATGGAAAAGAACACTACCGGGGCCACCACCATCTTCAGGGCGTTGAGGAACATGGTCTTGATGGGATCGAGGACATAGCTGTCCAGGGCCTCCACGCCGCCAGCGGGCAGCACGGCCTTCAGCACCAGCCCGGCCACGATGGACAGGAGCAAGGCGGACACGGTCCAGTACAGCAGCCGCTTCTCTGACTCCTTCACGGTGATGGCCACGGTGTTCAGTCGGCCCCGATGCTTGTAGCGGATCTTGTCCCGGAAGGCGTGGAGCAGCAGGTTGCGGATGGCGGCCTCCGTCTGGCCGTCCTCCTCGTCCAGCTCCAGGTCCAGGCCGAAATCCATGGTTTCGTCAAACTCGAACCGCTCCCCCGGCACAGTGACGCGGATAGACAGGCTGCCCATCCGGTTGATGACGGCCAGCTGGGTCTGGCTGTCAGGGGCGGCGTGCTGGTGGAGCTTCACCATGGCCTCCTCGGCCATGAGCATGGCGCGGTTTGCCTCCTTGGCGCCGACGCGGTGCTGCCGCAGTGACTGGGAGAGGAAGGCCAGCCCCTGGGAGATGGCCTCGTCTTTCGCGGGGATACGGATGGAATCCATACCACTCCTCCTCTGTTCCTATAGTTTCACAAAGTTTTGCCCGCTCCGGAGGAGACGTCCTCCACGGCGCGGGCAGCAGTCATTATAACACACCTTTTTTCCTTGTCCACTCCCGGAAAATTGCCCATTTCCTCCCATTTCCCGCAGCGGACGGCAAATTTGGGTCTCCGAGGCCTCCCGGTGGAGGCTTCCACCAAAAACCGGCGGAGAAGAGGGGGAATTTTTGTGGGAGATGTTTTGGAAAAAATTCTTACGAAGGGCGGAAAAACCTGATACAATAGCCCCTGAACAGAAAGTCGCAGTGAATGGAAAGTAGCGAGACGGGAGTTTCGCCGCTTTCTTTTTTTGCGGCAAATCTACAGAAAGAGGAGTATCGTCCTATGCCCAAAACCAAGCTGCAGAATGTGGTTTTCACCATCCTGATGGCCGTGATCATGGTCTATGGCATGATCGTCTATAACGTTGCGCTGAACACCGGCGGCGTGACCAACGAGACCTTCCTGCTGGCCCTTCATGAGCTGCCCATCATGGCCCCCATTGCTTTCGTGCTGGAATTCTTCGTGGTGGAGAAGCTGGCCACCCGCCTGGCCTTCATGTTCATGCGCCCCACCGACCGGCCCCAGTTCATCACCTACGCCATCTCCACCATGATCGTGTGCATCATGTGCCCCACCATGAGCCTCATCGCCACCCTGCTCTTCAAGGAGCCCAGCTTCGGCGTCTGGGTCCATACCTTCGGGTGCAACCTGCCTATGGCGCTGCTCTGGCAGCTGCTCTACTGCGGGCCGCTGACCCGTTTCATCTTCCGCGCCCTGTTCCGCCGCCAGCTGGCGGCGGCATGAGGGACGCGGACCCATACCAGAAAAGAAAAGATCTTCCCGCTTTCCACCGTACCGGATACGGACGACGGAAGGCGGGAGGATCTTTTTTTATGCCCTTTCAAGAAGGGAGGCTTAAAAGAACCGGGTCAGCAGGATGGGGAAGAACATGGCGGGGATGTAGTTCATCAGCTTCAGGTGCTTGATGTCCAGAAGGTCCAGGCTCAGCCCCAGCAGCAGGAGGGACCCCACCGTATTCATTTCTGCGATGACCTCGGCGGTGAGGTAGGGCCGGGCAGCTACCGCCAGCAGGGTGATGCCGCCCTGGTAGAGGAAGAGGGGCACCGTGGAAAACAGTACGCCCATCCCAAGGGAGGAGGCGAAGATCAAGGCGGCGATGGTGTCCATCATGGACTTGGAGAGGAGAATGCTGTGATCTCCGGTGAGGCCGGAGTCCAGGGAGCCCTGAATGGCCATGGTGCCCACGCAGAAGAGGAGCGTGGCGGAGAGGAGGCCACGGGAGAAGCTGTCCCCGGAGCCGCCGCCGGAAAACCGCTTCTCCACCGCCCGGCTGAGCTTCTGGATCTTCCCATCCAGGTCGATGAGCTCCCCCACGATGGCCCCCAGGACCATGGAGAGGATGGTCACCAGGGTCTTGCTGCCCTCCAGCAGGGAGGAGGCGGCGATGTAGACGGTGCACAGGCCGATGCCCTTCATGATCCGGTCGCTGAAGCGCTCCGGGATCCCCTTGTGGAGCAGGCGGTGGAGCAGCAGCCCCGCGCCTCCCCCCGCCAGCACGCCGATCACATTCACGATAGTCCCAAGCAGCATCATTGTTCTCTTTCCTCCTTGATAAGATCCATGACCACGGCGCCCCCCAGCATCAGGCCCGCCGCCCCGGGCACCCAGATGAGGCTGCCCGGCACGCTCCGCCGCCCGGGGGGCGGCGTCTCCGGCTGGTCGCAGGGGCAGGGCTCCTCGCTGCTGTAGACCACCTTCAGATGCCTGATGTTCCGGCGGCCCAGCTCCCGGCGCATCACCCGGGCCAGGGGGCAGC
Source organism: uncultured Oscillospiraceae bacterium (assembly GCA_944386955.1). Lineage (GTDB taxonomy): Bacteria > Bacillota > Clostridia > Oscillospirales > Oscillospiraceae > CAJFPI01. The sequence continues at coordinate 8,303 of CALXDB010000097.1, forward strand.
CCTTGGTCTTGCTGAGGTCCGTCACCTCCAGCCGGGAGGCGTCCAGCTTGTTGCCGGTGCCAAGGGCGGAGATCACCGGAATACCCCGCTCCAGGGCGGTGCAGATGAGGTCCACCTTGCAGGACACCAGATCGATGGCGTCCACCAGATAGTCGTAGGGGCCGAAAAACCGCTCCCGGTCCTGGGCGCAGTAAGTGCCCGTCACGGGGTGGACGGTGCAGCCGGGGTGGATATCCCGCACCCGGGCGGCCAGCACCTCCGCTTTGCTCTGCCCCAGGGTGGACTGGAGGGCCCCGATCTGGCGGTTCAGGTTGCTGAGGGCGTAGACGTCCTGGTCCACCAGGGTCAGCTCCCCTACGCCGGACCGGGCCAGGGCCTCCACGGCAAAGCCGCCCACGCCCCCCAGGCCCACCACGCACACATGGCTTTGGGCAAGACGCTCCATGGCGGCCTCCCCCAGCAGCATCTCGCTGCGCAAAAATCGTTCGTTCACGGCAAACCTCCTAAAAAGGGCCGGTCCCGCATTTGCGGGACCGGCTTGGGATACGGTAGAAATACGGGGTCAGCGGGTGACGTAGCTCATACCCTTCTCGTCAGTGACCGCCTCATAGGGCTCCAGCAGGGCCTCCTCCCAGGTGGTGAGGGCCTCGTTCTTCAGGGTGTTCTCCACGGCCACCTTCCAGCTGGCAGGGCCGTCGCTGATGAAGTAGATGATGTGGTAGCCGTAGTCGGTCTTCACGATGCCGGTGTCGCCGCTCTGGCGGGCGTCGTCGAAGATCCAGTCGTTGAAGGTATCCACCATGTCGCCCATAGACACATCCTCATAGATGCCGCCGGAGCTGGCGCTGCCGTCCTGACTGTACTCCATGGCCAGCTGAGCGAAGCCCTCCTCGGTGCCGTCCCACATGGCCAGGATCTCCTCGGCCTTGGCCTTGATCTCTTCGTCGGTGACCTCGGTCTCGCCGTCGGTCTCCACGTTGGCGTCAGTGACCAGGATGTGGCGGATGTTGACGGTCTTGGTTTCCACGCGGTAGCGGTCCACCAGGGTCACCACATAGACCTTGCTGCTGTCCTCATCCTCCAGCACGGCCTCGTCGCCCACCTGGCGGCCCTCCTCGAAGCACCACTGGACATACTTGGCAGTGGAAGAGCTGGTAGCGGCATCGGAGGAGGAGTAGGTAGCGGTGTCAAAGTCCTCTGCGGCGGTCTCCAGGGTCTCGCCGGAGTCGTAGGCATCCAGAATCAGCTGGGCAGTTTTCTGAGCGTCCTCCCAGGCGGCGGCGCTCTCCTCCTCAGTGGGCTCCACCTCGTTGCCCTCCTCGTCCTCGGTGGAGGGGGCGGCACCGTCGATAGTCACCAGCTGGT
>CALXDB010000098.1 GCA_944386955.1 uncultured Oscillospiraceae bacterium
CCCATGACCCCATCCGTCGTCGCCCACCGCCGGGCGCTCCACCGGATCCCCGAGCTGGACCGGGACCTGCCGGAGACCCTGGCCTATGTGAAAAACATCCTGGAACCGCTGGGCTGTGAAGTATTTTCTCCTGTCACCGGTTCCCTCTGCGCCTGGTTCGACCGGGGGCGGGAGCACACCGTGGCCTTCCGGGCGGACCTGGATGCCCTGCCGGTGGAGGAGGCGGGAGAGGCCCCCTACCGCTCCTGCCACCCGGGCAAAATGCACGCCTGCGGCCACGACGGCCACACCGCCATGGTGCTGGCGTTGGGGGAGCTGGCGGCGGGCCTGAGAGACCTTCCCCGGAACGTGCTGCTCATCTTCCAGCCCGCCGAGGAGACCCAGGGGGGCGCCAAGGGCATCTGCGAGACGGGGCTTTTGGAGCGGTGCCATGTGGACCGGATCTTCGGCTTCCACCTGTGGCCGGGGCTGCCGGAGGGCACCGTCTGGACCCGCCCCGGGGCCATGATGGCCAAAAACAGCGAGATCAATGTGATCATCGAGGGGAAAAGCGCCCACATCACCCGCAGTGAGCAGGGCGTCGACGCCCTGTGGATCGGCTGCGAGGCTCTGCGGCGCATCCGGGAGTTGGAGGCGGCGGAGCTGCCTGCCGGGGAGCCGGGTCTGGTGAAGTTCGGAAAGATGGTCAGCGGCACCGTCCGCAACGCTGTCAGCAGCCATACGGAGCTCCAGGGCACCGTCCGGGTGTTCTCCATGGATACCTTCCGCCGCATCGTCCGCCGCTGCCGGGAGATCATGGCGGACCTGGAGGGGGAGTACGGCTGCAAGGCCCGGGTGGAGTTCAGCGAGGGGTATCTGCCGGTGATGAACGACCCTGAGCTGGTGGAAACGGTGTGCCGCGCCCTGGGGGAGGAGGCCCCGGGACTGCTGGAGCACCCCGATATGACGGCGGAGGACTTCTCCTTCTACCAGGACCGGGTACCGGGGATGTTCTGCTTTCTTGGGGTGGGGGACGCACCCGCCCTCCACGCCGCCGACTTCGACTTTGACGACGAGGCGGTGCTGCCCCGGGGGGTGGTCTTCTTTCGAAAGCTCCTGCTGCTGCCCTGAGCCGCCTGGAGAAATAGGTTGAAAAGGAATTTTACTTTACAGAAAAAGGGCCTGTTCCCGTCAAGGACCAGGCCCTTTTCTGCAGGCAAAAGGCAAAAATGACCGGGGAGCCGGACACGACTCCCCGGTCGGGATGGTAGAATTGGATAAAGTTGAGAATTGAAAAATGGAAAAAAGGACAAAAGAAATATCAAAACGTAGGAGTTTGATTGGATCCTAAGGGGGATCTGCATCGGATTTGGAAAAAAGGGTTTCCGAGTAATGCGTAGAATGGATTCATGCCTGGTCGTACTTACTGGATCAATGGATGGGTGCTATGGAAAACCGGCGGATCGTTTGGCCGGAGGCCAACATCCGGCGTATCGCCTCCTGGGAACAACCGTATGTCCTGCCCGGCGCGGGGGAGAGGGCAGGGGGCCGACGCTCCAGGCGGGGAAAGAATCTCCCCCCAGCAGGGACCTTTTCCGGAGATCACAGGGGCCGCGATACGGCTCCGGTCTGGAAGATCAGTCGCTCCACCGTTCCTCAGCAGGCTGTAGAGGCCCAGTCACGCTGGATCCATCTGCGCAGCTGCCAGCCGACGGTGGCGGTCACCTCACGGGCGGCCACGATCTTGTCGGCCAGCGTCACGATCCACGCCTCGCTGCTGCGGGGCATGGGAGCCAGCGGGAACATGTGCGTCTTGATGGCGGCATACTGGCGATAATCCAATGCGAAGTAACGAGATGCCCGCTCCGCCGCCACGGCGCCGTGGAGAAAGGCATGCATGTGGGTAACCCGTTTCCAGCCGGTGTACTGCTGGACCATCTGCTTGTGGGATTCATCCCGCCAGTCGTACCCAAAAAAATCGTGGAGCATGGCGGCCCGAGTTACGGCCCGCACCCGCTCGTCACTGAGACCGAAGAAGCCGGCCAGCCGGTAGGCCTCTTTGGCGGAATCCAGCAAATGGTTGAACAGAGAATTTTCTCCTCCGTGATGACAGTGCCCCCGCAGCGCCTGGAACTGCGGGTGGCAAAGAATATCTTCTGTCATCTCCTCAAATTCCTGGCCCATGGGACTCACCTCCATCTGTTCTTTGGTACTTTTATTATACTATGGGGCTATAGCAAATGCAAGGAATAAATCTTTGGAATTTTTCGTCAATTCACCAGATTCTTGCCAGTTCCCGGTGGCTGTGGTACAATAGATAAAACCATCTGCACAAGGAAAGGAGGGGGCGTTTGCCATGGATGGGAAGGCGCGGCGGGACGCCCTTTTGGGGGAGCTGCGGCAGAGCGGCCAGCCTGTGAGCGCCTCGGCGCTGGCCAGGAAACTGGGGGTGAGCCGCCAGATCATTGTGGGGGATGTGGCCCTGCTCCGGTCTGCCGGGGCGGAGATCGCCGCCACCCCCCGGGGCTATGTGCTCCAGGAGGGGGAGACGGGCCTGCGGCGGCAGGTGGCCTGCCGCCACACCGCCGGGGAGATGGCGGCAGAGCTGTACGCCATGGTGGACAACGGCTGCACGGTCCTGGATGTGATCGTGGAGCACCCGGTGTACGGCCAGCTCACCGGCAGCCTCCAGCTACGCAGCCGCTACGACGTGGACCAGTTCGTGGAGCGGTCCCGGGGGGTGTCGCCCCTGTCCCGGCTCACGGAGGGTATCCATCTCCACACCCTCCTATGCCCCGACGAGGCCGCTCTGGAGCGGGTGCGGGAGGCCCTGCGGCAGCTGGGCATCCTACTGGCCCCCTGAGCCCCGGAAAAACCTGCCGCAACCGCCGGTTGCGGAAAGTTCTAGCCCCGGATGGTGGTCCGCAACCGCCTCCGTCTGGTAGGATGCAGATAGAACAAAACCAGACGAAAGGAGGCGTTTTCCCATGACATTGGGGGAAAAGATTTACTATTATCGGAAGAAAAACAGAATGAGCCAGGAGGAGCTGGCGGAGCGGGTGGGGGTGAGCCGCCAGGCGGTGAGCAAGTGGGAGCTGGGGGAGTCCACCCCGGAGGTGGAGAAGCTTTTGAGCCTTGCCCGGGCCTTCTCCGTCACCACCGACCAGCTCCTCAGCCCGGAGCCTCCGGAGGAGGAGCAGGTGGAAGACCCTCTCCGCTATCACATCCCGAGAGAAGAGGAGCGGCAGACCCGGCGGCCGGAGGGGAACGCCTATCCCGAGGAGGAGCTGCGCCGGTACGGCAAGCGCCTGGGGGGCCTCATCCGCCGGAAGGGCTACATGGCGGGGTACGTCCTGTCCCTCTACGGTCTGGGCCCCTTTATCGTGGGCCTGCTCTTCACCGTGATCGCCGGGCAGATGGGGCGGACGGCCAGCGCTGTGATGAATGACCCCTGGGGTATGGGGGGCTTTGACTTCCCATCGGGCACCATGGTGTCCGTGGACGGAGTCACCTGGACCGCCGGGGCCTCCGACGGATTTTCCGCCGTGACGGGCCTGGCGCAGACCATCGGCGTCCTCATCATGCTGGTCGGTGTGGCGATGATCGTGGGTGGGATCGTGTTGGCCCTGGTGCTCAAGAAAAAAACCGCCCAATGGGAGGCGGAAAAAGGGGAAAACGGGGATTGACATTCCCAAAATCTGGTGTACAATGGTTCGGACAGGTGTCTTGACACCTGTCCGAACGATTTGTATGAGAGGTACCTGACATGTCGAACGCATCTGCACAAGGGGGCTTCCGGGCCTTTCTGCGCCGCAAGAATATCGTGATCTCCGCCAAGCGATACGGCATCGACGCCCTGGGGGCCATGGCCCAGGGCCTGTTCTGCTCGCTGCTCATCGGCACCATTCTGGACACCCTGGGGGACCAGCTGGGGCTGGAGGCTCTGGTGACGGTGGGGGGCTACGCCTCGGCCATGAGCGGGGCGGCCATGGCGGTGGCCATCGGCTACGCCCTTCAGGCGCCCCCGCTGGTGCTGTTTTCCCTGGCCACAGTGGGCTATGCCGCCAATGCCCTGGGCAGCACCACCCTGGCGGGGAAGCCGGGGGCCGGCGGGCCTCTGGCAGTGCTGTTCATCGCGGTGATCGCTGCGGAGCTGGGGAAGGCGGTCTCCAAGGAGACCAAGGTGGACATCCTGGTGACGCCCTTGGTGACGATCCTGGCGGGCGTGGGACTCTCCGCCTGGTGGGCGCCCGCCATCGGCACGGCGGCCTCGGCGGTGGGAGATTTCGTGAAGTGGGCCACGGTGCTCCAGCCCTTCTGGATGGGGATTCTGGTGTCGGTGGTCATCGGCGTGGCTCTGACGCTGCCTATCTCCTCGGCGGCCATCTGCGCGGCCATCGGCCTTACCGGTCTTGCCGGCGGGGCGGCGGTGGCAGGGTGCTGCGCCAACATGGTGGGCTTTGCGGTGCTGTCCTTCCGGGAGAACCGGTGGGGAGGGCTTGTGAGCCAGGGCCTCGGCACCTCCATGCTCCAAATGGGGAACATCGTGAAGAATCCCCGGATCTGGCTGCCGGCGATCCTGACCTCCGCGGTGACGGGGCCGCTGGCCACCTGTGTGTTCCATCTGGAGATGAACGACCCGGCCTCCGGAGTGGCTTCCGGCATGGGCACCTGCGGCATGGTGGGCCCCATCGGCGTGTATACCGGGTGGGTCAACGACGTGGCTATGGGGGTGAAGGAGGCCATCACCGCCTTCGACTGGACGGGGATGGTGCTGATCTGCTTCATCCTGCCCGCCCTTTTGACCTGGCTCTTCGGGCTGTTCTTCCGGAAGATCGGCTGGATCAAGGAGGGGGATCTCACCCTCAACTGACGGTCCCGACTGCACCGCCCGCTCCAATGCGTTGGAGCGGGCGCTCTTTTTTGTCCCTCCCGGTGACAAGAGGACAGTCAAAACAGTAATAGCAAAATTAATATTAAATTAAATATTAAAAGCAGTTGATAATAGATATTGCAAGTGATAGCATGTAGATGCAAACCTATGTAGAACAGGCGGCGGAAAAAGGAGGCGCTATCATGAGCAAAGAAACCAACACCGGCTATTTTGACCAGCTGCTGAAGAACAGCAAGACGTCCAAGAAACAGATCGCGCTCTATCTGGATGATGCGAAAATAGAACGCATCGATCTCATCACCCGGCTGTTTTCCTCCATCAGCGATTCCAGGAGCTTTGCCCGCAACACGCTCATTGAGGAGGCGATCGACAAATTCCTGGCCGATTCCGAGGAATATCTTCTGGAAGAGAAGGGGATCGACGTGGAGAAGCTCCTGGAGGAGATGCGTTCGGAGCGATATAACACGGTGATCCTTTCCTCCACGGGACGGGGATTTGAGGATGTGTTCCTGGGGGAGGCGGGGGAAGCATGCTGGTATCCCTGCCGCATCAGTGACACGAGGGAGCAGCATCTCACCTATATCGCCATCTACCGGGGACAGCCGGTCTCCGCCATCACCCACTACGCCAAGATCAAGGAATTCCGGTATGACGAGGAGAAGAAAGCCAAGGTGTGCTATTTTGATGGCGACCCTATCGAGCTGCCCCATAAGATTGGGCTGGGCAATAAAGACGCCTGCTATTTTGTCGGAACAAAGTACACTACCCTGAACAGTCTCCTCAACGCCGAGACGTGCGACGAGCTGGTCTTTGGATAGAGGGAGCTCTGAAAAGAAAAGGCTTCTCTCCCTGTGAAGAAGAAAAACGCAAAAGCAAAACGCCTGAACGACTGTTCAGGCGTTTTGCTTTACAGATATTTCGGCGCAGTCACTGCTCCGCTGGCGTCATGGTGAGGTTCAGGCCATCGGCGATGGCCAGCCGGACGAACCGGGATACCAGCATCTCCACCCGCTGGCTTTCTCCCTCGCTGCCGTAGACCTGGAAACGGTATCCGGCGCCATTGGCCGCGAACTCCACGGTCCGGCTCTCCGGCAGCCACACCACAGTCTCACCGGTCTCCTCATCGTCTTTGCCATAGATCCCGCTGACATAGCCCTTCACAGATACGCCCATCACATCGGTGACCGTGTCCGCCTCTGTGATGACGCAGTCGGGAGGGATCTCATCCCCGGCCAGCAAATCTAAGGAGACTGCCAGATCCGATCCTTCGCCCCATAGGTACAGGTGCCACAGGGAACCGTCAGAGAGGAAGATCCCCTGGCCGCTCCAGGTGAGGCCTTCCCAGTCCAAGTGGGCCTCCAGGGCCGTCTCTCCTCCCACAAGGGTGAGGATGTCCGCCTCGGTCAGCTCTCGCTCGACGCTGCCCTCCGGGGCAAGCAGCGCATAATCCACCAGGGAGGATCCCGTTGAGTCGGTTCCGTAGGCAATGTAGGGCAGCTCCACATAGGTGGAGGCATCTCCCTCCAGCACCTCATAGCCGCCGATGGAACTCCCGTGATGGGGCGTGAAGAGGTCACGGTTTGCTCCCAGGCGGCCAAGGACGAAGGCGGCCGTTCCGATAAGTACTACCAGAGCTGCCGCCAGGGAGCCGTACCGCCGCCAGCGGATCTCCCGGCGGGGGGCGGACAGTCCCAGTAATTTCTGATGGAGGGCAGGGGAGACCTCCACCGAGTCCATGTATGTCTGATATGCCTGTTTCATAAGTCCTCTCCTTTCAGCCGCTCCCGGAGGGTCTGCCTGGCCCGGCTCAGGTGGCTGCGTACCGTGCCGGGCCGCTGGCCCAGGATGGCGGCGATCTCGTCGGTGCTGTACCCCTCATAATAGAAGAGATGGACAGCGGCCCGCTCTTTTGCAGGAAGGGCCATCACAGCCACCAGCACCTCTTTGCTGCGTTCATCCGGAGCCGGATAGCAGTCCAGAAGCTCCACGGTCCCCCGCCGCTTTCTGGTCCGCAGACGGCTTTTGCAGCCGTTGGCCAAAACCTTCAGAAGCCAGGCGCGCTGGTGATCCGCATCCCGGAAGGCGGGCTTTTTTTCCAGATATCGTACAAAGGCGTCCTGCACCGCGTCCTCCGCCTCTGAAACGTCTCCCAGAATGGCAAGGGCGGCCCGCAGCAGGGTGTTTTCGTATTGCGTCACAAGCGTTTCCAACCGGTTGGAGTGGTCCATGGTATCGCCCCCTTTCACCTATTACACGCCTGAGATACCCACATTGTTGCAGGTTTCTGAAAATTTTTCAACAGAAAAACCCCGACGCCAAAGCGCCGGGGCTTCTCTGTTTATGGAGAGGAGAGAGTTATTTCTTTTCAATCACTTCCAGTACCTCGTCCTTGCTGCGGGTCTTCAGGATGTACTTCTCGTTGTAATCCCGGTAGATCTTCATGAATACGCCGGAGAGGGCCAGCATGGCGATGGCGTTGGGGATGCACCAGAGGCCGGAGGCGATGTCCACCACCGTCCACACCAGATCAGGGGTCTTGCCCAAAGCGATGAAGCTGGGCACCAGCCACACCACACGGATCAGGAACTTGGCGATCTTGGAGCTCTCCCCCTTGGGGAAGATGTAGAAGAAGGCGGACTCATAGTTGATCTCCCAGCCCACCATGGTGGAGAAGGCGAAGAGGCTGAGGCAGATGGCGATGATAATGGGACCGATGTTGCCGTACACAGAAGAGAAGGCCATCTGGGACAGGGCCACGTCCTTGGTGCCGGACTGCCAGATCTCGGTGCCGCTGCAGAGGATGGCCAGAGAGGTCATGGAGCAGACCACGATGGTGTCGATGAACACCTCGAAGGAGCCGTAGAGGCCTTCCTTGAAGGGGTGCTCGGTGATGGCGGTGGCGTGGGTGATGGGGGAGGAGCCGCAGCCGGCCTCGTTGGAGAAGGTGCCCCGGGCGGCGCCCTGCCGCAGAGCCAGAGCCAGAGTGGAGCCGGACAGACCGCCCACAGCGGCCATGGGGGTGAAGGCGTACTTGAAGATGACACCGAAAGCTTCGGGGATGTTCTGGAAGTTCACCAGGATCACGCCCAGAGCGGTGACTACATAGATCACGCACATGGTGGGGGTGATCTTTTCACAGAACTTGCCGATGCCCTTGACACCGCCGATGAGCACCAGGCCGCAGATGGCCACAGCCACCACAGTGGTGACCCACAGAGGCACACCAAAGGCGTTCTGAATGGCGTTGCTCATGGCGAAGGGCTGGGCGAAGGCAGCGGTGCCCAGACCGCCGATGATGATGGTGAAGGCGAAGAAGAGGGCCAGGGGCTTCCAGGCCTTGCCCATACCGCGCTCAATGTAGTACATGGGGCCGCCGTAGTAGACGCCGTCCTCACCCTTGACGCGGTAGTACTGGGCCAGGGTGACCTCCACGCACTTGGTGAGCATGCCGAAGATGGCGATGACCCACATCCAGAACACAGCGCCGGGGCCGCCCACCACCATGGCGGTGGCTACGCCGGAGATGTTGGCGGTGCCCACGCAGCCGGCCAGAGCGGAGGAGACCGCCTGGAGGGGGGTCAGGGTGCCGTGCTGGCCGGTGGCACCGCCGCCCTTTTTGAACATCTCGCCGGCGGTGTTTTTCATAATATGACCGAATTTACGCAGCTGGAAGAAACGGGTACGGATGCCGAACAAGATACCTACGGCGGCCAGAAGAATCAGTACCGGCGCGCCCCACAGGATATTCGCAAAGGATGTCAAGAATTGTTCCATACGATGCTCCTTTCACACAGGTAGATCAACAATACCACACTTCTCAATGGGAAATTCGCTCAAAAGGGAGGGATCAGCGGCACAGATGGCTCAAGATGCCCTCAAAGCCCTTGCAGGCCCGGGTGAGCTGGTCGATCTCGATGTACTCGTCCACAACATGGGCAAGGCTCTCCAGGGAGGGACCGAAGCCCACCGTGGGGATTCCGGCCTCGCCGCAGAAGGAGCTGCCGTTGGTGCAGAAGGCGAAGTGGGAGAGGGGCGCGTCGATGCCCGCCTCCTTGAGGCCTGCCAGCGCCTTCACCACCAGCTCATCGTCCTCCTTCAAAGCCCAGGCGGGGAAGAACCGCTTGGCGGCGATGGTGTCGCCGGTCCAGCATTTCTCGCTGCCCTCCGCCAGATAGACCCGGGCCTTCAGCTCGGGGATGCGCTCCTTCACCCGGTCGATGGCCGCCTGGACGGGGGCCAGTACGGATTCCTCCGTCTCGCCCACCAGGGTGCGGCGGTCGAAGGTGGCCCGGCACAGACCGGGCACCACAGAGGCCCCGGGGTAGGGGGAGGAGACGATGTCCGTCAGCTCCAGAATGCCCTTGCCCAGCATGGGATGGGTGCTGGGCTCGATCTTCCGGATCTCGTCGATCACCGCGCACATGTGATAGACGGCGTTGATTCCCTTCTCCGGGTTGGAGGAGTGGCAGGTGACACCCTCAGTCTCCACTACCACTTCTGCAC
>CALXDB010000099.1 GCA_944386955.1 uncultured Oscillospiraceae bacterium
ACCCTGCACCACGCGGTCCCTCATCCGCCTCCTTCGGAGGCACCTTCCCCCAGCGGGGGAAGGCTTTAGACGAACCAGCCACCGTCAGCCCACCGCATGAGCGCGCCGAAGCGCGGCGCAGACGCAGAAGACGACCCAAACAGGCGTCACCCGAACAAAGCCAACCACCAAAAGCCTCCCTGATGACCTGATTTTGGTAACGAAAGGAGTTCTTAGAACCTTGGTTCTAAGCGGACTTTTGCCTACTTTTCTTCCGCGAGAAAAGTAGGCCGCCGGAGGCTAAACACCAGACAGCGCCCGTCGGGCACCGACAGAAGAACCCGTCTCCGTCGGCGGCGGCCCCGCCCGGCCCGAGGGCAAAAAAGAGCCGGTCCCGGCGGCGAGGGGACAAAATCCCCCTGCTTTCTGTGCAAAATTCCTAAAATATTTTTCGCATTTTTGTGTACAAAAGGCATTCTCCGTGATATAATAAAACAAATTCACCGGCGTGGGACCACGCGCCGGTCCGTTTTTGGTTTGTCCCGCGGGGCGCTGTGGGTGTCCGGCGACAAAATAGAAACTTGAGACTGCGCCTGCAGGGGCCGGCCGCTCCCTCCTCCGTGTGCGAATCGGGGCACGCGGAGCGGACGCCTGCCCCTTGTCTTCCTGCGCGCTCTCACCCCATTTTTACATACTGAAATCGAACAAGGAGTGACAAGCATTTGGCAGATAAACTGAAAATCATCCCCCTTGGCGGTCTCGACGAGATCGGCAAGAATATGACCGTCTATGAGTACGGCGGCGAGATTATCATCGTGGACTGCGGCATGGGCTTTCCCGGCGACGATATGTACGGCGTGGATCTGGTGATCCCTGACGTCAGCTACCTGGTCAAGCAGCGCAACCGGATCCGGGGCCTTTTCATCACCCACGGCCATGAGGACCACATCGGGTCTATCCCCTATATCCTCAAGCAGATCAACATCCCCATCTACTGCACCCGCCTCACCGCCGGCCTCATCAAGCTGAAGCTGGAGGAGCACGGCCTTCTGAAGAGCACCAAGCTCATCACCGTGGAGGCCGGCGAGATGGTGAAGGTGGGCAAGTTCTATGTGGAGTTCATCCACGTCAACCACTCCATCGCCGACTCCGTGGCCTTTGCCATCCGTACCAACATGGGCGTGGTGATCCACACCGGCGACTTCAAGATCGACTCCACCCCCATCGACGGCGACGTCATCGACCTGGGCCGCTTCGGCGAGCTGGGCCGGGAGGGGGTGCTGGCCCTCCTGGCCGACTCCACCAACGTGGAGCGCCCGGGCTATACCATGAGCGAGAAGGCTGTGGGTCACACTTTTGAGCGGCTTTTCGCCGGCTGCAAGGACCGCATCATCGTTACCACCTTCGCCTCCAACGTCCACCGCATCCAGCAGGTCATCAACGCCGCCGCGGAGAACGGGCGGAAGGTGGCCGTCACCGGCCGAAGCATGGAGAACATCATGAAGGTCTCCACGGAGCTGGGCTACATGAAGGTGCCCAAGGGCGTCCTCATGGACATCGCCAAGATCAAGAGCCAGCCCAAGGAGAAGCAGGTCATCGTCACCACCGGCTCCCAGGGCGAGGAGATGAGCGCCCTGTACCGCATGGCCTTTTCCACCCACCGACAGGTGGACCTGGGGCCCGGGGACCGGGTCATCATCTCCGCCAGCGCCATTCCCGGCAATGAGAAGACCATCGGCCGGGTCATCAATGAGCTGTTCCGAAAGGGCGTGGACGTGGTCTACGACCGGGCGGACATGCTCCACGTCTCCGGCCACGCCTGCCAGGAGGAGCTGAAGATCATCCACGCCCTGGTCAAGCCCAAGTTCTTCATCCCCGTCCACGGCGAGCAGCGGCATCTCCGCCGCCATGTGAACCTGGCCCTGGAGATGGGCATGGACCGGCGGAACATCATCCTGCCGGAGATCGGCAACGTCATCGAAATCACCCCCAAGACCATCAAGGTCAGCGGCTCCGTCCCCTCCGGGGAGATCCTGGTGGACGGCAGCGGCGTGGGCGACGTGGGCGCCGTGGTCCTCCGGGACCGGAAGACCCTGGCCGAGGACGGCATGGTGGTGGTGATCCTCAACGTCTCCGCCCAGAACAGCCAGCTCATCAATGAGCCGGAGATCATCACCCGGGGCTTCATCTATGTGAAGGAAAACGAGGAGATGATGAAGGAGCTGAGCCGGGTGGCCATGAACGCCGCCGAGAGCGTGGGGGCCAAGCGGGTCAAAGACCTGGGGGAGGTCCGCAGCGCCGTGAAGAGCGCTGTCAGCAACTACCTCTTCAAGTCCACCCGCAGAAGTCCCATGATTATCCCCGTCATCAACCGGGTTTGAGGAAATATCCTTTCGCCGCCTCCGTGTCCGATTCGCGGAGGCGGCGGTTTTTGTAGGAAGATCGGTGCAGGAGAAGGGAACACTGAGGACAGACGGAGGGATTGGGCTAAATTTCGGCCTGTACTTCACCTGCGCTTTGTGCTATACTATTTTACAACTGTGATCCCACGGGCCCTCGCGCCTGCGGGCACGGGAAGGAGAGGTGTCTATGAACAAGAAATTGTCGCGGCTGATCGAGCCCAATATCCAGCCGATCATCGTCTGCCTCTTCCTCTTCGTGGTCATCGCCATCCCCTTCCAGCCCATGCTGGCCCTGGTGGAGGCGGTCTTGACGGTGGTGCTGTACGCTGTTTTGCAGCACGGCGCCAAAAAGCGGAAGAAAAACATTATGCAGTACATCGACGGCCTTACCGGCGGACTGGATTCCGCCAGCAAGAATGCCGTCCTCAACGCCCCCCTGCCCATCCTGGTCTACCGTCCTGACAACCGGGAGGTGGTGTGGAGCAACGACAGCTTTATGGAGATCGCCGGAGACCCCGACGGCCTCTTTTTCAACATGCACCTGGAGGAGCTGATCCCGGAGTTCGACTGCCAGTGGTTTTTGGGAGGAGAGCGGGAGTGCCCGGACCGGGTGTACCTGGGGGACCGGGTCTACCGGGTCTTCGGCTCCAGCAACCGGGTCAGCGGCCGCACCATCGGAGAGAACCTGCTGGTGACCACCTACTGGGTGGACATCACCGACACCGCCCGCATCTGCGACGACTACCAGGCCACCCGGCCCGTAGTGGCGGTGATGATGATCGACAACTACGAGGAGCTGATGAAGGCCGGCGGCGAGGGCGCCAAGTCTGCCGTGCTGGCCCAGATCGACGAGAAGCTCACCGCCTGGTGCGCCAACAGAAAGGGCCTTCTCCGCAAGTATGACCGGGACCGGTACCTCTTCGTCTTTGAGGAGCAGTACTTCGAGGAGATGGTGGAGGACAAGTTCTCCATTCTGGACACCGTCCACACCGTCAGCAGCGAGGACGGCGTCACCGCCACCCTCTCCATCGGCATCGGCAAGGACGGCGGCTCCTTCGACCAGCTGTTCGCCACCGCCAACAAGTGCATCGAGATGGCCCTCAGCCGGGGCGGCGACCAGGCGGTGGTGAAGGACAGCCTGGACTTCCAGTTCTACGGCGGCCGCCGCCAGAGCGCGGAGAAGCGGACCAAGGTGAAAAGCCGGGTCATGGCCAAGGCCCTGGGGGACCTCATCAACGACGCCAGCGAGGTCTATGTCATGGGCCACCAGTATGCCGATATGGACGCCGTGGGCGCCTCCGCCGGCATCTGCTGCATCGCCCGAAAGAGCAAAAAGAAGGTCCGCATGGTCATCGACCTGGACAACAACAACGCCAATCCCCTTCTGCGGCGGCTGCGGGCCCTGCCGGAGTATGAGGACATGTTCATCACCGGCAACGACGCCTTCATCCACGCCCAGCCCGGGGCTCTGCTGGTGGTGGTGGATACCAACCGGCCCGACATGGTGGAGTCCCAGGCCCTGCTGGACAGCTGCAACCGGGTGGCGGTGATCGACCACCACCGCCGGGCCGCCACCTACATCGAGAGCGCCGCGCTGAATTTCCACGAGCCCTACGCCTCCTCCGCCAGCGAGCTGGTGACGGAGCTTCTGCAATATCTGGTGGACACCAGCGACCTCCTCCGGGGCGAGGCGGAGGCGCTGCTGGCGGGCATCGTGCTGGACACCAAGAACTTCACCATGCGCACCGGCGGGCGCACCTTTGAGGCCGCCGCCTTCCTGCGCCGGGCCGGGGCCGACACCGCCGAGGTCAGCCGTATGTTCCAGAGCGATCTCAAGAGCATGGTGGAGCGCTACGACATTATCCGCCGGGCGGGCATGGTCCACGGCAACATCGCCGTGGCCGCCGTGGACACCGACTGTCCCCGGGTAGTGGCCGCCAAGGCTGCCGACGACCTGCTCACCCTCCAGGGGGTCCAGGCCTCTGTGGTGGTCTACCGCAGCGGCGAGTGCGTGGGTCTCTCCGCCCGGAGCCTGGGGGACGTGAACGTCCAGGTGCTCATGGAGAAGCTGGGGGGCGGCGGCAACTCCACCACCGCCGGCGGCACCATTCCCAACGCCGACGTCAACGACATCAAAAAGCGCCTCTTGGAGGCCATTGACGACTATTTTGAGGATTGATACGGACAACAACCTACCACAAGGAGGAATACCGCGATGAAAGTGATCTTACAGCAGGACGTAAAGGGACAGGGCAAGAAGGGGCAGATGGTGGAGGTGGCCGAGGGCTACGCCCGCAACTTCCTGCTGCCCCGGAAGCTGGCGGTGCCCGCCACCGCCGACGCCATGAACACCATGAAGCTCCAGGAGAAGGCCAAGAAGGCGGAGGAGGCCCGGCAGAAGGCGGAGGCCGAGGCCGTGGCCGAGCGGCTGAAGAGCGCCGTGGTGAAGCTCACCGCCAAGGCCGGCGCCAACGGCAAGCTCTTCGGCGCCGTCACCGCCAAGGAGATCGCCGAGGGCCTTATGACCCAGCACGGCATCGAGGTCAATAAGCAGAAGATCGTGGTGGAGGAGCCCATTAAGAGCTTCGGCTCCTATCAGCTGAAGGTGAAGCTGGGCTTTGAGATCACCGGCACTGTGTATGTGGTGGTCAGCGAGGCCAAGGGCTGAGTGAGACGCTGGACCCCGGGCACGGCCCGGGAAAACGGCAGAAGGGGGGAGGGGTTCCTTTGGCTTTGGACGAGCTGCTCAGCCGCCAGATGCCCCACAGCTTAGAGGCGGAGCAGGCGGTGCTGGGCTCCATGCTCATCGACGCCGACTGTGTCAAGGATGTGATGGACAAGCTCCAGCCCGCCGACTTCTATCTCCGGCAGAACCGGGAGATCTTTGAGACCATCTACACCATGTTCTCCTACTCCAAACCCATCGACGGAGTGACGGTGGCGGAGGAGATGCAGAAAAACGGCACCTACGACCCCCAGATCACCCGCAATTACCTGGTGCAGCTGATGGAGATCACCCCCACCAGCGCCAACGCCCTGGAGTACGCGGCCATCGTCCGGGACAAATCCCTCCTCCGCAGCGTGGCCGCCGCCGCCGGGGAGATCACCGCCCTGGTCCAGGACGGACTGGGGGAGGCCCAGACCATTCTGGAGGCGGCGGAGCAGAAGATCTATGCCATCCGCCGGGGCCGCAGCGCCCAGGATATGACCCACATCGGCCAGGTCCTCTCCACGGTGCTGGACAACCTCAGCGAGCTGTCCACGGGACAGACGGGCATGCCGGGGCTCTCCACGGGCCTCAGCGCCATCGACACCAAGATCCACGGGCTGAACAAGTCCGATCTCATCCTCCTGGCCGCCAGGCCGGGCATGGGCAAGACCTCCCTGGCCCTGAACTTCGCCCTCAATGTGGGGAAGGCCGCCGGGAAGACCATCGCCGTCTTCTCCCTGGAGATGTCCAAGGAGCAGCTGGTGACCCGGCTTCTGGCGGGGGAGGCCCTGGTGAGCAACACCAAGCTGGTCACGGGGAACCTCAGCGAGGAGGACTGGGGGCGGATCGCCCAGGCCGCCAATGTCCTCAACCAGACCGACATCCGCATCGACGACAACCCCCTGCTCACCGTGGCGGACATGAACGCCAAGTGCCGCAGGATGGACAATCTGGGCCTGGTGGTCATCGACTATCTCCAGCTGATGACCAGCGCCGGCGGGAAGGGCTACGCCGGGGAGAACCGGCAGCAGGCCGTCAGCGACATCAGCCGTATGCTGAAGATCATGGCTAAGGAGCTGCAGGTGCCGGTGGTGTGCCTCAGCCAGCTCTCCCGCGCCAACGAGAAGCGGGACGACAAGCGGCCCATGCTCTCCGACCTGCGGGAATCCGGCGCCATTGAGCAGGACGCGGACATCGTTCTGTTCCTCTACCGGGACGACTATTATAATGAAGACAGCGAGAAGCGCAACATTGCCGAGTGCATCGTGGCGAAAAACCGCCACGGCGAGACGGGGAAGATCGAACTGAAGTGGCTGCCGGAGTACACCTCCTTCAGCAGCATCGAGACGAGATATGGGGACTGATTTGAAAGAAGCCCGCCGGTGGCTGAAGGAGCAGCTGCCCCCGGGGGCCGGGATTCTGTGCGCCGTCAGCGGCGGCCGGGACTCCATGGCGCTGCTCCACCTCTTATTGGACTGCGGCTACAAGGTCACCGCCGCCCACCTCCACCATGGCCTCCGGGGCCCGGAGGCGGACCGGGACCAGATCTTTGTCCGGGACTACTGCCAGCAGCACGGCGTTCCCTTCCGCACCGCCCAGGTGGACGTGGGGAAGTACGCCGGTCAGAACGGCCTGTCCGTGGAGGAGGCCGCCCGGCAGCTGCGGTATAACTTCCTGGTAAAGACCGCCTTTGAGCTGGGACTGGACTGCGTGGCCACCGGCCACCAGCTGGAGGACCAGGCGGAGACCATCCTTCTGAACCTGACCCGGGGCACCGGAGCCGACGGCCTGCGGGGCATTGCCCGGCGCAAGGGGATCTTCCTCCGGCCCCTTCTCCTCACCAGCCGGGAGGAGATTGCCCAATACATCCAGGACCACGCCGTCCCCTATGTGGAGGACGGCTCCAACCAGAATCTCACCTACAGCCGCAACCGCATCCGCCACAAGGTGATGCCGGAGCTGCGGCAGATCAACCCCAGCCTCTGCGAGCATCTGAGCCACACCGCCCACATTCTGGCGGAGGAGAGCCACCTTCTGGACCGGCTGGTGGTGGGGATGCTGCCCGCGGAGGAGACGGCCGACGGCCTCTCCGCCGACTTTGAGACCTTCCGCCGGGCGGAGCTGGCCCTCCGGCGCCGGATGGCACGGCTGCTGGTGGGGCGGATGCCGGGAGGGAAGAAGGACATCACCGCCGTCCACTACGACGCCATCGCCGCCATGAAGCCGGGGGACTGCCTCATTCTCCCCCGGGAGATGTATGTGGCCGAGGAGGGGGGACGGCTGTTGGTGGGCTTCATGCCCCGGCCCCTGCCCCCTACGCCGGTGCGCATCGGCGGCATGTCCTCCTGGGGACGGTGGGAGTTTACCTGTACCCGCATGCCCCAGGCCCCGGAGGAGACGGACGGGGAGACCCTGGTCCTCTCCGCCGCCCGGGTGACCCTGCCTCTGCTGGTGGGCCCCTGGCGCAGCGGCGACCGGATGGCCGCCGGAAGGGGGGAGCGGACCCTCAAGCGCATTCTCAGCGACGCAGGGATCCCCGCTTACCGCCGGGGAGCCGAGCCCATCCTCTACAGCGGCGGGAAAATCGCCGGCGTGTTCCGGGTGGGCCCTGCGGACCTGCTCCGGCCCCAGCCGGGGGAGGAGGTGCTGGTGATCAGCCGGCGCAAAAAGACAAGCAAAGGAGATGTGACCCATGGAAAAGACCACGATGGATCAGGATATTCTGAAAATCCTGTACACTGAGGAGGAGATCGCCCGGCGCATCCGGGAGATGGGCGCCCAGATGTATGAGGATCTGAAGGGAAAGGACCCCCTGTTCGTCAGCGTGCTGCGGGGCGCCTTTATCTTTATGGCGGACATCACCCGGGCCTGTCCGGTGAAGTGCGATGTGGAATTCATCGCCGTCAGCTCCTACGGCAACACCACCAGCTCCTCCGGCGCCGTTCAGATCACCCATGACATCCAGCAGGACATTTCCGGCCGGGATCTTGTGGTGGTGGAGGACATCTTAGACAGCGGCAATACCCTCAGCTTTCTCAAGCAGTACTTTCTCACCAAGGGGGCGGCCTCCGTGTCCATCTGCACCCTGCTGGATAAGCCCTCCCGCCGGGAGAAGGCCATCCATGCCGACTATGTGGGCTTTGAGGTGCCCGACGAGTTCGTGGTGGGCTACGGCCTGGACTATGCCCAGAAGTACCGCAACCTCCCCTATATCGGGGTTTTGAAGCCTGAGGTCTATTCCGGCAAGGAGTGAAGAGATTTTGCAGAAAAATCGCAGGAAAACATTTGATGTGGGGTTCTACCTCCTGGTGCTGCTGGCCCTGATCCTCAGTTATTTTGCCCTCAGCGGCGTCAACCGGGGTCAGGAGGTAAGCTATGCCCAGGCCCAGCAGCTGTTCGCTCAGGAGAAGGTGGAAACCTTTCAGGTGAACGATACCGTCCTCACCATGACGGTCCGGGACAGCTCCGTCTCCTCCGGCCGCCTCACCGTCCGCTGTCAGCTCTACAGCGCAGACCTCTTCTGGGCGGACATGGGGGACCTGGTGGAGGAGCAGTACGCCGACGGCGTCATCAAGGACTACACCCTCAATCCCCCCTATACGCCCCCCTGGTGGAGTTCCATCCTCCTCTACGCGGCGCTGCTGGTGGGCCTTTTCTTCCTCATGCAGTTCATGATGGTCCGGGCCCAGGGCGGCGGAGGCATGGACAAGGGCATGAAGTTCGGCAAGGCCCGCATCCGCTTCGGCTCGGAGAAGGACAAGAAGGTCACCTTCCGGGATGTGGCGGGAGCTGACGAGGAGAAGGAGGAGCTTGAGGAGCTGGTGCAGTTCCTCAAGGAGCCCCAGAAGTACCTGGACCTGGGGGCCCGGATTCCCAAGGGCGTTCTTCTGGTGGGCCCTCCGGGCACCGGCAAGACCCTGCTGGCCAAGGCGGTGGCCGGGGAGGCGGGGGTCCAGTTCCTCTCCATCTCCGGCTCCGACTTTGTGGAGCTGTATGTGGGCGTGGGCGCCAGCCGTGTCCGTGACCTCTTTGCCGAGGCCAAGAAGGTGGCCCCCGCCGTGGTGTTCATCGACGAGATCGACGCCGTGGGCCGCCAGAGAGGCGCGGGCCTGGGCGGCGGCCACGACGAGCGGGAGCAGACCCTCAACCAGCTGCTGGT
>CALXDB010000100.1 GCA_944386955.1 uncultured Oscillospiraceae bacterium
AGAGGCGCGGGCCTGGGCGGCGGCCACGACGAGCGGGAGCAGACCCTCAACCAGCTGCTGGTGGAGATGGACGGCTTCGCCGCCAACGAGGGGGTGGTGGTCCTGGCGGCCACCAACCGCCGGGATATCCTGGACCCCGCTCTGCTGCGGCCCGGCCGGTTTGACCGGCAGGTCTATGTGGGCTACCCGGACATCAAGGGCCGGGAGGAGATTTTGGACATCTATGTCCGCAACAAGCCCTTAGCTGAGGATGTGAGCCTTCGGAAGATCGCCCAGGCCACCCACGGCTTCACCGGCGCGGATCTGGAGAATCTGGTGAACGAGGCGGCCCTCACCGCCGCCCGCGCCAGCCGGAAGTTCATCACCATGGAGGACCTACAGGGCTCCGTCATCAAGGTCATCGCCGGGCCGGAGAAGCGCAGCCGGGTGGTGCCCGAGCATGAGCGGCAGCTCACCGCCTACCATGAGGCGGGCCACGCCGTGGTGATGTACCACCTGCCCCACCACGACCCGGTCCACCAGATCACCATCATTCCCAGAGGCCAGACCGGCGGCATGACCATCTCCCTGCCCACCGAGGACAAGGGCTATTACTCCCGGTCCTACATGGAGGAGCAGATCGTCTCCTTCCTGGGCGGCCGGGCGGCGGAGGCTCTCATGCTGGGGGACATCTCCACCGGCGCTTCCAACGACATCCAGCGGGCCACCGCCATCGCCCGGAACATGGTCACCGTCTACGGCATGAGCGAGAAGCTGGGGGCCATCAACTACCAGGCTGACAGTGACGAGGTGTTCATCGGCCGCTCCATGGGCCACACCCGCCCCTACTCCGAGGAGGTGGCCGCCCAGATCGACCAGGAGGTGAAGGCCATCATCGACGGGGCCTACGACCGCTGCCGGGAGATCCTGGAGGGCAGCCGGGAGAAGCTGCGGACCGTGGCGGAGTATCTGCTGGAGCACGAGACCATGGACGCCGACGCCTTCCGCCGGACTATGGAGGAGGGCGCGCCGGAGCCCGCCCAGCCGGAGGGGGAGGCAAACTCCTCAGAAAACCCTTCGGAGAACCGGTAAAATTGGTCATTTTACACAACAACAGAGCTCGACAATGTCCGCCATAGGCGGACATTGTTTTTATTACAAAAAATGGGGCAGAACCTGAAAAATCTGTAAAAATCAAAACTGTCTGTCAAAAAAAGACAACTGTGTTTTAGGTTTCACATTGTTTCTGTGCACGAACAACGAACAAAAATGGGCAATTTCGCGGTAAAATATCAATTTTTTGTACGTTCCACAGGGAAAAAGTGCTTGCAATTTTGACGGTATCCCGTATAATAAAAGAAGCAATTTCCGCCGGGGCTCTGTGGCGCCGGGGGAGTGCGGGGCGGTCCGGGACCGGTCCCAAAACAGCTTAGGAGGAATTGGAAATGAAAAAGGTATTTGCGCTTTTGCTGACCCTGGCCATGGCGTTGAGCCTGGTAGCCTGCGGCAGCGGCAACAACGGCGGCGACGGGGACGGCAGCGGCGACAGCGGCGAGAAGGTCGTCAAGATCGGCGTGTACGAGCCCTCCTCCGGCGCAAACGGCGCCGGCGGCAAGAAGGAAGTGCTGGGCATCGAGTACGCCAACTCCATCGCCCCCACCGTGGAGATCGGCGGTGAGGAGTACACCGTGGAGCTGGTGATCGTGGATAACCAGTCCGAGAACGACAAGGGCGTCTCCGCCGCCCAGCAGCTGGTCCAGGAGGGCGTGTCCATCGCCCTTGGCTCCTACGGCTCCGGCGTGTCCATGGCTGCCGCCCCCATCTTTGAGGAGGCCGGCATTCCCGCCATCGGCTGCTCCTGCACCAACCCCGGCGTGACCCTGGGCAACCCCTACTACTTCCGCGTCTGCTATCTGGACCCCTTCCAGGGCAGCGTGCTGGCCAACCTGGCGGTGGATGAGTTCCAGGCCGATGTGGCCTATGTCTTCACGGAGCTTGGCGACGACTACTCCGTGGGCCTCGGTGAGTACTTCACCCAGGAGTTTGAGCGGCTGGGCGGCACCGTGGTGGCCGACCAGAACCCCGCCGGCAACACCGACATGTCCGGTTTCATCAACGCCGCCAAGGCGGCCAATGCCGATGTGATCTTTGCCCCCAGCTCCACCACCGTGGCCTCCCTGCTCATCGACCAGGCGGCCTCCGCGGGTATCCCCCTCATCGCCGGTGATACCTGGGACGACGCCGTGATCCTGCAGGCTGCCACCAAGTCCGGCGCCAAGGTGTACTTCTCCACCTTCTATGATGAGGGTGCCTCCGACGAGGCTGCCGCCTTCATGAATGGCTTCAAGGGCTGGCTGGGCGAGAACGACGACAAGATGACCAACAACGGCGGCACCGACACCGTCTCCGCCGTGTCCGCTCTGGGCTATGACGCCTACATGGTGGCCCTGGAGGCCATCAAGGCCGCCGGCAGCACCGACGGCGACGCCATCCGCGATGCCCTGACCGGCGTGACCTACACCGGCGTCACCGGCGACGTGGTCTTCGACGAGGAGGGCGATGTGGACAAGAACATCATCTTCATCAAGGGCGTGGACGCTGAGAAGGGCGCCTTCTACTCCGTGAAGGAGCAGGGCCTGGCTGAGTAAAAACGGCCGAGAGTTTTTGTGAGCAAAGAACGCTCCGGCGAGGGGAGACCCTCGCCGGGCTTCTTTGCCCCCCGTTTCCCCCGCACCGCAATCCCCCTCATTTTGCGCCGGTCTGAAAAGCAGCACCACGGTGCTGCCTTTCCAATCGGCGCAACCGATCAAAGAGGAGAGACAACAATGGAACTGTTCCAAAAGATCCTGCCCACCCTGCTCTCGGGCATCTCGGCAGGCGGGCAGTACGCCCTCATTGCCCTGGGCTACACCATGGTCTACGGCATCCTGCGGCTCATCAACTTCGCTCACGGCGACATCTTCACCGTGGCCGGCTTCGTGATGTTCTACGCCATCACCGCCATGCCCCTGTATCTGGCCATTCCCTTCACCATCCTCGTCACTGTGCTCCTGGGCTTCACCGTGGAGCGGGTGGCCTACAAGCCCCTGCGTTCCGCCCCCCGGATGAGCGTGATGATCTCCGCCATCGGCGTCAGCTACCTCCTCCAGAATCTCATGTGGTATGTCACCGGCGGACAGGCCCAGCAGTACCCCAGTATCCCCTGGATCTCCGGGAAGGTGATGGTGCTGGGGGTGGAGACCAAGGTGGTCACCGTCATCACCCCCTTCCTCACGGTGATCCTCATCCTCCTGCTGGTGTTCCTCACCAAGCGCACCAAGGTGGGCCTCGCCATGCGGGCCGCCGCCAAGGACTTTGAGACCGCCCGCCTCATGGGCATCAAGATCGACCGGGTGATCTCTGCCACCTTCGTCATCGGCTCCTTTCTGGCGGCGGTGGGCTCCATGCTGTTCTTTACCAACTACTCCACCGTGTCTCCTACCGTGGGCATGATGCCGGGACTGAAGGCCTTCGTGGCCGCCGTCTTCGGCGGCATCGGCTCCATCCCCGGGGCGGTGGTGGGCGCCTTCATCATCGGCATCTGCGAGAACATCATCCGCAGCCTCGGGTGGTCCACCTTCAGCGACGCCTTTACCTTCGCCCTCCTGATCGTGGTGCTGTGCGTGAAGCCCACCGGCCTGTTCGGTGAGAAACTGGAAGAGAAGGTGTAAGCTATGAAGAAACAAATGAAAGGAAAGACCCTTCTCGTCACCATCCTCACCATCGCCGTCTTTGCGGCGCTGTCCGTGGGGGCGGAGGCGGTGGCCGGCAACGTGTCCGGCATGTCCATGCTGGTGCCGGTGCTGAAGAAGACGGCGGTGTACAGCCTCATCGCCGTGTCCATGAACCTCCTCAACGGCTTTACCGGCCTATTCTCCCTGGGCCATGCCGGGTTCATGCTGGTGGGGGCCTACACCTACGCCATTCTCTCCATCCCCGTGGCCAAGCGGGCAGGGGTGTACCAGTACTACGACGGCGGCATCGTCCAGTTCTCCATTCCGGAGACCTTCGGCAACCTTCTGGGGGAGTCGGTGGGCACCGTTGTGGGAATGCTCATCACCCTCATCATTGCCGGTCTCATCGCCGCCTTCCTGGCCTGGCTCATCGGCCTCCCCGTGCTGCGGCTGAAGAGCGACTATCTGGCTATCGCCACCCTGGGCTTCGCGGAGATCATCCGCACCTTCATCCAGTATGAGGGCTTCGCCCCCCTCACCAACGGCTCCAACACCCTGCGGCAGTACGCCTCCTTCAAGAGCCTCTACGCCTACGTCATTGTGGCGGGGCTGTGCATCGCCGTCATCGTGCTGATCGTAAACTCCACCTACGGCCGGGCCTTCAAGGCCATCCGGGATGATGAGATCGCCGCGGAGGCCATGGGCATCAACCTGGCGAAGCATAAGATGATGTCCTTCATCATCAGTTCCTTCTTCGCGGGCTTTGGCGGCGGCCTCATGGCCATGTACATGGCCAGCGTCCAGGCCAAGAGCTTCACCGTGTCCATGACCTATGAGATCCTCCTCATTGTGGTCATCGGCGGCATCGGCTCCATCACCGGCTCCATCATCGGCACCTTCCTCTTCGTGGGGTGCAGCGAGTGGTGGCTCCGCTTTTTGGACGACAGCGCCAACAACATCGGCGGCCTCAATCTCCTGGCCCCCGGCTTCCGCATGGTGGTCTTCTCTATTTTCATCATGATCATCGTGCTGTTTTTCCGCCGGGGCATCATGGGCACCCATGAGCTGCCCGACGTCTTCCGCTTCCTGCGGAACAAGATCAAAGGAAAAGGAAAGGGGGCGGCGAAATGAGCGAAACGGTCAAGAACGTGCTGCGGGTGGAAAACGCCACCATGCAGTTCGGCGGCGTGGTGGCCGTGGACAATCTGTCTCTGGAGGTGAACCAGGGGGAGATCGTGTCCCTCATCGGCCCCAACGGCGCCGGCAAAACCACCGCCTTCAACGTCATCACCGGCGTCTACCAGCCCACCAACGGCTGCGTTTGGTTTGACGAAAAGAAGATCATCGAGAACTACCCCCGGGGCAAGATGAAGAAGCTCTACCAGGGCCAGAACGCCGGGAAGTACACCGAGACCCTGTCCCCCTCCCCGGACAAGATCACCCAGCTGGGCATGGCCCGGACCTTCCAGAACATCCGGCTGTGGAAGGGCCAGAGCGTGCTGGACAACGTGCGCATTGCCATGCACTGCCGCCGCACCAGTAACCTCCTCACTGCCACCTTCCGTCTCAACGCCAAGGAGGAGGAGGCTCAGACCAAGGAGGCCATGGAGCTGCTGGAGCTGCTGGGCCTTGCCCATGTGAAGGACGAGCTGTCTACCTCTCTGCCCTACGGCCAGCAGCGGCATCTGGAGATCGCCCGGGCCCTGGCTACCCACCCCAAGCTCCTCCTTTTGGACGAGCCCGCCGCGGGCATGAACCCCCAGGAGACTGACGAGCTTACCGCCTTCATCGGCCGCATCCGGGAGCAGTTCCACCTGACGGTGTTCCTTATCGAGCACCATATGGATCTGGTCATGGATATCTCCGACCGGATCTATGTGCTGGACTTCGGCAAGCTCATTGCCGCCGGCACGCCGGAAGTGATCCAGAACGACCAGAAGGTCATCGACGCATATTTGGGGGTGAGTGAGGATGCTTAAGATCGACGAGCTGCGGGTGAGCTACGGCGGCATTGAGGCCGTCAAGGGCATCACCATGGAGGTGCCCGAGGGGAAAATCGTCACCCTCATCGGCGCCAACGGCGCAGGCAAATCCACCACCCTGCGGACCATTGCGGGCCTTGTGAAGCCCGCCCACGGCCGCATCCATCTCCAGGCGGAGGACATCACCGCCCTGAACCCGGACCGGATCGTGTCCAAGGGCATCACCCTGGTGCCTGAGGGGCGGCGGGTGTTCCCGGACCTTACGGTGCTGGAGAACCTGAAGGTGGGGGCCTATCTCCGAAACGACAGCATCGAGGACGACCTCAAGTGGGTCTACGAGCTGTTCCCACGGCTGAAGGAGCGGTCCTGGCAGCCCGCGGGCACCCTCTCCGGCGGCGAGCAGCAGATGCTGGCGGTGGGCCGTGCTCTCATGAGCCGCCCCAAGATCATGATGATGGACGAGCCCTCCCTGGGCCTGGCCCCCATTGTGGTCCAGGGTATCTTCGACATCATCCGGGAGATCAACCGCCAGGGCGTCACCATCCTGCTCATCGAGCAGAACGCCAACATGGCCCTGAAGATCGCAGATCTGGCCTACGTTATGGAGACGGGCAAGATCACCCGCACCGGCACCGGCCAGGAGCTTCTCAACGACGAGAGCATCAAGGAGGCCTATCTCGGCAAGAAGCGGAAATAAGTTCCCATTCCAACAAAAATCGGACGCTGAAAAAGCGTCCGATTTTTTTGTGCTTTTGGGCCGTCCGGCAGGAATAAAAGCCCATGGGAGGGACATGCTAAGGGCCGAAAAGGAGTGATGCGCGTGATGCGGGAACGAAGCACCGGTCTCCACAGCACCAGCGAGATCGGCCGGCTGCAAAAGGTGATGCTCCACCGGCCGGGCCGGGAGCTGGAAAATCTGATGCCGGAAAATTTAGAGCGGCTGCTCTTTGACGATATCCCCTATCTGAAGGCGGCCCAGGCGGAACACGACGCTTTTGCCGCCTGTCTGAGGCAAAACGGGGTGGAGGTCCTCTATCTGGCGGACCTCACCGCCCAGACCATCGCCGACCGGGAGGTCCGGGGGGCGCTGGTAGAGCAGTTTCTGGACGAGGCGGGGCTCCAGGAGCCCCGCTCCCGGGCGGTGCTGCGGGAGTATTTCGCCTCCTTAGAGGACCGCAGCCTGGTGGACGCCATGATGGCGGGGGTGCGGAAGAGCGAGGTCCGGGGCTTTGAGACCGGGCGGCTGGCAGACTATGTGAGCGTCCGGGGGGACGACAATCCCTTCCTGGTGGACCCCATGCCCAACCTATACTTTACCCGAGACCCCTTCGCGGTGATCGGCACCGGTGTGTCTCTCCACAAGATGCACACGGAGACCCGCAGCCGGGAGACTCTCTTTGGAAAGTTCATCTTCACCTACCACCCCCTGTACAAAAACGCTCCCAAGTGGTACGACCGGGGAGAGACCTCCTCCATCGAGGGAGGCGACATTCTGATTTTGAGCCCCCAGGTGCTGGCGGTGGGCATTTCCCAGCGGACCCGGGAGGACAGCATCGACAAATTCGCCCAGACGGTGCTGGCCTATGACGGCACTTTCCAAAAGGTGCTGGCCTTTGATATCCCCAAGACCCGGTCCTTCATGCACCTGGACACGGTGTTCACCATGGTGGACCGGGACAAGTTTACGGTCCATCCCAATATCCTTCGGGAGATCACGGTGTATGTGATGGAGCTGGAGGGGGAGAAGGTCCGCATCCGGGAGGAGCAGGGGACCCTGGAAAATATCCTCAAGGAGCACCTGGGCCTTGACCAGGTGACCCTCATCAAGTGCGGCAGCGACAGCGTGGTGGACGCCGCCCGGGAGCAGTGGAGCGACGGCAGCAACACTCTGGCCATCGCCCCCGGCGAAGTGGTGGTATACGAGCGCAACCAGGTGACCAACCGGCTGCTGGAGGACCACGGGGTCAAGACCCATGTGATCCCCTGCAGTGAGTTGAGCCGCGGGCGCGGCGGGCCCCGGTGCATGTCCATGCCCTTTGTGCGGGAGGACCTCTAAAGGGGAGGACCGATCGACCGCCCCTGCGGGGCGGGGGCGGTCTGACGAAGGTCTTTTTTGACTCTTTTGGCCGACGGTGTACTGTCTGGTGTTATGCCTCCGGCGGGTGACTTTTCTCGCGGAAGAAAAGTCACCAAAAGTCCGCTTAGAACCTATGGTTCTAAGAACTCCTATCCTGACGTGTACTGTCAGTCCCCCTGGTTATTTTACTTTGGTTGCCTCTGACGCTCCGTGGACGTGTCATGGTCCCACTAATACCGCGCTTCGGCGCGCTCCTCTGGCGGATTGACGGTGGTGATTTCGTCTACCGCCCCTAAGCCTTCCCCCGCTGGGGGAAGGTGTCCCCGAAGGGGACGGATGAGGGTGTGGGCGGTGGGGGCATCGAGAGAAGAAAGCCTACTGCTCTTGGGTTTCCCTCATCCGGCGCTGCGTGCCACCTTCCCCCAAAGGGGGAAGGCTTGGAGGGGTGTAATTCGGAATGCTCTAACGAATACCAGGGCAGCGCGCCGAAGCGCGGAAAGAGGGGAACCCGGACACCCCGTTGCAGCGTCAGCGGTACCCGCCCCAATAGAGCATCAGGCCAACCAGTACAAGGAAACAAAGGAGTTCTTAGAACCTTGGTTCTAAGCTGATTTTTGCCTACTTTTGTTCAGCGACAAAAGTAGGCCGCCGGAGGCACTAACACCAAACGATGCCCGTCGGGTACCGACAGAAACACCCTGCTCCGCGGTCGGCAAAACACCAGGCAGTACACCGTCGGCTACCGACAAAAACAAAACAATCCCCGTCAGCAGCACAAAAAACCAAATAGGAAAAAGGAGAATCCCTATGGCAGTGAATCTGAAAGGCAAAAGCTTTCTCACCCTGATGGATCTCACTCCCGGTGAGATCCGCTACCTCCTGGACCTGGGCCACGATCTGAAGGCCAAGCGCCGGGCAGGCATTCACTCCGACACCCTGAAGGGCAAGCACATCGTGCTGCTCTTCGAGAAGACCTCCACCCGGACCCGATGCTCCTTCGAGGTGGCCGCCACCCAGGAGGGGGCCCACGTCACCTACCTGGACGCCGGCAGCAGCCAGATGGGCAAGAAGGAGTCCCTGGAGGACTCCGCCAAGGTCCTGGGCCGGTTCTTTGACGGCATCGAGTACCGGGGCTTCGACCAGAAGGTGGTGGAGGACCTGGCCAAGTTCAGCGGCGTCCCCGTGTGGAACGGCCTTACCGACGTGGACCACCCCACCCAGATCCTGGCAGATATGATGACCATTGAGGAGCACTGCTCCAAGCCCCTCCGGGAGGTGAAGGTGGTGTTCCCCGGGGACGTGCGCAACAACATGTGCTACGCCTGGATGTACGGCTGCGCCAAGATGGGCAT
>CALXDB010000101.1 GCA_944386955.1 uncultured Oscillospiraceae bacterium
GCTGGACGAGACCTATGCCGCCTCCTCCCGCAACATCGTCCCCTGGTCCTGGGAGGAGGACGCTGCCCGCGCCGCCATAGAGGCGGCCCGGCAGGAGCGCCTCGCCCCCGAGAATCTGGAGAAGATCCTGCCTGAGGCTCAGCCCATCCCCGTAGGGGCGGACGGAGACGTCGGGCGCAGATCCACGGGCGGCGCTGTTGTGGCGGTGGGAGAGACCATCTATCTGCTGGACGAGAGCACCCCTCCCTACGAGATCGCGCTCTGGCGGGTGCGGGATGGGGAGAGCACCTGCCTCTTTGGCCCGGTCGCCACCACGGAGGGACTGGCGAATTTGAGTGTCTCCGGGGACGACGTCTACTTCACCCTGGATGGGGAGCAGTATGCCGCCGGTCTCTACCGCCTTGCGGAGGGCGCCGGCACACCGGAACTGGTCCTGCCCTTTTCTGCTCGAGTTGGGACTTGCCGGGTCTATGGCCGTACCGCCTATGTGGCAGCGGAGGAGGGACTATGTGCGGTGCCTCTGGACAGCGGTGGGGCGGACCAGGCTGTCTGGATCATGAGGAATACGCCGGAGATCAGTCTGAACGATTTCATCATCTGGGAGGGCGGCGTCGTTTTTGTGACGCGCGCCCCTGTCGCTCGTTATGAGTATATCTACTGTCTCGTCAGCCACCAGACGGACGGACAGCGGACCTTGCTGGACAGCGCCGAGGAGCCCTACATGGGTCTCAAAATAGAAGATGGGATACTCTACCACTATGACTGAGGGGATATGCTGTACCGGGTGCCTGTGACAGGCGGAGAGCGTGAGGCGCTGTGCAGCCTGAGACCGCCGGAGGAGGGGACGCTCTGGGACTTCGGGGTCTTCGGGGAAAAGCTCTATGTATTGACGACTCCGGAAGGACCGGCAATCACCCGCTCAAACCTGGACGGTAGCGGGCAGGAGGTGATCAAGGTCCAATACGGGGAAGAGGCAAACTCCGCTCTGGAAGTAATGAAGATCCCCTACATCTTACCGACAGAGAAATACCTCTATTTAGACGGATATTCCTATTTACACGGCAATGGGCTGGTGACCCGGTTTTCCCTCCGGGAGGAGGACGCTGAGGAGGAGATTTTCTACAACGGGGCGTGGCTCTCCCAGGCGGACTACCATGCCCGCTATGAGGCGGAGGACATTCAGAGAATCAGTTGAAAGAGCCGGAGAGGCGGGACTGCGGAATGGCGCGGTCCCGCCTTTTTCCCGGAAGCACGAAAGTGCCGGAAGGACCGGGCGTTTTGAAATTACGCCGCTTTCACACCCTGCTAGGCAAATGGGCCCCGCTTACAATCTGTAGCGGGACCCATTTTTTAAGTTATGGCTGTAGAAGAATCTGTGTATCAATATCAAATAAAATCAAAGCAGATTAAGAGTACCCCAGCATCTATACAGACGGGCGCTTCAGCCGATTGGGTGCTTCAATGCGAATTCGCGGCCATACTTTTTCAGCTCGTCCTTTTCGATTTTATCATTCCACTCCCGGAAGCAGATGCCGTTGGGAATGCCCGGATAAAACCGTCCGGCGGGACAATAGGTATCCACGGCCCGGCGCACCTCTGCGCGGATCTCCTCCTCAGTGATGTTTTCCACATCGATCTTGGGCCCGTCGATACCGCCGACCATGGCCAGCTTGCCCTCGGTGATACGCTGAATCTCCACGATGTCATTCTGCGCAATGACGCCTTGCCAAATATCGATGCCGATCTCCACCATGTCGGTAACGATGGGCTGGCAGATGCAGTCGGCGTGGTGCATATAGATCATGCCGCCCTCGTGGATGGCATCTGCGATTTCCTTTTGCAGGGGTTTGATAATATCGCGCCAGACGCGCGGGGGAAGGAAGACGTTCTGCTTGGAGCCCCAGTCGTCGTGGTAGAAGATGATGTCCGGGTGGATCTCCTTGGCCATCTGCCGGATATAGCCGATCTTATAATCTGCAATGACCCGCAGCATTGCCTTCATCTCATCCGGGTTCTCCAGGTAGGCGCACAGGGCGTTTTCCATGCCCATCAGATGGTGGCTGCGCTCAAAGAGACCCCCGCCGAACATCACGCCCACGAATTTCTCGCGCCGGTCGGTAGCCTCCGCCACCTCGCGGGCGGCGCTCCAGTCCAGCCCCTCCAGAGAGGGGACCTTCAAATCCCGCTCCCAGTGCTCAATGTCCTTGATTACGGCATTTTGGGCGGTCACATGGGGATGCGGTCCGGGGGCGCCGGGCTTGTAGATATAGACGGTGCCCCAGTCGTCAAGGTGCTCTTCGCCGTCCTGGGGGAACATGCCGCCCAGCAGCACGGGGTCGGGTACGATCTGGATGGCGTCCATCAGGTCGAAGTAATAGTCCGGCTGTTCCCGGTTGTAGATCGCCATCGCGTTTTCCCGCAGGGTGCGGTAGGAACGGTCAGAAGATTCGCTGCGCAGGTAGAAATCCAACGGGTTTGTCTGTCCACTCATAGCTCTGTTCCTTTCTTTTATTATTGTGGCAGGAATGTGAAATATCGGGTCACTTCACACCCTTGATGGTGCAGATGCCGATGAAGCCGAAGATGGTCAGGCCGCCGAAAACGCAGAATGCCATCTGATAGCCGACGCTGACGGCCAGTACGCCGAACAGCGCCGAGGCGATGAGGGTGCCGATGCCGATGAACATGTTGATGGCGGAGATACCGATGCTGGCCTTATCGGGATCCAACACCTCGCCTGCTACGGTATACAGCAGTCCCATGGCCACCGAGGGCAGACCCTGCAGCCAGATGACAATGTTCAGCAGCATGCCCGCAGGCAGGAACGCGATGAGGAAGCGGGAGACCAGCATCCACAGCAGGGCGGCAAAGTAGATCCATTTGCGGGTCTTCAAAATGTCCGAGAGTGCGCCGCCTACCGCCGTGGACACGGCGCCTACAATGGCGCAGACGCTGACCAGAGAACCCGCGATCTCCTCGGTATAGCCGTGCTGCAGGGTCAGGAAGGTGGGGGTAAAATTCATAACGGCCATGGTGCTCATCATGAAAAACAGACCGCCGACGGAAAGCTGCAGCACCTTTTTGTCCCGCAGAGCATCCAGAAGACCAGACTTTTTGGCGCCGTCTTTCGGCTCGCCGCGTCCCATGGGGGGCGCTACTTCGTCGGTAATGAACACCATCCAGACCACCAGCATGATGATGGAATAGACGATGCAGAACCACCAGGCGGGGGCGATGTTTTCTGGTGTGGTGATACGCGGTACCAGGTTGAACATGACCAGCTGGGCGATGGTGCCGCCAGTGATGTAAAGTCCGTTGGCCCGGCCCCGGAGGCTCGGATCGAAGAGACAGGCGATGACATAGGGACCCAGAATACCGATGGCGCAGATGCCCGCGCCTACAATCAGCTGGGACACCAGCATGACCGTAAAGCTGCTGGAGGCCACCGCGCCTACCAGCGAGCCGCCGATGACCAGCAGTGTAGCCAGAATGCCGGTGCGTCTCGGACCGATGCGGCCCATCAGCACACCGAAGGGCACGGAAAGGAAGATGCTGAGGATGCTTGCGGCAGAGACCAGGGTGCCTGCCTTTGCTTCGTCGATGGACATCAGCTGCATCATGTAGGTCAGAATCGGCTGCAGCCGATAGGAGCAGAACCCGGCGGTCAGATAGGACAAGACGATAATCAGCAGGTAAAAATATGGGTTTAACTTCTTCTTCGCTTTCGTTTCCATTTTCTTACTTCCTTTCACGCTGTATTGGGCAAGCTCGGCTTCCCTGCTTTCAGTGTATGCCGTGGAGCGCCCCGTGAAAATAGGCAATCCTTCCGCAATTGTGCACACTGCAATGGACATTCTGCCGGTCTCGGCTGCCCCGGATTTTGGATTTTTAATGGGCACAGTGCACATTTCGGCTTATACTTATTGCCCTATATATACAAAATGAGATGGGACTATATTGTGAAAATTATACAAGAATTTGCTCGTTTGACCGTGCTTCTGATGGGCTTGCGGCTTTGACAGCCTCCTGTCCCCATGCTATACTTCGAGTTGTCGGAGCGGTCGGACTTGCAAAGGGAGATGCGCTATGAACCTCAGCTTAAATCATCTTGCACATGTGCTGAAAAAACAATATGTCTGCCAGCAGCTGGGCAGCGAACATGCCGCCTCCGAGGCGCGGCTGTGCGTCCCGGCCCTTTGGATGCGGGGGGACGCTCCGCGGCGGGACCTGTGCTATGTGGTGCAGGCGCAGCAGATCAAGCCCGGTTTCCGCTGCCCACCGGACATGTCGCTGATTGTGGTAGGGGCGGTCCGGCCTGAACTGTTCCGGGGGGCCCGGGGCGCGGTGCTGGTGCTGACGGATGCGCCGGCCACCCGTTCGGCGTTCAGCTCCTGCTTCAACACCGTAGCGCAGATCTTCCAGGAGAGTCAGCTGTTCCAGCAGCGCTTCAGCAACCTGCTGATGCGCAGCCCCGTTCTGCAGGAACTGGTTTCGCTGGCAGAGAGTGTATTTGGAAACCCCGTTCTGGTGTTCGACAAGAGCTTCTGCATTCTCAATCAGGTCAGCCCGGCGCTGCAGATGGACTGGACCATCAACCGCCAGACCCAGGAAAGGATGCTGCCTGCCGAGGTAGTGGAGATCATCCGCACACACCCGGCTTTCCGTCTGGCCGCAGGCGACCGGCTGGATGTGCGCATCTCCGAGGAATATCTGCCCTATGCCATGCAGTTTGCCCATGTTGCGCGCGGCAGCACGGTGTTCACGGTGGCCATCGTGGAATTGGGCGTTTCGCTGGATGCACTGCAGCCCCAATTGGTGGAGTATTTCACCGAATGTGTCTACGCTCTTCTGTCCAAAAAGAATGTCCATACGGGACACGCCCTGCAGTTTGAGACGTTTATCAAAAAGCTGCTGAACAATGAGCAGGTGGAGCAGGCGGTGGTGGATCAGAATCTGCTGGCGCGAAGCTGGCTGAATACCGACAACTGTATCTGCGCCGCCTTTGAAGTGGACTGGTGGGACAATCTGAACGCGACCCACCACAGCGTCTGCCTGCAGATCGAAAATACCTTTGCCCACAGTTTCGCCTTTTTCTATGCGGACAGGATCATCGCCATTATCAATCTGGACAAGGCTATGACCACCCGGGAGGAAATGATCCGCCGTCTGGTATCCTTTCTGCGGGACCAGATGTTCCATGTCGGCATCAGCTATACCTTTTTTGATTTCAGCACCCTGCACTCCTATTACCTGCAAACCATTGCGGCGCTGGAAATGGGGCGGTTATACCGTCCGGACGAGTGGTGCTACCGCTTTGAGGATCTGGTACTGCCCTATTTCATGCATTACGGCACCAGCCAGATCAACGGGCGGCATTTGTGTCATCCGGGCCTGGTACAGCTGTGGATCTATGACTATAACAACCACACCGATCTGCTGAATACGCTGAAGGTTTATCTCAATACCGGGCTCAACGCGACCAAGACCGCCCGGCAGCTGTATATCCACCGCAACACCTTTTATCAGCGTATGGAAACGATTTCCCAAATCATCAATGCCGACCTCAACGACCCCGATGTGCGGCTGTTCATGATGATGTCCTTCTCCTTTGTGGAATTGCTGCATCTCAAGCCGATTGAGGAGACCATGCAGTTAGAGCCGAAAAATCCGGCACGCCCTGGGGGGCTGACACGTGAAAAAAATGAATGATAGGAGGAAACAGGCATGCTGACCAAGCGGTGGGCTGAATGTTGTCAACGCCTGGAGCGAGACCTGTTCCTGGCCCATCGGCACGCCGGGTCCCTTTCCTGTGCACGGCCAGGAGCATCTGGTCATCAAGGCTATCGAGCATTGGTGCGGCCAGGTCAAGGCGCCCCAGGTGATTTTCCCCGCCGAGGAATGGGCCCCTATGTGGAACAGGCCAAACAGGTGGATCGCACGGAGCAGTTTGCCGCCGATTTTTATGCGCCCGGCATTTTGAGCAGCGCCACCACCTGCTGTCCATGGAGGAATGCCTGGCGACCTTCTATGAAAATCCGGACGAAATGTATGAACTGATCGACTGCCTCGCCGAGCTGTGCCGCTATATTCAGACCGATGCCCTGTTCCGCCATAACGATTGGGGCAGTCAGATCTCCACCTTCCCCTCCGCTCAAATGTTTTGGAAATTCATCAAGCGCCTGTATGAAGATCTGCGGCTGCTGCAAATCCCATGACATGGCGGCTATCTACGACGCCGTTGAAAAGACCACAAAAAAAGAAGATTCTTTGCAGGGGACTGGTCCGCAGCATGCTGCCGGCTGCGGGAGTATATCACCGGGCAGATCAAGTGGTGGCAGAGCCTGCCCGCGCCTCCGCCGATTTGGAAAACCGCGCAAAAATCCCTCCGCCGCTGGCATCACAGGACCAGCGGCGGAGGGATTTTTATGGCGGTCTGGCCGGGAGCCCCTCTTTGCAAAACGGGCGGACGGCCTGCCGAAGGAGGAACGGTTCCGGGAGGGCGGGCTATTCCTCCACGGGCTCCGGGGCGAAGAAGGACAGGCTCAGGCGGAGGCGCTCCTCCGGGCTGGACAGATCCACAGCCGTGAGCTGCTGGATCCGCTCCAGACGGTACAGCAGGGAGTTTCGGTGGATATAAAGGGCCTGGGCTGTCTTCTGGGTATTCTGCTCATGCTCCAGGTAGCAGCGCAGCGTGTGCAGCAGCTCCGCGTGGTTATCCCGGTCATACTGCCGCAGCGCCGCCACAGCGGGGTGGCACACCAGCTCCGGCGGCACATGGGCGTAAAGTGCCGCCGCCAGGTAGGGTACGGCCATCTTGGCGTAGGAGAGGAGCTGACAGCTCTTGCCGCTGCGGCAGGCACACTCCCGTGCGGCTTTGGCCTGGAGATAGTAGGTGCGGAAGTGCCGCAGATTCAGAAAGGACTCACTGTAGCCCCCGGAGCTCTCAAACTGCTGGAGAATCTTCTTTACCGTCCGGCGAAAGCGCAGTTCCCGGTTCTCTCCGTCCTCGCAGGAGGAGAAGACGGCGGTCTCGTTGATGAGCACCACCAGCTGGTCCTCATACAGGAAGGCCTTCCCCTTGAGCTGATCTTCGAATATTTGGATCTGAAGGTTAGAGAGCGTCTGGTCAATGGAGTCCCGCTGACAGGCTCCAGGGCCAGAACGCGGTAGACGTCGCTGGTCCTCCAGCCCAGGTTGTCCAGCACGGCAGCGGCCATCTCGTCGTCCGCCGTCCCCTCCAGAAGGTCGATGAAGTAGTAATCGAAGAAGTTCCCCGTGGTGGGCAGATACTCCGGACAGCCCCCCAGCAGATCCGTCAGGCGGTTCCCAAAAAACTCTGCGATCTCCAGCTCATAGGCCGTGGGCTCGCCGTACATGCCGATGATGTAAAAGTGGCCGATCACCCCCTTGGGGGAAAAGATGGTCTTGCTGACAAAGGCGTTGACAAAGGCGGTGGTCTTGCGGAAGCAGCAGGCCCGTGGCGTCTCGTTCATCTTCTGGAGCTCCCCGCTGGAGATCATCCGAAAGATCACGTCGATAGGCAGGTGGCCGTGGGCGGCCTGATAGCGCCAGATGGGGGAGATCTCGCAGTAGTCCGGCTCATCCTTGATAGCCAGCATCCGGAAGCTGGGGTCGGAGAGATACCAGGGGTTGGGGGTCACCATGGTCAGCAGGCCGAAAATGTCCATCAGGGGCCGGCGCTTGGCTACAGCTTCGTAGACCAGGCCGGACCAGTGGTGGAACCGCTGGAAGATCCCCTGAATCTCGTTGAAGATCTCGCTGAAATCCCAGGTGTCCCGGAGCCAGAGTACCGGCACGCCGCCGGGAGGCGTGTGGGTCCCCAGCCAGATCAGTCCCTTGCAGTGCAGATCCTCCCGCTCCGCGGCGGAGAGGCTGCCGGCGCACAGATATACCGTGTCCTCGCTGCAGGGGACGGCGCTGCTGTAGAGGCCCACCCCCAAAAAGCTGGGGTTGGCATGGCCGTTGAGCAGCAGTACGGCTTTGCGCCGGCGCAGGGTCCGGCACAGGAATTCCAGGGAAAGACGCATGATATCCCTCCTGTCTTGCGGCATCCGCAGCTTTCACGAATTTATCATAGTACACTCTGCACAAAATTACAAGCACAGAGTTCTGACCAAGTCGCAGGGAGAGGACCTTTTGTTCCGCCGGGCCTGGGGATTCCCGCCTGCCTATGGCGGCTTGGGAGCGACAGTGCCGGAATCTGCGGCATGCGCCTTGTATATTCTGCCCAAATCCGCGTTTTTGATCTTTGGGCACTCTACCCATTTTGGCGCGGCGCCTTTTGCTTTATGCTGTAAACAGAAGTACGGGAGAGAGGCTGGGCGCCGACCCGGCGAAGCACGAGAAAGGAAAGGGGCGCGGATATGAGACGCATCAACAAAAAAATCAAGAGTCTGTGGGGCATATCGGAAGTGGGCTTTTCCGTCATGTCCACTATGGAAACCACCTTCCTGGTCTTCTTCCTCACTGACGTGGCCCAGCTGCCGTTGGGGATCTCCGGCGTGATCACCGGGTTTTCCGCCCTGGCGGACGCCATCAGCGCCGTGGTGGCTGGCATCGTCATTGACAAGGTGAGCTTCAAGGTGGGAAAGTACCGCCAGTGGCTGCTGTACTGTCCTCCCGTCGTCACGGTGTTCTTCATTTTCTGCTTCACCAAGATCGGCGGCGACGTCATGGCCGGCGTCATCATCGGCGTGGGCTATGTGCTCAGCCACTTCATCTGGAACATCGCCTGGACCGCCAACCGCAACCTCATCCCCGTGCTCACCGACGATCCCGGCGAGCGGGCCTTCCTTTCCGGCCGCATCGCCGTAGGCTCCTCCCTGGGCAAGATCATCGCTTCCTATCTGGTGCCCTTCCTGGGCACGGCGTTTCTGGCGGTCTTCTCCGGTGTGACGGCCTACACCGTCATTGCGGTGATCGCCTGCGTCCTGTTCATGGTCTGTTACTTCATCCATTAATGTAGTTCCGCAATATCTTTGGCTTTGGGACGACAAAAAGTGAGAACGACGATCAGCTATCCGCCAGAGGCGGAA
>CALXDB010000102.1 GCA_944386955.1 uncultured Oscillospiraceae bacterium
CGATCTCCAGCATCTCCATCACCCGCTGGCGGATCTCCGTTTCGGGCAGCTTCTCCTTGCGGCGCACCTGCTTTCCCTTCACCTCCTCCATCACGGTCTTCCCGATCCGAAGGCCGAAGGCCACGTTCTCAAAGACATTCAGATGGGGGAAGAGGGCGTAGCGCTGGAAGACGGTATTCACCTGCCGCAGGTGGGGCGGCACATCGTTCATCCGCACTCCGTCGAAGAGCACCTCCCCGGAATTGGGCGTCAGAAAGCCGCCGATGATGCGCAGGGTGGTGGTCTTTCCGCAGCCGCTGGGTCCCAGCAGCGTGAGGAATTCGCTGTCGTTGAAATAAAGGTTGATATGATCCAGGACGACCTCGCCGTCAAACGCCATGCAGCAGTCCACCAGCCGGATCAGTTCCTTGGCCATGGTTCCTCCCCCCGTTTCTTTCCAAATGATGCCCTTCCCATGGGGATAACATGCAGAAAGGCGCCTGCTTCTCCCGGTAGTATCCCCAGAAAAGCAGGCACCCTCATGATATCGAAAAGACTTCTTGCTGTCAACAAAATTCCAGGAAAAATCCCAGATTTCCCCACGGGACCCCGGCGGAGACGGTCACTTTCCGGCAGGGAAGTACTTCTCCGCGAAGGGCGCCGCCACCCGGAACTCCCGCCCCCTGAGATACTCCAGCACCCCGGCGTCGGTGGGGAAGTCGAAGCGGAGGCAGTAGCTGTAGAGAGCCTGCCGGGTCTCCCCGTACCGGCGGTTCACGTCTCCGCGGCCGTACTTCCCGTCCCCCAGGAGGGGATGGCCGGCGTCGGCAAAGGAGGCGCGGATCTGGTGGGTCCGGCCGGTGAGCAGCTCCACCTCCACCAGGCTCAGCTCTCCCCGGGTCTCCAGGGTCTCATACAGGGTCACCGCCGTCTTGCCCCCGGGGACGGGCCGGTGGTAGACCTGCACCAGCTTCTTCCCCTCATCTTTTAAGAGGAAGCACTCCAGCTTCCCGGCGGGGGGCTTCATCCGCCCCAGGGTGATGCAGAGGTACTTTTTGGTGATCTCCCGGCTGCGGATCTTGTCGTTGATGACCCGCAGGGCCTCGGCGTTTTTGGCGGCCATGACGATGCCGCCGGTGTTGCGGTCGATGCGGTTGCAGAGGGCCGGGGTGAAGGCGTTCTCCCACCGGGGGTTCCACTCCCGCTTTTGATAGAGGTAGGCCTGGATGTGGTTGATGAGGGTGTTGACCTTTTCCGTCTCGTCGGCGTGGACCACCAGGCCCGGCCGCTTGTTGAGGAGCATCAGATTCTCGTCCTCATAGACGATGTCCAGCCTTGGCTCAAAGAGGGTGAGAAAAAGGTTGTCCTCCCGGGGCTTGTCAAAGAACTCGTCGTTGATGTATAATTGCAGCACGTCCCCGGCCTGGAGCCGCACGTCCCGCTTGGACCCCTTGCCGTTGACCTTCACCCGCTTGATGCGGATGTATTTCTGCATGAGGGCGGGGGGGAGCAGGGGCATGGTCTTGGACAAAAAGCGGTCCAGCCGCTGGCCGGCGTCGTTTTTTCCGATGATGAATTCCCGCATGATGGGCCTCCTTTTGGGGGATACCAACATTGTAGAGAGATTTCTGTAAATTTGCAAGGAAAAATCGAAAAAAGTATTTGACAATTGGGAGAGTATCCACTATAATACTACTCGTGTCTTTATGAGGTGTGCTATGCTGTTGAACGTCAAAAAGATCATCAACGCCCCCGGAGCGCGACAGGACTTCTCCTTTGAGATGGACCTGTCCGATGTGGAATTCGGTGGTTTGTATCCGATACAGAAGCCGGTTGTGGTTACCGGTGATGTGAAGAACATTGCGGGGATGCTTCTCTTGGAGTTTCAGGCCGGCACGGTCCTCAGCTCTGTGTGTGACCGCTGTATGAAAGCGTTCGACAATCCCAAGACTGTCACCTACCAGTGCATGCTGGCCGATGAGGTCCAGGACGAGGAGAACGACGACATCGTTTTGCTGGAGGACGACCAGGTGGACCTGGGGGATCTGGCCAAAACGGTCTTTATCCTGGAGATGGACACCAAAACCCTTTGCTCAGAGGATTGCAAGGGCCTGTGCCCTAAGTGCGGCGCCGATCTCAACCAAGGGAGCTGCGGCTGTAAGCCGGACGCGGACCCCCGATTGGCGGTGCTTGCAAAGCTCCTGAACAAGGACAACGAAAGCAAAGAATAAAAATTTCGATATACAGGAGGAGGTGTCATCATGGCAGTCCCTAAGGGTAAGGTTTCTAAGGCGAGACGTGACAAGCGGCGCAGCTCCGTTTGGAAGCTGGAGGTCCCCGGCATGGTCAAGTGCCCCAAGTGCGGTGCGATGCGCCTGCCCCACAGAATGTGCCAGGAGTGCGGTACGTACAATGGCCGTCAGGTCAAGGTCGTCAAGTCCACCGTGGCGGAGTAAGTTCTGTATGACGATCAAAAAGGACGCGGGTTTTCAGCCTGCGTCCTTTTTGTTTACAGGAGACGGACGTTTCTCTTGCGGCGGAGGAGAAAATTCGGTATAATACTGTCTACTGGAGGGGAGGTCCCCTCCTCTCCCGTGGGTCCATGGGGGAAAGAAGGGAGAGAGACCGTTGAAAAGGAGCTGGATTCACCAGGCGGGAACGGTGCTGCTGTGCCTGCTGGCAGGGGCGCTGATCCTGTTTGTGGCTTACGCCGTCTATGTATTTGTGGACTACTATCGCCTGGAGGACGGCCAGGTCCTGGAGATCCGGGGGGAAGCCGCCCTGGAACAGGCAGAGACCGGCCGGTCCTACCGGGCAGTGTCCTACAACATCGGCTTTGGGGCCTACGGGCCGGATTTCACCTTCTTCATGGATGGGGGCACAGAGAGCCGGGGCCGGTCGCCCCAGGAGGTGACGGACCACGTCAGCGGCGCCCTGACTGCCGCAGAGGAGGCGGAGGGGGAGCTCTATTTCTTCCAGGAGGTGGATGTGGACGGCACCCGCAGCTACCACATTGACCAGTACGCGATGCTGTTGGATCAGCTGGGAGAGGGGAGAGCGGCAGTGTTTGCCCAGAATTACGACAGCCCCTATCTCCTCTGGCCGCTCACATCCCCTCACGGGGCCAACCGGGCGGGGATCGCTACGCTCAGCGCCTTCGGCGTGAAGGACGCCCTGCGGCGCAGCCTTCCCATTGAGGGAGGTGTGATGAAGCTGGTGGATCTGGACCGGTGCTACGCCAAGGAGCGGATCGCGGTGGAGAACGGCAGAGAGCTGGTGGCCTACAACCTCCATCTGTCGGCCTACACCTCCGACGGCTCCATCGCCGAGGAGCAGCTGGAGCAGCTGTTTTCGGATATGCTGGCGGAGTATGAGGCGGGCAACTATGTGGTAGGCGGCGGCGACTTCAACAAGGACCTCCTGGGCAACTCTCCGGAAATCTTCGGCGTCTCCGGCAAGGATTATACCTGGGCCCAAGCCATCCCGGCGGAGGTGATCCCCGAGGGGCTGGCGGTGATGGTTCCCCTGGATG
The DNA here is from genome assembly GCA_944386955.1 of uncultured Oscillospiraceae bacterium. GTDB lineage: Bacteria > Bacillota > Clostridia > Oscillospirales > Oscillospiraceae > CAJFPI01. The sequence goes on from CALXDB010000102.1 coordinate 3,512, forward strand.
AGGACGACCCGGTGCCCTCCTGCCGCAACGCCGACCGGCCTTACGGACCGGATGACTTCGTGGTGACGGTGGACGGCTTCATCGTGTCGGACAACGTGGCGGTGGAGGAGTGCGCAGTAGTCGACACCGGTTTCCAGTGGAGCGACCACAATCCGGTCTATTTGGATTTTGTTTTGCAGCCGTAAAAAAGAAGAGCGCCGGGGAGAGCGGTTCCGCTCTCCCCGGCGTTTGTGCGCAGGGGGAAATTACTTGCCGAAGGACTCGATGATGTCCACGATCTCCATGCCGATGCGCTGCTGGGCCTCCTTGGTGGCGGCGCCGATGTGGGGGGTGCAGGAGACGTTGGGATGGCTGTAGAGGGCCTTGTTGCCGGCGGGCTCGCTGGCGTACACATCGAGACCGGCGGCCCGGATCTTGCCGCTGTTCAGGGCCTCCAGCAGATCGTCCTCGTCCACATTGTCGCCCCGGCTGGTGTTGATGAACACCACGCCGTCCTTCATCTTGTCGATGTTCTCCTTGCGGATCAGCTTCACCCCGTTGAGGGAGGGGGTGTGGAGGGAGATGAAGTCGGCGCGGCTGAGCAGCTCGTCCAGCTCCACATACTTCATGCCCATCTGCTCCTCGATGCCGGGCACATGGTAGATGTCCTCAGCGATGACCTCCATGCCGAGAGCCTTGGCCTTGCGCCCCAGCGCCTGTCCAATGCGGCCGAAGCCGATGATGCCCAGGGTCTTCCCCTCGATCTCAATGCCCTTGCCGTAGGCCTTCTTCTCCCACTTGTCCTCCCGCATGGAGTGGCCGGCGATGGAGATATACCGGGAGCAGGACAGCATGTGGGCCAGAGCCAGCTCCGCCACGGAGTTGGAGGAGGCCCGGGGGGTGTTCTTCACGGTGATGCCGTTCTCCTCGGCGTACTTTACGTCGATGTTGTCCACGCCCACGCCGCCGCGGATAATCAGCTTCAGCTTCCCGCCCTTGGCCTCGTCGATGATGTTGGCCCGGACCTTGGTGGCGCTGCGGACCACCACCGCGTCAAAGTCCCGCAGAGCCTTGCCCAGCTCCTCCGGGGCATAGAACTGCTCCACCACCTCGTGGCCGTTCTCCTTCAGCTTTGCCAGGGCGGTCTTGTCCATTCCGTCGGTAACCAGAATTCTCATAGCGAACTTCTCCTATCTTCAAATATGGTCGGTTGGCAGGGACTCAGGCGTTCTCCGCCTCGAACTTCTTCAGGCACTCCACCAGGGCCTCCACGCCCTCCTTAGGCATGGCGTTGTAGGTGGAGGCTCTGAGGCCGCCCACGCTCTTGTGGCCCTTCAGGTTCTCAAATCCGCACTCCTTGGTATAAGCCACCACCTTGGCGTCCAGATCCTTGTCCCCGGTGACGAAGGGGATGTTCATAAGAGAGCGGACGTCCTTGTCCACCGTGCCCTTGAAGAGCTTGGAGGAATCCAGGAAGTCGTACATCACCTTGGCCTTCTCCTCGTTGATCTTCTGCATGGCCTCCAGACCGCCGATCTTCTTCAGGTACTTGAACACCTTGCCGCAGCAGTAGATGGCCCAGCAGTTGGGGGTGTTGTACATGGAGCCGTTGTCGGCATGGATCTTGTAGCTCATGTAGGTGGGCACCTTCTCGCACAGGTCGTCCCGGATCAGGTCCTCCCGGATGATGACTACCACCATGCCGGCGGGGCCCACGTTCTTCTGAACGCCGGCGTAGATGAGGCCGTAGTCGCTGACGTTGCAGGGCTTGGAGAGGAACATGGAGCTCTGATCGCTCACCAGCACCTTGCCCTTGGTGTCGGGCAGCTTCTGCCAGGTGGTGCCGTGAATGGTCTCGTTCTCGCAGATATAGACATAGTCCGCGTTGTCGGGGATGTCGGCGGTGTTCTCAGCGGGGATATAGCTGAAGTTGCGGTCCTTGCTGGAGCCCAGGATTACCACCTCGCCGTACTTCTTGGCCTCGGCGATGGCCTTCTTGCTCCAGGCGCCGGTCTCATAGTAGCAGGCCACGCCGTTTTTCATCAGGTTCATGGGGATCATGGCAAACTGCAGGGTGGCGCCGCCCTGAATGAAGAGGACCTTGTAGTTGTCGGGGATGCCCATGAGGTCGCGGAGATCCTGCTCGGCCTCGTCGATGATCTGCTGATACACCTTGGACCGGTGGCTCATCTCCATCACGCACATGCCGGAGCCTTTATAGTTCATCATCTCATCCCGGATCTCCTCCAGTACCGGTTCGGGCATGGTGGCGGGACCAGCGGAGAAATTGTAAATACGACCGTAATTCATTGCGTTTCCTCCTTATAGAAGCGATTGTCCGGTGTAAAAACCAGCTTGCACCTTCAGTATATCATACAATCACAAATAATCAACCGGAGAAGATAAAAAATTTTGTGAATGTCACAAAGAATTTTAGCAAAAAGCCGGGGGCAGTCATTTGCAATCTGTTAAGAAGTAGTATATACTTTTCCTGTAAATAGAATTCTGTCCGGAGGGGGGCGGCGTGCGCCCGGGGCTCCGGATGGCAGCAAAGGAGCGATCCCGTTTGCACAATACCACGATGCGCCGTCTGGCCAAGCCCATGCTTTTTGCGGCGGCCTTTATCTGGGGCTCTTCCTTCTTTATCATGAAGGGGGCCGTAGACATCATCCCGACCTTTTATCTGCTGGCGTTCCGCTTCACCGGCGGAGCGGCGCTGCTGGCCCTGGTGTTTTGGAACCGGTGGCGGCAGATGACGGCGGACTACTGGTGGCGGGGAGCCATCATCGGCGGCTTCCTCTTTTTGGCCTACTCGGTGCAGACCTTCGGCCTCATGGGTACCACCCCCTCCAAAAACGCCTTTCTCACGGCGGTGTACTGTGTGCTGGTGCCCTTTTTCTACTGGGCGGCGGCAGGAAAGCGGCCGGACCGGTACAACATCTCTGCCGCGCTTCTCTGCGTAGCGGGGGTGGGGCTGGTGTCCCTCAACGGGGATTTGTCCGTCACCTGGGGAGACGGGCTGACTCTGCTGTGCGCGGTGTTTTATGCCGGCCATATCGTAGCGGTGGCCAAGGTGTCCCAGGAGAGAGATATCTCCCTTCTCACGGTGCTGCAGTTCTTTTTTGCCGCGCTGTATGCCTGGATCTGCGGCCTTTTCACCCAGACCATGCCCGCTCTGTCGGTGTTCACCGGGGACACCCTGGTGCAGCTGGGGTACCTGACGGTGATGGCCACTGCCGTGGCCCTGCTGTTCCAGAACGTGGGACAGGCCTGGTCCGATCCCGCCTCCGCCTCAGTGATCTTGTCTCTGGAGTCGGTGTTCGGGGTGCTGTGTTCCGTGGTGTTTTACGGCGATGAGGTGACGGGCCGGCTGCTGGCCGGCTTCGGACTGATTTTTGTGGCGGTTGTGTGTTCCGAGACGAAATTTTCCTTCCTCACCCGCAGAGGGGCGGGGAAGGGCCTGGAAGGAGGGGCATGATGAGACGAGCGGACGGAAAGCGGGCAAAGGGGCTCACCGCTATTGAACAGGCGATCCCCTTTATTATGCCCAAGCGGGTGGACGCCCAGAACTATGTGACAGAATATCTGGATGAGGAGATCATCAAGGACTACATCCGGGATGTGCGGCGGGAGAAGGGGATCCGGCTCAGCCGCATGGCGGTGGTGATCACCGCCTACTATCTGGCCTCTTTGAAGCACCCCTACGTCAACCGCTTCGTGATGAACAGCCGGATCTATGACCGCAACCACTTCTGCGTCAGCTTCGTGATGCTGAAGAACCGGGCCGACGGCACCCCCGACGAGACCACCATCAAGGTCTTCATGGAGCCGGAGGACACGGTGTTCACCATCAACCAGCGCATCAACGAGCTCATTGAGAAAAACAGCCAGCCGGTGCATATGAACAACACCGACAGGTTCGCGGCCTTCATGTTCTCCCTGCCGGTGCTGCCCAAGCTGGTGATGGCCCTGGTGCGGCTTTTGGACCGGGGCGGGCTGCTGCCCCGCGCCATCATTGATCTCAGCCCTTTCCATACCAGCATGTTCATCACCAACCTGGCCTCCATCAACACCACCCACATCTACCACCATGTCTACGAGTTCGGCACCACCAGCGTCTTTCTCAGCATGGGCAAGTCTATCCCCAACTACCTCTCCGGCAACCTGGAGGACCGGCTGATGCCCCTGAGCGTGGTGATGGATGAGCGGATCTGCACCGGCCACGACTACGCCATGTTCAACAAGACCCTGCGGAAATATCTGGAGAACCCCCGCAGCTTGGAGCGGACAGAGGGCGTTCCCGATCCCCAGACGGTTCCGCAGGCCATGTAGGAGAGGTCTCCCGGCTGTGAGATTCTTCAAAAAGACCGCACCATTTTCGGGAGATCGGGGCGGAGGAATTGACAGAGAAAAATAATTTTGGTATACTATCTCACAATGCTCCGGGTGCATGAGAGGGAAAAACCGGGGCAAAGTAGAGAGAAACGGCCGGGGGCCGGGAGAGAGGAGCGTCGCCCTTGGAGATCCAAGTCTATGCCCTGGCGATCGATCGGGAGCTTACCGATGAGGAGCGGGACCGACTGGTGGGTATTTTGCCCTATGCCCGCTATCAGCGGCTCACCCGGGCCCGGGAGAACCGGCAGAACCAGGCCATGTGCGCCTACGGCCTGCTGCGCCACGCCCTGGAGGAGCAGTATGGGCTGCGGACTTTGCCGGCCATTGAGCTGAGCCGGGAGGGGAAGCCGATGTTTCGGGACCGGCCGGAGATCCACTTCAATCTGAGCCATACCGACGGGGCGGTGCTCTGTGCTGTCCACGACCACCCGGTGGGGGTGGATATTGAGCGCAGCCGGGAGGCGGCGGTGGCCATCATGCGCTACTACCAGATCCAAAGTCAGGACACCTTCTGGCGGATGTGGGTGCGGCGGGAGGCCATCGCCAAGTGCCACGGCCAGGGTTTCTCGGTGCTGCCCCACTGGGACACGGGACTGGAGCAGTCGGTGGACTGTGTGTCCCTGCCGATGCTGAACGGCTTTTACGCGGCGGCGGCCACGGGGGAGAAGGGGACGCCCATGAAGGCCCATGTGGTGACCCTGGACGAGATGCTGGCCCGCCTGGACGCCCTGCCGGGAAGAGAAGAATAGAGGGGCCGCGAGGAGTTCGGAGCGGGTCCCTAGAAGGAAAGCAGCCCATGCAGAGGCGGGGCTGCTTTTTTGCGTTGTTCAAAGAGAGACGGCAGACAGCCGCCGGATTTTGCTACCGGCGGCTGTCTGCCGTTCTTTTTCATATTCAGAGAACTGGAGAGGGCGCGTCCGGCTTCTGCTTTTCCCAGCCCATCCCGATCCGCCGGTCCAGCTCGGAGAAGGGGAGCAGACCGCTGAGGGCGTCGTAGGCCTCCACGCAGCAGGCTCCC
>CALXDB010000103.1 GCA_944386955.1 uncultured Oscillospiraceae bacterium
GGCGACCGCCGGGGGTTTCTGGACCTTTTGGAGCGGGAGTGGCAGGACCGGCGGCCCATCACCGCCCTGGACAACGCATTTGACCGCCGGACCTTCGAAGCACTCCCCGCCGGAGGACTGGAGGGCCGCACCCGGTGCCTTCTGAAGATCGAGGACGGCTGCGTCAACTTCTGCTCCTACTGCATCATCCCCTACGCCCGGGGCCGGGTCCGGTCCCTGCCCGCCCAGGAGGCGGCAGAGGAGGCCAGACGCCTGGCGGCGGAGGGATACCGGGAGATCGTCCTCACCGGCATCGAGATCTCCTCCTGGGGCCAGGACCTGCCGGGGGACCAGAATCTCTGCGATCTTCTGGAGGCGGTATGCGCCGCCCTGCCCGAGGACGTGCGGCTCCGCCTGGGGAGCCTGGAGCCCCGGACCATTACCGAGGATTTCTGCAAACGAGCGGCGGCGCTGCCCCAGCTCTGTCCCCACTTCCACCTGTCCCTCCAGTCCGGCTGCGACACAGTGCTGAAGCGGATGAACCGGAAATACGGCACCGAGCGGTACTACGAGAGCGTTACCCTGCTGCGGCGGTACTTTGACGACCCGGCTATCACCACCGACCTCATCACCGGCTTCCCCGGGGAGACGGAGGAGGAGTTTTCCGACACACTGGCCTTTATCCGCCGCTGCGGCTTTGCGGACATGCACATCTTCCCCTACTCCATCCGCCCCGGCACCCCGGCGGCCAAGATGGAGCAGACACCCAAGGCGGTGAAGGAGGAGCGGGCGGCCCGGGCGGCGGAGACGGCGGCGGAGATGCACCGGGACTATCTCTGCCGCTGGGTGGGCCGTCCGGTCCCTGTCCTCTTTGAGGAGCGGGGGGAGAACGGCCTCTGGCGGGGCCATGCCCCCAACTATATGGTGGTGGAGACGGAAGGAGAGGACCTTCACAACTGTACCTTGACCGTAACCCTCACCGGCACCGACGGTGAGGTGCTGCAGGGGACCCTATAGGAGGAAGTATGTATCATTTCTTTGCCTATCTCTCCCGGATGAAATATGTGAACCGCTGGTCCCTCATGCGAAACAGCGACACGGAGAACATTCAGGAGCACAGCCACATGGCGGCGGTGCTGGCCCACGGCCTGGCGGTGATCCGCCGGGATGTGATGGGCAAGCCCTGCGACCCCAACGCCTGTGCTGCGGCGGCGCTGTTTCACGACGCCACGGAGATCTTCACCGGGGATCTCCCCACCCCCATCAAGTATTACAGCCCGGAGATCCGGGAGGCCTACCGCCAGGTGGAGGACACGGCGGCGGAGCGGCTGCTGTCCATGCTGCCGCCGGAGATGGCTCCGGCCTACGCCCCTCTGGTCCACGAGGCAGAGGGAGAGGTCCGGGAGATCGTGAAGGCGGCGGACAAGCTGGCGGCCTATATCAAGTGCCAGGAGGAGCTGGCGGCGGGAAACCGGGACTTTGCCGACGCCGCCCGGGAGACCCGTGCCCTGCTGGAGGAGATGGACCTGCCGGAGATCCGGTATTTCTTTGACCACTTTGCGGAGGGGTTTGGATTGACCCTGGATCAGCTGAAATAAAAATTTTCAATAGAAGAAAAGGAGAAAAGCGCAATGAGAGCCATTGTCACTGTATTGGGAAAAGACTGCATCGGCATCATCGGCGGTGTCTGCACCCATCTGGCTACCTACAATGTGAACATCCTGGACATCAGCCAGACCGTGCTGCAGGGGTATTTCACCATGACTATGGTGGTGGACGTATCCGATCTCAGCATTGATTTTGACGAGATGAAGCGGCAGATGGCCTCCTACGGCCAGGAGCGGGGCCTCGACATCCGGGTCCAGCGGGAGGATATCTTTGACGCGATGCACAAAATCTAACATTTCGAGGGGGAGCGGGCTCCCCCTCGACCTCCCCCACCACCAGTGACTCGGTCACTGGTGTGCGCGCCCACGGCGCGCGGGTCAACGTATTTTTCCAAGGCGCATCTCCTTGGAAAAATGATTGGAATTCTTTGCGGCCCGCTTTGCGGGACGCAAATATAAGACGCAAATGTAAAGTGAGGCACATCATGCTGAATCAGAAAAGTATCCTCGAAACCATCGAGATGATCGATAAGCAGCACCTGGATATCCGTACCATCACCATGGGCATCTCCCTCCGGGACTGCGCCCACCCCGACTGGAAAGCCTGCTGCACCAAGATCTATGACAAGATCTGCGGCAAGGCCGAAAAGCTGGTCGCTACCGGCGAGGCCATCGAGCGGGAGTTCGGCATCCCCATCGTCAACAAGCGCATCTCCGTCACTCCCATGGCCATGGTGGCCGAGTCCTGCGAAACCGAGGACTTCGTCCCCTTTGCCGTCACCATGGACAAGGCCGCCAAGGCCTGCGGTGTCAACTTCATCGGCGGCTACTCCGCCCTGGTCCAGAAGGGCTTCACCTCCGGCGACCGGCGGCTCATCGCTTCCATTCCCCAGGCTCTGGCGGAGACCGACTTTGTCTGCTCCTCCGTCAACGTGGGCTCCACCCGGGCCGGCATCAACATGGACGCCGTGGCCCTCATGGGCCGCATCATCAAAGAAACGGCGGAGCGGACAAAGGACACCCAGGGCCTGGGCTGCGCCAAGCTGGTGGTGTTCTCCAACGCTGTGGAGGATAACCCCTTCATGGCCGGCGCCTTCCACGGGGTGGGGGAGCCGGAGTGCGCCATCAATGTGGGCGTCTCCGGTCCGGGCGTGGTCTATCACGCTCTCCAGAGTGTCAAGGGCCAGCCCTTTGACGTGGTGGCAGAGACGATCAAGAAGACCGCTTTCCAGGTGACGAGAATGGGCCAGCTGGTGGGCCGGGAGGCCGGGGAGCGGCTGGGGGTCCCCTTCGGTATTGTGGACCTCTCCCTGGCCCCCACCCCTGCCATCGGCGACAGCGTGGCCCGGATTTTGGAGGAGATGGGCCTGGAAGTCTGCGGCACCCACGGTACCACCGCCGCTCTGGCCCTCCTCAACGACGCTGTGAAGAAGGGCGGCGTCATGGCCTCCGGCCATGTGGGCGGCCTCTCCGGCGCCTTTATTCCTGTCAGCGAGGACGAGGGCATGATCGCTGCTGCTCAGGAGGGTACCCTCACCATTGATAAGCTGGAGGCCATGACCTGTGTGTGCTCTGTGGGCCTCGACATGATTGCTGTTCCCGGTGATACTACCGCCGAGACCATCAGCGCCATCATCGCCGACGAGGCGGCCATCGGCATGGTGAACTCCAAGACCACCGCCGTCCGCATCATCCCGGTACCCGGCGCCAAGGTGGGCGACATGATGGAGATGGGCGGCCTTCTGGGCAGTGCCCCGGTGATGCCGGTCCACGCCGCCTCCAGCGCCGACTTCATTGCCCGGGGCGGCCGCATCCCAGCGCCGCTCCAGAGCTTGAAAAATTGACGCCTGCAAAAGATGCAGCGAGCGGGCCTCCAAAGTGGGGGCCCGCTCTTTTGATGTGAAGATGGAAAAGAGGCTCTCCAAACTGGGGAGAGCCTCTCTTTTAAGGAATGTTACTTTCTCGCCTTCATGACGGCCTTCATCCGCTTCTCGTGGTCGAGGATGCTCTTGCGGATGCGCAGGCTCTTGGGGGTGACCTCCAAAAGCTCGTCGTCGGCCAAAAACTCCAGGCACTGCTCCAGGCTCATCTGCCGGGGAGGCACCAGACGCAGGGCGTCGTCGCTGCCGCTGGCCCGCATGTTGGTCAGCTGCTTCTTCTTGCAGACGTTGACGGTGATGTCGTCGCTCTTGGGGCTGACGCCCACCACCATGCCGGCGTACACGGGAACACCGGCGCCGATGAAGAGGCTGCCCCGCTCCTGGGCGTTGTAGAGGCCGTAGGTGACGCTCTCACCGGTCTCGAAGGAGATAAGGGAGCCGGTGGCCCGGCGGCTCAGCTCGCCCTTGAAGGGAGCGTAGGAGTCAAAGACGCTGGCCATGATGCCCTCGCCCTTGGTGTCGGTGAGGAACTCATTGCGGTAGCCGAAAAGGCCCCGGGAGGGGACCAGGAACTCGATCTTCATCCGGTCGCCCACAGGGGTCATCTCCACCAGATCGCCCTTCCGGGAGCCGATCTTCTCGATGACGGAACCCACGCTGTCGGAGGGCACGTCCACCACCAGCCGCTCAATGGGCTCGCACTTCTTGCCGTCGATCTCCTGATAGAGGACACGGGGCGGGGAGACCTGGAACTCATAGCCCTCACGGCGCATGGTCTCAATGAGGATGGAGAGGCTCATCTCGCCGCGGCCCGCCACGTTGAAGGCGTCCATGGCGCCCTCGATCTCGCTGACCCGGAGGCTCACGTCCTTCAGGGTCTCACGGGCCAGACGGTCCCGGATCTGACGGGAGGTGACGAACTTACCCTCCCGGCCGGCGAAGGGGGAGTCGTTGACGGAGAAGGTCATCTCCACGGTGGGGGCGGAGATCTTCACGAACTCGATGGGCTCCACCGTGTCCACGGCGCAGATGGTGTCGCCGATGGTGATGTCGCCGATGCCGCTCATGGCGATGATGTTGCCGGCGGTGGACTCAGTGACAGGCTTCTTGGCAAGGCCGTCAAACTCATAGATGGCAGTGGCCTTGGCCTTCTTGGCGGGGGCGTCGGGATCGTGGTAGTTGCACACCGCGATCTCCTGGTTCTGCTTGATGGTGCCCCGCTCGATGCGGCCGATGGCGATACGGCCCACGAACTCGTTATAGTCGATGGAGCTGACCAGCATCTGGAAGGGCTGGTCCACATCCGCCTCGGGGGCGGGGATATAGTTGAGGATGGTCTCAAAGAGGGGCTTGAGGTCGGTGCCCAGATCATCGGGGGAATAGGAGCAGATACCCTGACGGGCAGAGCAGAACAGCATGGGGCTGTCCAGCTGATCGTCGGTGGCGTCCAGGTCCAAAAGCAGCTCCAGCACCTCGTCGATGACCTCGTGGATGCGCTGGTCGGGGCGGTCGATCTTGTTGACCACCACGATGACCCGGTGGCCCAGCTCCAGAGCCTTGCTCAGCACGAAGCGGGTCTGGGGCATGGGGCCCTCAGCGGCGTCCACCAGCAGGATAACGCCGTTGACCATCTTGAGGATACGCTCCACCTCGCCGCCGAAGTCGGCGTGTCCCGGGGTGTCCACGATGTTGATCTTGGTGTCGCCGTACTGGATGGCGGTGTTCTTGGCCAGAATGGTGATGCCGCGCTCCCGCTCCAGATCGCCGGAGTCCATGACACGGTCCACAGTCTCCTGGCCCTCACGGTACACGCCGCCCTGCTTGAGCATCTCGTCCACCAGGGTGGTCTTGCCGTGGTCGACGTGGGCGATGATGGCAACATTTCTGAGTTTTTCGTTCTTCATAGGTTGTCAACCTCTCTTCTTCACAAGCCGCCTCTGCACAGCCGGGCGGTCCTATCCTTTTTATCTCACAACTTTCGTATTGTATTACATTGTTTTCCCTTTTTCAATCCCTAATATTGACAATTTTTCACTTTTTGATCATATTTCTCCCGTTGCAGTTGCCGACAACGCAAAAAGAGGAAGGACGCTTCCCGCTTGTCCTTCCTCTTTTTTGAAAATTTCCTTACTCTCACAGCCGGTAGAGCTTCCCGTTCACCACCGTGGCGGCGGCGGCGCCCTGCACCTCCGTGCCGCCGAAAGCGGTGACGTTGTTCTTTCCGTGGAGTTTGCTCTCGTTGATGGTCCACTTGCGCTGAAGGTCCACCACGGTCACATTGGCGGGCAGGCCGGGCCGGATGGCCCCATGGCCCTCCCAGTTCCATACCTTGGCCGGGTGCTCCGCCAGCAGCTCCACCAGCCGCTCCAGACTGATGGTGCCCTTGTTCACCTCCGTCAGCATCAGGGGCAGAGCCACCTCTACCCCGGACACGCCACCGGTGACGGTCCAAATATTGCCCTGCTTCTCCTCTGGGGTGTGGGGGGCGTGGTCGGTGGCAATGAAATCGATGGTGCCGTCCTGGATGCCCTCCCACAGGGCCAGCCGGTCCGCCTCACTCTTGATGGTGGGGAAGGCCTTGATGATGGGGCCCTTGGTGGTGTAGGCGCTGTCGTTGAGCAGGAGGTACTGGGGGGCGGTCTCGCAGGTCACGTCCACCCCCTCCGCCTTGGCCTTCCGGATGAGGTCCAGGGCCCCGCCGGTGGACACATGGCAGATGTGGAGTCCCGCGCCGGTCTCCCGGGCGAAGGCAATGGCCCGGTTCACCGCCTCGATCTCCGAGAAGGCGGGCCGTGCCAGGGGCAGCACAGCGGGGTCCGTCCGGCCCTGGTCCTGATAGAGCTTGCTGTAGTAGCCGTTGATGCCGTTGTTCTCCGCGTGGACCGCGATGCGCAGGCCCAGCCGCTTGGCCTCCCGGAACTGCTCCAGCAGAATCCCGTCAGGAGGACAGGCCACATTGCCGGTGGAGGTGCCCAGGAACAGCTTAAAGCCGATGGCCCCCGCCTCCGCCATGCCCTCCATCTCAGAGAGGTTGTCCTCCGTGAGAAGAGCAAAGAAGCGGATGTTCACGGCGCACCGCTCCGCCGCCGCGGCCATCCGGTCCAGAAGCCGCTGGCGGGTGTTGGTCACCGGCACCACGTTGGGCATGTCCAGCACGGCGGTGACGCCGCCGTGGATGGCCGCCCGGGAGCCGGTGGCAAAGTCCTCCTTGTGGGTGAGGCCGGGGTCCCGGAAGTGGACGTGGGCGTCCATCAGGCCGGGGAGCACATGCTGCCCCACCGCGTCGTAGACCTCCGCCCCGTGGGCGGGCATATTCTGACCCACAGCGGCAATAACGCCATTTTGGATCAGCACATCGGCCTCATATCTCCCCCGGCCGTCCACCAGGGTGCCATGCTGGATGAGAAGGTCCATCCTGTCCTCCTTATTTCCCGTGGGCCGCGCCCACGATGTCCGTCAGGTTCTCGATGCGGTACTTCTCCATGACCCGGGGCAGGGCCTCCACCATATCCCGGCAGGCGAAGGGGTCCACCAGGTTGGCGGCGCCCACCTCTACAGCGGAGGCGCCGGCCATCATCATCTCGATGACGTCCTCGGCGCTGGACACGCCGCCCATACCCACCACGGGGATCTTTACCGCCTCATAGACCTCGTAGACCATCCGCAGGGCGATGGGGAAAATGGCGCTGCCGGAGAAGCCGCCGCTGCGGTTGGCCACCACGGGACGGCGGCGGCGCAGGTCGATGCGCATGCCGAGGAAGGTGTTCACCAGGCTCACGCCGTCGGCTCTGGCCTCCTCACAGGCCTTGGCAATGGCGGCGATGTCGTCCACATTGGGAGACAGCTTCATGATGACCGGCTTTTTGGTAACGGCCTTCACCGCGGCGGTGACCTTGGCGGCGGACTCCGGGGTCTTGCCGAAGCTCATGCCGCCGGAGTGGACGTTGGGACAGCTGATATTGACCTCCAGCCAGCCCACCTGTTCCTCCTTGTCCAACTTCTCGCAGGTATAGGCGTACTCGTCGATGGAAAAGCCGCTGACGTTGGCCATCACCGGCTTGTGGAAGTGGGGCTTCAGAAGGGGCAGCTCATGGGAGATCACCGCCTCCACGCCGGGGTTCTGAAGGCCCACGGAGTTGATCATGCCGGAAGGGCACTCGGCGATACGGGGGGTGGGGTTGCCGAACCGGGCCTCCTTGGTGGTTCCCTTGAAAGAGAAGGTGCCCAGGCAGTTGATGTCGTAGAGCTCGGCAAACTCGTAGCCGTAGCCAAAGGTACCGCTGGCGGGGATGATGGGGTTGTCCAGCTGGATCCCGCACAGATTCACAGACGTATTCACCACAGCAGATCCTCCTTGTCAAACACGGGGCCGTCCTTGCACACCCGGCGGCTGCCCTTCTTGGTGAGAATGGAGCAGCCCATGCAGGCGCCGAAGCCGCAGCCCATCCGCTCCTCCAGGCTGAACTGGCCGTCGATAGCGGCGGCGGCGTTGATGGCGGCCAGCATGGGAGTGGGGCCGCAGGTGTAGAAATAGGAGTAGGCGTTCAGGTCGGGGACGGCATTCAGCACAGTGCCCTTCACCCCGGCGGTGCCGTCCATGGTGGCGAGATACACCGCCTCCGCCCCGGCCTCCCGGAACTGGTCGGCATAGTAGACGCTGGCCGCGGTATCAAAGCCCATAGCCACCGTGGGATGCTTGCCCTGGGCCGCCAGCTCCCTGCACAGCCAGTAGAGGGGCGCGGCGCCCAGGCCGCCGCCCAGCAGCAGCGGACGATCGCCGCTCTTGGAGAGGTCGAAGCCGTTGCCGAGACCGGTGAGCACGTCCAGCTGGGTGCCAACCGGCAGCTCCGCCATGATCTCGGTGCCGCTGCCCACCACCTTGTAGATGATGGCCACGGACTTGTCATCCCGGTCGCACACCGAGATGGGGCGGCGCAGGAATTTCTGCTCCAGCCGGATATCAATGAACTGGCCGGGGTTGGTAATGGCAGCGGTGGGACCCTCCAGCACCATTTCCAGTACATCCCGGGCCACCACTTGGTTTTTCACGATGGTAAACAGGTCTTTCGACAGCATACCCATCCTCCTTTTTGATGGCGTTTCAAACGAATTGTATAGATATAAATATTGTATTATATCCCCTGTGGTTTTTCAAGGCAGAATGTTGACAAGGACCAACAGATTGGGGTACAATAGGGCAGTTGACAGGCCCTGTTCCAAGGGGACCAGGATTCTATGCCCCTGTAGCTCAGTTGTATAGAGCGACCGCCTCCTAAGCGGTAGGCCACCAGTTAGAGTCTGGTCAGGGGTGCCA
>CALXDB010000104.1 GCA_944386955.1 uncultured Oscillospiraceae bacterium
GGTGAACAGCTGCACCGGGATCAGCAGCCGCAGCAGCACCAGCCCCCACAGGGCGTACCGCACCCGGCCGCTGAGCCTGTTTCGCAGCAGCCGCTGCAGGGTCAGCACCACCAAAATCAGCAAGCTGGACGTGACAGTCCATTCCAGCATACAGGCTCCCTCCTTCCGTGCATCACAAATTGGGGTAAAGTCAGACGATCCATCACGCCTCGCCTCCGGTGAAAGCGGCAAGAAGGGTTTCCCGGGCATTTTGCTGTTTCTCCTCGTCGCTGTCGCCCAGGAAGAGGTCCCCGGCAAAAAATCCGGTATCTATCACATTCCCCTCCCCGTCCTGTACGGCGGCGAAAAAGGTCAGATCATCCCCGTGCCATGTGCGGAGATCCGCGTCCAGGATTCCCAGGGAATATTCCGGATGCTCCATGGTGAGAGCGAAGGTGTAGTGGTAGACAGAGACCGTCTGCCCCGGCAGCAGATCGTCGTAGACGGCCTGCTCCTGGAAGGTCACCAGCTCACAGCTGGTATACCGGACCAGCCTCTCCGGCGAACCGGCCCACTCCCGGTCCCACTCCTGATGGGACCGCAAAATGGTGTCCATCCGCTCGTTCAGCCATTCGGCGTAGCGCTCCCACACCGGGTCCACCGACGTCTCCCGGCGGTGGGTCTCCCGCACCATGTCATAGAGTGCCGCATCCTCCACATACACCCTGTGGTAGAAGGGGGCGTCGTTGTAATACACCTCCACGATCCCCTCCGGCGCACCGGCCCGGAGCTCGATCTGCAGATCGCCGCTGTCGAAGCTGCGGGGGCTGCCGTCGACGGTGACGGTGCTGTTCCAGTACTCGTGCACCTCCTCCTGGAAGTCCGCCACATGCTCCATGGCGGCGCGAAGGGCGGCAAGCGCCGCCGCCGGATCCCCCGAGGCGATGCCGGTGTTGAGGATGTCCTCCGGCTCCAGCTTGGCGATCAGCTGGTCCACAGGCAGCGCCGTCACCCAGGTCTCCGTCTCATAAAAGGTCAGCCCGGTGAGGCTGCAGCCGATGTCCAGAAGCTCCTTCGTGGGGACCGCCACGCCCGGTTTGATGGCGCCGTCGGAGAAGGTGAACAGATAGCGCCAGGCGGAGGAGATCCCCTCGGGCCTCCGATACTGGAGGAAGAAGTCCCAGCCCCCGTCCATCCGCTGGCGGAAGCCCACGATCTCCAGGTTGCTGGCCAGGTGCTCCCGCTCCCCCTCCCCGTAGTAGTCGGTGAGATGGGAGCGGATATAGTGGAAGAGGTCCGTCTCCATCTCCTTCTCCGTCCAGCCGCTGGCGGCCAGGGCCTCCTCCAGGGTGACCTCTCTTCCCTCTACAAAGTCGTAGCAGAAGGAGGTCACGTCCCCCTCATATCCGTAGCAGGGAAACTCCTTGCCCAGCATGACGATGCTGACGCAGCTGGACCCCAGGCTGGGGTAGACGGAGAGAGTCGCGGAATCGGCGCCGCTGCTGAGGAGATCGTCATACCCCGCTTGCACCTCCGCCATGCGGGCGTTCAGATCCCGGAGGACCGGATTATCCCCGTCTAAGAAGCGCGGCAGCTCCAGCACGGTCGTCTCGGAAGATCCGCCCTCCGCGGTGACCACGTCCAGGGCCAGCTCCGGAATCTGGCCTTCGGCATCGGAGAGATCCATCTCGCTGTTCCCGGAAAAGAAGAAGACGGCGGCCGCCACTGCCACGAAAATCACTGCGGCAGAAATACCGACAAGGCTTTTCCGTTTACAGGAAATCCTGGCAAACCGCTCCCGGAGACTCTTCTTGTCCCCGGACATGGTGGTGGCGCAGGCCAGAAGATCCCGGGGACCCAGGCGCACCGTCAGGAGGTGGAGCAGGGTCTCGCCGTAGGACTGGCGCTCCCCCTCCCCCAGCATCCGGATGGCCCCTTCGTCGCAGCTGAGCTCTCCGTCCCGTTTGGAAGCGATCACCGCCCACCATACCAGGGGATTGTACCAGTGGAGGGCCAGAGCCGCCGCCCGGAGGGCGCTCCAGATATGGTCCCCCTGGCGGCAGTGGGTGGTCTCATGGGCCAGCACATGGCGCAGCACCACTGGATCTGCCGCTGCCTCCGGCGTTACATAAATCGCCGGGCGCAGCAGGCCGAAGAGGCAGGGGGACGGAAGCCCCTCCGCCGCATACACCGGCAGCGGGCAGTCCGCTGTCTCCAGAGGCTTCCGCAGCCGCTTGAGCCGCCGCCCGAAGCGGAGGTTGGACCACAGCAGAGCCACCAGCACCAATGCGCAGCCGCTCCCCCAGACCCACAACGCCAGGTCCGCAGGGGTGATCTTCCCGGCGTACCGCCGTACTGTGTCCCCCTCCACCCGGGCGTAGCCGAAGGAATCGGCGTCGGACACCACCTGTCCGTCCTCCGCCGCCTGGAAAAGTCCCGCCTCCTCCAGAGGGATCTCCTGGACCGGCAGCACATAGAGGGTCCGCTCCTCCAAGACGGCGGCGTCGGGCTGGGGCAGGTACTCCCCCACCGACACCGGCGCGGTGAACAGCTGCACCGGGATCAGCAGCCGCAGCAGCACCAGCCCCCACAGGGCGTACCGCACCCGGCCGCTGAGCCGGCTGCGCAGCAGCCGCCGCAGCGCCAGCACCACCAGAATCAACAGACTGGATGTGACGATCCACTCAAGCATGCTTGTCCCCTCCTTCCGCCTGCCGCAGGATCTCCCGCAGCTCCCGGATATCCTCCTCCGTGAGCTCCTGCCGCCGGGCCATGGAGCTCACCATGAGACCCACGCTGCCCCGATAGACCCGGTTGAGAAAGCTGCTGGTCTCCTGGACCACCGCCGCCTCCCGCTCCACAGCGGGTGTATAGTGCTTTGCCTTGTCAACCACTTCCGCCCGGACCAGGCCCTTCTCCTCCATCCGCCGCAGGGTGGTGATGGTGGTGCTCTTGGCCCACCCCACCCGCCGGGACAGAACACTCACCAGCTCCATCACCGTCTGGGGGGACTTCTCCCAGAGGCTGTCCAATATGTTCCACTCGCTGGCTGTCAAATGGATCTCTCCCACGGTCAATCCTCCTTTGGTCTACTTTGTAAACCTAATATAACACATGTGGTCTACTTTGTAAACCACATGGGGAGAAAATTTTTCAAAAAAAGAGGTGGCCTCCATGAGGCCGCCTCTTGACAAATTAAAGAATGATACAGATGAGTCCGCCGCTGCCCTCGTTGACGATACGCTGCAGGGTCTCCTGGAACTTCTTCCGGGCGTCCTCCGGCATCCGTTGGAGCTTAGCCTGGAGGTCCTCGTTCACCAGCTCGTGGAAGCTGCGGCCGAAGATGTTGGACTCCCAGATCTTTCCCGTGTCCCCCTCGAACTTCTCCATCAGGTAGTTCACCATATCCTCGCTCTGCTTCTCGTTGCCTACGATGGGGGACACGGTGGACTCGATGTCCACCTTGAACATGTGGATAGAGGGAGCGTTGGCCTTCAGACGGACGCCGTACCGGCCCCCCTGGCGCATGATCTCCGGCTCCGCCAGGATGAGCTCCTCCATGGTGGGCATGACGATGCCGTAGCCCGTCTCGTAAACGCTCTCCAGGGCCCCAGACACCTTATCATAGGACTTCTTCACCTCCGCCAGGGATCGCATGAGACTGAGGAGGTCCCCGTCGTCGGCCACATGGAAGCCGGACTGGGCGCTGAGGGTCTCGTAGAAGAGCTGCCGGGGAAGCTCCAGCTCCACCGTGGCGACCCCCTTCCCCAGGTCCATCCCCGTAAGCCGGGAGGCGCTGATCTGCTCCCCCGCCCCGATGGCCTCCATGGCTCCCTTTACCTCCCGGACGTGGCGCAGATCCGCCGCCGTCTCCCGGATGCGGGCGTAGATGCCGCTTTTAATGGGGTGGTCCATCTCCAGGGCATCTACCCAGGGGGGCAGGAAGAAGTCCATCTCGCTGAGGGGAAACTCAAAGAGGAGGGCCTTCATGATCTCCTTGATGTCCTGCTCGCTGAGGGCGAGGCAGCTGATGGGCATACAGG
The DNA here is from genome assembly GCA_944386955.1 of uncultured Oscillospiraceae bacterium. Classification (GTDB taxonomy): domain Bacteria; phylum Bacillota; class Clostridia; order Oscillospirales; family Oscillospiraceae; genus CAJFPI01. Next base: position 4,023 of record CALXDB010000104.1, read on the forward strand.
CCACGCCATGCTTCTGGGCGATCTCAGCGCTGATGGCCCGGGCCCGCTGGCTCTGGGGCTCGGCACAATTGAGGAGCACCACGAAGGGCTTCCCCAGCTCCTTCAGTTCCCGAATCACCCGTTCCTCCGGCTCGATGTAGTCCTCTCGGTCGATCTCCGCGATGGAGCCGTCTGTGGTGACCACGATGGCCACAGTGGAGTGCTCCGTGATGACCTTCCTGGTCCCCAGCTCCGCCGCCTCCGCCATGGGGATCTCCTGGGGGAACCAGGGCGTCATCACCATTCGGGGATGGTCGTCCTCCATCTGACCCATGGCCCCTTTCACCATGTAGCCCACGCTGTCGATGAGACGGACGGAGAAGGTGACGCCGTCCTCCAGAGACACCTCCACCGCCTCCTCGGGGACGAACTTGGGCTCCGCCGTCATGATGGTCCGGCCGCTGCCGCTCTGGGGCAGCTCGTCAATGGCCCGCTCCCTGCGGTACACGTTGTCGATGTTGGGGATCACCTGGGTCTCCATGAACCGCTTGATGAAGGTGGATTTCCCCGTCCGCACCGGACCCAGGACCCCCACAAAGAGGCTCCCTTCCGTCCGCTGCGCGATGTCCTGATAGATGGTCGTATTTGTCATAGCACCGTCCTCTTTTCACTTTGTTCTCCTGCCCCCACCTTATGAAAAAGAGGACAGGAATATGTGTCCCCCTTTTCCCTGCCGGACCAGCTCCCCGGTCGTCTCCTGAATACTATGCAAGTTATACAAAATAGATGCAGGATATTTGGAGAAAATTGTCCCAAATCTTTCTTTACATTAGCGCTTTAGCATGGTAAATTATAGCATAGTGGCCGAAGGAGATACCTTCGGTAATCAAGGAGGATTTTTGAAGATGAAAAGAATTGCGTCTTTGCTGCTGGTCCTGGCCATGATGCTGGCTCTGGCGGCCTGCGGCAATACCACCAACAACAACGGCGGCAGCGCCAATAACGGCGGCGCCGGCAACAACGTCAGCGACAACGCCGGCGGCGAGGGCGGCGACACCGCTGAGAGCGACCTGCAGTATGTGAAGGACAAGGGCACCCTGGTGGTGGGCATCACCTACTTCGCCCCCATGGACTACAAGGCCGAGGGCAGCGAGGAGTGGATCGGCTTTGACGCCGACATGGCCAAGGCCTTTGCCGAGAGCCTGGGCGTCAGCGTGGAGTTCCAGGAGATCACCTGGGACTACAAGGTGGAGGAGCTCAACTCCAAGGCCATCGACTGCGTGTGGAACGGCATGACCCTCAGTGATGATGTCATGGCCGCCATGGGTACCTCTACCCCCTACTGCACCAACTACCAGACCCTGGTCTACGCCGCCGACAAGGCCGCTGACTTCGAGGGCCTCACCTCTCTGGAGGGCCTGAACATCGCCGTGGAGTCCGGCTCCGCCGGTGAGGATGCCGCCGAGGCTCTGGGGGCCACCACCGTTCCCGTCCAGGCCCAGGCCAACGCCCTGATGGAGGTCTCTGCGGGCACCTCTGACGCCGCCGTTATCGACGTGCTGATGGCCGCCGAGATGACCGGCGAGGGCACCAGCTACGACGACCTGGTCTATAGCCTCAATCTCAACGACACCCAGGGTCTGGAGTCCGAGGAGTACGGCGTGGGCTTCCGCCAGGGCTCCGATCTGGTGGACGCCTTCAACACCTTCTGGGCGGAGAAGGTGGCTGACGGCACCGTGCTGGAGACCGCCACCACCTACGGCCTCCAGGACGCCGTGATTCTGGACTGATCCCTTCCCCATAGACACACCTGAGGCAGAGCGCGCCCTATGCGCGCTCTGCCTTTCGGCGGCTTTTCGCCCCACCACAACCACCCGGAGAGGACGATACCAACATGATGGATTTTTTTACCTCCAGCACCTTTCAAACGGTCCTGTCGGCCCTGAATAGCGGCTTTCTCAAAACGCTGCAGCTGTTCTTCATTACCCTGCTGGGGGCTCTGCCCCTGGGCCTCATCATCAGCTTTGGCTCCATGAGCCGCTTTCTGCCCCTGCGCTGGGTCACCCGCACCTTTGTCTGGATCATCCGGGGCACCCCCCTAGTGCTGCAGATCATCGCCCTCTTCTATGTGCCGGGAATGAAGGACTGGTTCAACTGGCCCAGCGGTGAGAGCGGACGGATGATCGCCGTGTGCGTAGCCTTCATCATCAACTACGCCTGCTACTTCTCCGAGATCTACCGGGGCGGTATCCAGGGCGTCCCCAAGGGACAGCAGGAGGCGGGCCAGGTGCTTGGCATGACCAAGCTCCAGATCTTCCGCCACATCACGCTGCTGCAGATGATCAAGCGCATCGTTCCCCCCATGTCCAACGAGGTCATCACCCTGGTGAAGGACACCTCCCTGGCCCGGGTCATCGCCCTGCAGGAGGTCATCTGGATGGGCGAATCCTTCATGAAGGGCAACTCCGGCATCGCGGGTCTGGTGTGGCCTCTGTTCTTCACCGCCGTGTACTACCTGATCTTCAGCGGCGTGGTCACGGTTCTGCTGGGCAAGCTGGAGAAGAAAATGGAATTCTTTCAGTAACGAGGAGGACCGGACATGGCAATTTTGGAAGTACGCAATATTGAAAAGCATTTCGGTCCCACCCGGGTGCTGGAGGACATCAGCTTCTCCCTGGAGCAGGGCCAGGCCCTGGCCATTATCGGCTCCTCCGGCAGCGGGAAGACCACCCTGCTCCGGTGCCTTAATTTCCTGGAGAAGCCGGACCAGGGTATCATCTCCGTCAATGGCAATGTGATCTTTGACGCCGCCGAACCCGCCACTCAGCGGGAGAGCGAGGTGCGGAAAAAGCGGCTCCACTTCGGCATGGTGTTCCAGTCCTTCAACCTCTTCCCCCAGTACACGGCCCTGAAGAACGTGACCCTGGCCAAGGAGCTCCTCTTCCAGGAGCGGCCGGAGTTCAAGGCGAACAAGAAGACCATTCTGGAGGAGATTCAGGAGGAGGGCCGGGAGCTTCTGGCCAAAATGGGCCTCAGCGAACGGGCCAATCACTACCCCAGCCAGCTCTCCGGCGGCCAGCAGCAGCGGGTGGCCATTGCCCGTGCCCTGGCCCTGCACCCGGACATTCTCTGCTTTGACGAGCCCACCTCCGCCCTGGACCCGGAGCTCACAGGGGAAGTGCTGAAGGTGATCCGGAGCCTTGCCGAGCAGAAAACCACCATGATCATCGTCACCCATGAGATGGCCTTCGCCCGGGACGTGGCCGACGACGTAATCTTCATGGACGAGGGGGTCATTGTGGAGCAGGGCCCCGCCCGGCAGGTCATCGAGCACCCCCGGGAGGAGCGCACCCGCCAGTTCCTCTCCCGCTATGCGGAGAACTGATCTTTTCCCTGTTCTCTGCCGGTCCGCCCTGTTGGGCGGGCCGTTTTTTTTGCAATTTTAATCGACATTTGTATTTTATCTTGACAGGTGTAGATTATCGAGCTATGATATTCCCGCAAAGGGCAAGGAAAGGAGCGTTATATATGATGCGGCAGAAAAATCAGGAGAATCTGGACCTCCGGCAGCGCAAGACCCGGCACAGCTTGGTAGAGGCGTTGGCCAAGCTGATGGAGGAGCACCCTTTTCAGGAGCTGTCTGTCAGCGACATCTGCCGGCGGGCCATGGTGCACCGTACCACCTTCTACGCCCACTTCACCGACAAGCAGGAGCTCTTGCGGTATATGCTGCAGCAGATGGAGCAGGAGTGTATCTCCAGCTGTATCCCCGAGGGCAGCGGCAGTCCCCGTCAGTTTTTCCTGACAGCCTCCCGCAACGCCCTCCACTTCTTCCGGGACCGGAAGGCGCTCTACCGCGCCTGTCTCCAGAGCGGCGCGGACACAGAGGCCCGCCTGTTGGAGGACGCCGCCGCCCACCAGCTGTATCTGCGCCTGTCCCAGCCCGACTTCCGCCAGGCCCTCCCCGGCAGCGATCCGGAGATCGCAGCCCGGTTCTATGTGGGTGCCATGTTCTCCCTCATCCGCTGGTGGCTCAGCAGCGATACCCCTGTGTCAGAGGAATGCCTGTTGGAAAATCTGGAGCGTTTTATCCCCAACGTCTGAGAGGTTCGATCAGCTATGCAGCAGGAAAAGCAATCGGAAAACGCGATGACCAAGGCGGCAAGGTTTATTGTCGATAAGCGGAAGGCCTTCTATTTGATCTTCCTCGCCGCCTTTCTCTTCTGCGCCGCATCCATCAACAAGGTACAGATCAACAACGACATCACCTCCTACCTTCCCCCCGAGACGGAGACCCGCCGGGGCCTCACCCTCATGGATGAGGAGTTCGTCACCCTGGGCAGCGCCAATGTGATGGTGGCCAATATCACCGTGGAAACAGCCCGGGAACTGGCGGACCGGCTAACCCAGATCCCCGGCGTATCTGAGGTGGTCTTTGACGACACTCCGGAGCACTACACCAACGCCTCCGCCCTCTTCTCCGTCTCCTTCGACACCCCGGAGACCGATCCCAAGGCCATCGCCGCCATGGAGGACATCCGGCAGGAGCTGGAGGGCTGGGATGTATACATCTCCTCCACTGTGGGACAGGACACCTCCGCCAGTCTGCAAAAGGAGATGACGGTGATCCTTCTCATTGCCGCAGTGGTGATCGTGGTGGTGCTGCTGTTCACCTCCAAGAGCTACATGGAGGTACCGGTATACCTCATCGTCTTTATCGCAGCTGCCGTGCTGAACATGGGTACCAATTTCATCTTCGGCAC
>CALXDB010000105.1 GCA_944386955.1 uncultured Oscillospiraceae bacterium
CTGACCAGACTGACCGAGCTGTACAAGTAATCGGGAAACGCACAAGCCCCCGCGCGCGTCATGCGCGCGGGGGCGTTTTCTTATTAGAAAGGAAGCGATGCCCATGTATCAGGACATGCTGGAGTCCCTGTCCCGGGAGCAGCTCGTGGAGCTGCTGTCCCTCTACGCCAAGAACTGGCTGGCCATGGACGGGGTGTGGTTCCAGTCCGTGGAGGGGAAATTCGGCATGGAGGAGGCCATGTACCACGACACCGAGGCCTGGCGGCGGTTCACTGTCATTGAAGCCCGGCGGATCAAGGCCTTCCTGCATCTTCCGGAGCATCCGGGACTGGAAGGGCTTGCCAAAGCCCTGTCCCTGCGGTTTTACGCCAACCTGAACCGGGACGGCGTGGAGATCCAGGGGAACACCCTTGTTTACCGGGTGAAGGAGTGCCGGGTCCAGTCTGCCCGGGCCCGGAAGGGGATGCCCCTCCACCCCTGCCGCCCGGTGGGGCTTATCGAGTATGCCGGTTTCGCCAAAGAGATCGACGACCGCATTACCTGTGAATGTCTCAGCTGCTATCCCGAGGTCCACGACCCCGATTGCAGCTGCGCCTGGAAGTTTACGCTTCAGAGATAAAAATTCACCGGTCCCATTATAGGACCGGCCTAAATGATGCGGACAGCACAAAAAGCCTCTGTGCAGGGAGCGGTTGCGTGCATGTTTATCTTTAAATTCAAAATACTCCGCCGCGTCTCGCGGTATTTTCCCTTCGCAATCATTGCGTCAATTTTTGAAAGCAGTACCTGCATATGTGTGTAATTTCATCTGCTCATAGCAATACCCCCTGATGCAGTTCATTTTCCTACATCAGGGGGTATCTTACCACTGTCCGTCTTTACTGAATCAGTTCAAATGAGACCGGGGATTTTTGCATTACCAAACTTTGTCGTCGTAAGGTGTGCTCTCCACACCTTCCTGCTGCAGCTTCTCCACCATCCGGTCCAGCTTGCCCTTCCACAGCTTTTTGAACCATTCGGTATGTCCAAACCACTTGACCAGCGTGGGGCTGACGGCATAATAGGTATGGATAAAGAGACGGCCATACCAAGTCTCTGCCAGAGTGTTGTCCCGGAAGCGGCGAAGCGTCCACACCTGGGGACAGTCGTAGGAGCCGTAGACCGCCGTGGCCACATAGCAGGCTCCGGAGGGCTTGGGCCGCTCGGGGACGACGTAGCTGGGATCGATCTCCTTGATCTTGTTGTGATACTCCATGATCTGATCAATGAGCTTGTTCTTATAGTCGGAGGACCACTGAGTTGCCTTTCCCCAGCCGCCGTTGGAGTATTTATATTCCGCGGAACTCTCGATGGCCTTGGTATAGAAGATAATGTTCTGGTAGTTGACCTTGTTGTCCGGGTCCTTGGCGTCACGCATGGAAATCACAAATTTTTGCAGGTCAACCGCAGCCCACGCCTGCTCCGTAAAGCGGTTCCAGACGTATTTCGAGGGGTGGCCGTCGCTGTCGGTCCAATACTCCTTCCAGATATAGTTGTCCCATCCGGCAACCACGGCGTTGTTGATCTTCACGGCCAGGTCCTTTTTGAAATTATTGGAGGTGACGCCGGCTTTGGACAGGAGCTGCAGGGTGTAGAGCTGTACCAGAAGGGTTTTTTCCTTGATGGATTTGGCGTTATCTACGCTGGAAAACTTGGCATAGTTGTTGCAGCACAGGGTTACCAGCGCCACAGACAGCCGCTCGGTCTCCTCAGCCGATTTCTTTTTAATTTCCTCGACCTTGTCTTCCGGAGCATTTTCAATGGCCTTCACGAAACAGTTGACTGATTCCTCGATACGGATGTTGGCCAGAGTGGACTGCCATCCGGCGGCCTTGCCTTTTAAAAACCAGGCCTGATAGTGGTCTGGATCAATTTCGATGATCTTATTGCAGTAACTCTCCGCCTCCTTCTGGTTGCTGGCATCATAGGCATTTTCTGCCATCATCAGATAGTTCTCAATTTTGTCTGTGTTATCTACCTTGACGGTGCCGGCTACCTCTACGGTCCCCTCCACCATCATCTTTTTTGCTTCCTCAATGGAATACTTGGTGCCGCAGGACTGACAGACAAACACTCCATCCTGTTTTACCAGATCCGTGCTGCCGCACATTTCACAGGTTAGCTGTTTCATCTTCTTTTCTCCTTTTATAGCTTAATATGGTGATTTTTTTGACGCTGGTCCACATCTTCTGCATGATTTCGGCTAATTGCCGCGGAGAGGATCAGCGCCCAGACCGCGCACAGGAAAAGTCCGTTGATAAGCGCTGCTGTCCGCGCCGGTCCAAAGAACAGGGCAAATACTGCGCAGAGAAGCAGCTGCCCGATCAGATAGCACACTGAGAAAAACAGAATGGGAGTGTGGAGAAACTGCTGTGGAGGCGTAAGCGCCTTCTTCCACATAAGAAGCCACAGTACAAGCTGTGAGAAAAAAGCGAACAGAGTGAACCCGTAAGTCACCCACAGCGCCGGCGTTTTCCCGTCAGGCAGAAGAAAAACCAAGATATGTGCCAAAAGGAGGCCGATGCCCCAAAGAATCACCCCGATCGTCTTGTTGCTTTTCATGGTGTAATCCCCCGTTTTGCGCCGCATTTGGGGCAAAAGTTGCCTGGACGCTCAAAAACAAAACCGCATTTGGCACAGCGGGGGCTGGATGCTACTGCCGCCCCGCAATTGTCGCAGAAGGACGCCCCGGGTGAGAGCTGGGTACCGCAGTTGTCACAGAACAGAGCGGCGGGGGCAGACGGCCTTCCTGCGGACAGCGCCTCATCCACGGCACCGCCGACTACACCGCCCACAGCGCCGCCCACACCGGCCATCATACCAAGTCCAATGCCGGCACTGCTGAAATTTCCCGCCCCCTCATTCTGGGCGACTTTTTCTGCCACGTCAAAGCTCCGCTCCTGCTGGTAGGTATATCCTTCAATGGAGCGCTTCTGGGCAATGCCCTGGGCTTCAATTACCGTTTTTTGCTTCTCGGTCTCCTGATCGATCACCCCCACCTGCTGGCGGATTTTGGCTTCGGCAATATCGGCATACCGGCGGAAATGCAGTTCCTTAAATTTTTCATATTGCGCCTCGCCGTCCGGTTTAACAATGGTCGTTACAAAAAATCGCTCCAGAGAGACACCGTAATCCGAAAAATCCGGCGCCAGCTTATCCTGCAAGGCCTCAGAGAAGGCAAGAAGCTGTTCATCGATCTCAAAAATATTGGTTTTCTGCTCTTTGATGGTTTGGGCGATGTAGGTTTTGACTTTGGTCATGAGAAAGGCGCGAAAGTATGCAACCAGGGCGTCACGGCTCAGATCCCGTTCCGTGCCCACCAGCTTGGTGAGAAGCCTGATACTGTCCGCCGCCCGCAGGCTCATCTCGCCGCTGGCGCCGATAGAAAGCGGAAACCCGTAGGTGGGCTCAATGTACTGCACCTTGCTGTCCGTGCCCCAGCGAATGGCCATCTGCTCCGTTTTGTTGACGAAATAAACCTCACAGTGAAAAGCGGACTGTCCGCCTGTGGGAAGATTGATTGCGCGGCGCAGCAGCGGAAGGTTCTGAGTTTCCAGTGTGTAGCGGCCGGAACCGAAGAGATCCAGCGGCTGGCCGTTGAGGAAGAATACCGCCTCTTGCGTCTCATGTACGATCAGTTGTGAATTGGTGTTGAAATCTTCCTTGGGATGTTTCCAGACAAATGTGGAATTGTCTCCTTCATATTTGATGACCTCTGCAATTGCCAAGCACATTTCCCCCTTTTTTGGGCACAGGGCGCAAAGCGGTTCTCTTCTTGGGCGCAGCCCGCCGCATTCTTTGCAGGAAACGGTAAATTCTGCACTCAGTTTATCGCATTTTGTTAGGCAGTACAATAAGCTGAGTGCATAGTGTTTTGCAAAAAATTCCTGTTTCTTAGAACAAAAAACGTTAATTTTACAATAATTCGAGTATTTTCAAAAGAAGTATAAAAAAGTGGCGCAGAACTTTGCTCTGGGATGTGTTCTGCAGAATGTCAAGATATTGTATTAATAGGGAAATGCGTTATTTCTATGCGGTAACATCAAAAAGAGAGGGAACCGGTTTCCCGATTCCCTCTCAAAAGGCTCTGCAATTGTTCCGCTGAGGCTTAGAAGTAGCGCTTCAGCAGGCCGGCGAAGGCCTTGCCGTGACGGGCCTCGTCGCGGGCCATCTCGTGGACGGTGTCATGGATGGCGTCCAGGTTATACTGCTTGGCCAGCTTGGCCAGCTCGAACTTGCCCAGGGTGGCGCCGTTCTCGGCCTCGACACGCATCTCCAGGTTCTTCTTGGTGGAGTCGGACACTACGTCGCCCAGCAGCTCCGCAAACTTGGCGGCGTGCTCAGCCTCCTCCAGAGCGGCCCGGCGCCAGTACTCGCCGATCTCGGGATAGCCTTCGCGATGGGCCACGCGGGCCATGGCCAGATACATGCCCACCTCGGTGCACTCGCCGGTGAAGTTGGCATTGAGGCCGTCGATGATCTCCTTCTGGACCTCGGCGGGCACATCAGCGCCGAACACCTTGCCCACGCCCACCACATGCTCAGCGGCCCAGGTCATCTCAGCCTTCTGCTCGGTGAACCGGGAGCCGGGCACCTTGCACTGGGGGCAAAACTCGGGGGGAACGTCACCTTCATGCACATAACCGCACACAGGGCAAACCCACTTCTTCATAGTCGTAATCTCCTTTTCAATCAATTATTTTTGGTATTGATGTCACTTCTCTTATGATACAACTGCCTTTTGGGCACGTTTATCATCCTGCTCCTCCTCCGCCTGACAGGCGGGGCAGACCCCGGTGTACTCCACCGTGTAGCCGGTGATGAGGTAGCCAGCCGTCTCACAGGGGGACGCCACCTCCACCCAGGGGATGTCCGCCACCGCGCCGCAGCGGCGGCAGCGAATGTGGTTGTGCCGCCGGACATTTCCGTCAAACCGGTCGTCCGAGCCCATCAAACACACCCGCATCACCAGGCCGTCCTCCTCCATCTGCCCCAAAACACGGTATACCGTGGAGCGGCTGATGCTGGGATGGCTGCGGTGGATCTCCTCATAGAGCTCCCCCGCCGTGGGGTGACTGCCCATCCTGCACAGCGTATCCAGGATGATCCCCTTCTGGGGGGTCCTTCGCTTTGCAGTCATTGCAGCCTCCTTATTAGGACTGGTTCCTGATAAAAATATACTACACCCCTCCGCTTTTGTCAAGCCCTTTCTTGTGCTTTTTTTGAAAATATGCTATTCTGTAAAAAACGGGAGAGGAGGCGCTCTATGGAGCCCACATATTACACGGTCACCACCATCAACGGGGATTACGCCTACATGGTCTCCGACACGGGGGTGGAGAATCAGGTGGCCATGTTCCTGCTGCCGGAGGGCACCGACACAGGCAGCCGCCTGCTGTTTGAAAATTTCGAGTGGACCCTGGTGTCCTGAAGGAGGAATCCCCCATGCTGCATGCCATTTCCGAGATCGCCCGGGAGGCGGGAAAGATCGTCCGCTCCGCCGGGGATATCGCTGCAAAAACTCACATCAAGACCTCCGCCGCCGATCTGGTGACGGAGTACGACGTGGCTGTAGAGGCCTTTTTGAAGGAAAAGCTGCTGGCCCTGCTGCCGGATGCCGTGTTCTTCGGGGAGGAGGAGGCCCTCCAAGGGGATCCCTCTAAGGGATGGGTGTTCATCGTGGACCCCATCGACGGCACCACCAACTTCGTCCGGGGCTTCCGTCAGAGCGGCATCTCCATCGCTCTGGCCAGAGAGGGCCAGGTGGAGTACGGTGTGGTTTACGACCCCTACCGGGAGGAGTTGTTCTCAGCCCAGCGGGGGGTGGGGGCCTTTCTCAACGGCCAGCCCATCCATGTCAGCGACAAGCCCCTCAGCGAGGGGATCTTTATCATGGGTACTGCCATTTACAAGCGGGAGTACATCGATCCCTCCATGTCTCTGACCACCCAGCTGCTCCGCCGCAGCTGCGACTTCCGCCGCTTCGGCGCGGCGGCCCAGGACCTGTGCTATGTGGCCTGCGGTCGGGCAGAGCTGTTTTTTGAGTATAGCCTCAGCCCCTGGGATTATGCAGCCGGGAGTCTCATTGTCACCGAGGCGGGGGGCGTGGCCTCCACCGTGGAGGGGACGGCGCTGCCGATTCTCCAGCGCAGCAGCGTGTGGGTGTGCAACGCCGTCAACCAGGGACTTTTGGCGGAACTGGAGGTATGACCACCGTTCTTCCGATTACATACCGTTGACATCCGCCCTGACAGCGGCGCGAAGCGGCCGGCAAAGGAATTGGTATCCTTTGCCGGCCTTTTTTGCCTTGTTTCCTGAAATTTGTCCCATTCTTATGTAAAATCTAAGTTAAATCAAAATGAAATCTTGGGAAGATGCCTTGTAAGAAAATGGGGAAATGGATAGAATAGAAGTATCTGGAAAATGGGACGATATGGGGCGTTGGGCCCCGATGATAACTGTGTGTTAAAAGGGGGAAAACTTTTGGGCATTACAGAACTATTCGGCCTTCTGGGCGGTCTGGCCCTGTTTCTGCACGGCATGCAGATGATGGGCGCCGGCCTGGAAGCTGCCGCCGGCAACCGCATGAAGCAGATTTTGGAGCGGCTGACGGCCAACCGCATTTTAGGTGTGGCGGTGGGCGCCGGCATTACTGCCGCCATCCAGTCCTCTTCGGCCACCACGGTGATGGTGGTGGGTTTCGTCAACTCCGGCCTGATGAGCCTCCAGCAGGCGGTGTGGATCATCATGGGCGCCAACATCGGTACCACAGTGACCAGCCAGCTGATCGCCCTGGACGTGGGGGCCATGGCGCCTCTCTTTGCCTTCGTCGGCGTGGCTCTGGTCACCTTTATTAAAAAGGTAAAGGTGAACTACGCCGGTCAGATCGTGGCCGGTCTTGGTATTCTCTTCATCGGTATGGAGATGATGAGCAGCGCCATGATGCCTCTGCGGGAGTCGGAGGCCTTCGTCAGCCTTATGACCCAGTTCTCCAACCCCATCCTGGGCATCCTGGCAGGCATGATCTTCACAGCGGTGATCCAGTCCTCCTCCGCCTCGGTGGGTATTTTGCAGACCCTGGCGGCCAGTGGACTCATCGGTCTGCCCAGTGCGGTGTATGTGCTGTTTGGTCAGAATATCGGCACCTGCATTACGGCAGTGCTGGCCTCCATCGGTACCAGCCGCAACGCCAAGCGGACAACCGTGATCCATCTGCTGTTTAACGTCCTGGGTACCGTCATCTTCACGGTGGTGTGCATGGCCACACCTCTTACCAGCCTGGTGGAGAGCCTGACCCCCTCCAACCCGGAGGCCCAGATCGCCAATATGCACACCATCTTTAACATCGCCACTACGCTGCTGCTGCTGCCCTTCGGCACCCATCTGGCCCGCCTGGCCTGCCGCATCCTGCCGGAGCGGGAGTCCGATGCCGACGAGACCCTCTGCCTCAAATACATCAAGCCCATCGACCCGGCCCGGGAGCACCAGATCGGTACCTCTGCCATCGTGGTCAACGGCGTGTGGCGTGAGCTGGGCCGCATGTGGGAGATGGCCCGACGGAATGTGGACGAGAGCTTCCAGGCGGTGCTGGAGAGCAGCTCCAAGCGTCTGGAGGAGGTGGAGCAGACCGAGGAGTATGTGGATTATCTCAACAAGGAGATCTCCAAGTACATCTCCCGGATCATGGGCCATGAGGGCAACCAGCGGGATTCCGTGCAGATCAGCGCGTTCTTTAAGATCTGCGGCAATTTGGAGCGCATCAGCGACCATGCGGTGAACATCTGCGAGTACACCAAGATGCTGGAGAGCAAAGGCATTACCTTCTCCGCTCTGGCCATGGCTGAGGTGTCGGAAATGAAGCAGGTGAGCCTGGAGGCGATGGATCTCATCAGCAATCTGGGCGGCGAGAGCTCCGGCGCGGACCGAATTGAGGAGATCTCCAGTCTGGAGCAGCTCATCGACGACAAGACCCGACTGTACCGGCAAAATCAGATCCAGCGGATGCAGGACGGCGTCTGCAGCGACGAGGCCTGTGTGCTGTACTCCGAGCTGCTGACCGACTTTGAGCGGATCGGCGATCATGTGCTGAACATCGGTGAGGCCCTGCAGAACGTACGCCGTGCGGGCCGGTAAAGATGAAAAAATAAGACGCCGCGGAAGGTCTGGAATGGAGCCTTCCGCGGCGTTTTCGTTTCAGCAGGGGAGAGGGCTGCCTGCGGCAGCTTTCAAATGGGAGTACAGCAAAAAGAGCGCGGAAGGCAAGGGTTCCTTGCTTTCCGCGCTCTGATAATTTTTACTCTACCGCGATCTGCTCCATGACGAAGCACTCAATGATATCGCCGTCCTTGATGTCGTTGAACTTCTCGATGCCGATGCCGCACTCGTAGCCGGAGGCGACCTCCTTCACCGCGTCCTTGAACCGCTGCAGGGAGCTGAGCTCGCCCTCGTGGATCACCACGCCGTCGCGGACGATGCGGACCTGGCAGCCCCGCTGGATCTTGCCGTCCTGGACATAGCAGCCGGCAATGGTGCCCACGCCGGATACCTTGTAGGTCTGGCGCACCTCCGCGTGGCCGATGAGGGCCTCCCGGAACTTGGGGGCCAGCATGCCCTTCATGGCGGCCTCCACCTCGCCGATGGCGTCGTAGAT
>CALXDB010000106.1 GCA_944386955.1 uncultured Oscillospiraceae bacterium
TCATGCGCCGGGGCGGACAGGGGGCCGGGGCCCGCCGGCCAGGGGACAAAAGCGCTCCCTCTGCATAGGATACCCTGAGAGGGGGTAACTTTCTTGAACCATGTTTTGATTCTCTGCCGGTCGGTGACCCAGGCCCAGCGGGGCGGCATGCTCCTCAGCCGCGCCGGGATCACCAACCGGATCTTTCGTTCTCCGGCGGGCCTGACAGAGCGGGGGTGCAGCTATTCCATCCGCATCACGCCGGAGCATCTGCGCTATGCCATGGAGCTGCTGCGGCGCAATGGGATCCTGCCGGTGAAGGTGGTGGCCCAGGGCCCCGACGGCTATGCCGAGGTGAACGCGCCATGATCTACTTCGATTCCGCCGCCACCACCTTTCAAAAGCCTGCCGGTGTGGGCCGGGCGGTGGCCGGCGCCCTGGCCGCCATGAGCTCCCCCGGTCGGGGGGGCTATCCCAGTGCCCAGCTGGCCGACCGGTCCCTGGTGGCCTGCCGGGAGGAGCTGGCCCGCCTCTTCCATGTGCCGGATCCCGAGCGCGTGGTCTTTACCAGCAATGCCACCCACGCCCTGAATATTGCCATTCTCTCCCTGGTGAAGCCCGGCAGCCGTGTGGTCCTGTCCGGCTATGAGCACAATGCCGTTACCCGGCCCCTTCACGCCGTACCGGGGGCGCGGCTGCGTGTGGTCAGCGCCCCGCTTTTCCAGCCGGAGGAGATGGTTCAGGGCTTCCGGCGGGCCCTGGACGCCGGGGCCGACGCCGCCGTCTGCACCCATGTCTCCAACGTCTTCGGCTATATTCTGCCCATCGGGGAGATCGCCGCCCTCTGCCGGGAGCGGGGCGTACCCCTCATCGTGGACGCCTCCCAGTCGGCAGGGATCCTGCCGGTGGACCCGACTGCCTGGGGAGCAGCCTTCGTGGCCATGCCCGGCCACAAGGGGCTCTATGGCCCCCAGGGCACCGGCGTGCTGCTGTGCGGAGGAGAGGCGGAGCCCCTTCTCCGGGGCGGCACCGGCAGCAACTCCCGGGAACAGGAGATGCCGGAATTCCTGCCGGACCGGCTGGAAGCCGGTACCCACAACATGCCCGGCGTGGCGGGCCTTCTGGCGGGGGTTCGCTTCGTCCGGCAGCTGGGGCTCGACCGCATCCGCCGCCATGAGTGGCAGCTCAAGGAGCGGCTTTTCGCCTTTTTGGAGGGGCGTCGGGACTTTCGGGTCTACGGCTGCCATGACGAGGCCCTCCAGGCGGGGGTGCTGTCCTTTGCTCCCGCAAAGGGCGACTGTGAAATTCTCTGCACTCAGCTGGCGGAAGCCGGCTTCGCTCTCCGGGGGGGCTATCACTGCGCTCCCTATGCGCACCGCACTGCCGGCACCCTGGAAGGGGGTACCGTCCGCTTCTCCGCCTCCGCCTTCAACACCATGGGTGAGACGGCGGCGCTCTGCCGCGCCCTGGGGCGGGGCGGTCCGCCGAAGACCGCCGGGGAAAAGTTTACAATTTCGTAAAAGTTGCCACCCCTTATTTCTTGCAATTTTCTGGCATATATTATAAAATAAGATGCAGTATGTGGTTCGGAAAATCGGGGGAATGAGGAGCGCGCACATGGATTTTTTGATGGAATTTCTGGATAATTGCAGGCGCTATATCCTGATCATGAGTATGACCATCGGGATCTCCGATCTGCTGGATATGGCCATTGTCGCCTATCTGGTCTACCGGCTTTTGGCGCTGGTGAAGAGCACCAGTTCGGAGAAGCTGATGAAGGGCGTGCTTTTTACGATCCTGGCCCTGGCATTCAGCTCAAAATTTCAGCTTTACAGCCTCAGATATCTGCTGAATATGATGGTGGAATGGGGCGTTCTGGCTCTCATTATTCTTTTTCAGCCGGAGATCCGGCGGATCCTGGAGCAGGTGGGCGCCAGCCGGTTTTCTTTCATGAAGGTTTTCGGCAAGACCCAGCAGACCGGCGCCATCGAGCGGGCCATCGAGGTCACCGCCGAGGCCTGCGCGGACATGAGCAAGAGCCGCACCGGCGCCCTCATCGTCTTTGAGCGGAAGATCCTGCTGGACGACGTCCTCCGCAGCGGCACCCGTCTGGATGCGGAGCCCTCGGCGGAGCTTTTGAAAAACGTCTTTTTCGTCAAAGCGCCCATGCACGACGGCGCCATGATTATGCGGGAGGGCCGGGTGCTGGGTGCCGGGTGCATGCTGCCGCTGAGCCGCAATGTGAACCTCAGCCGGGACCTGGGCATGCGCCACCGGGCCGGCATCGGCATGAGCGAGAACTCCGACGCGGTGGTGGTGCTGGTCTCCGAGGAGACGGGCACCATCTCCGTGGCGGTGGGGGGCATGCTCAAGCGGCACCTCACCGTAGAGACCCTGCGGCTGCTGCTGGCCAACGAGCTGCTGCCCAGCGACGACGACACCCAGGCGGTGAAGAAGAAGTTCCGCCTGGCGGATCTTCTGCCGTCAAAGAAGGAGAAGGACCATGAATAAGATCAAGAACAGCAAGGCGTTTCGAATCGGCCTGTCGATCCTGGTAGCCTTCATCCTGTGGTTCTATGTCAACAATTTCGACTCCACGCCCCAGGAGCTGAAGGTCAATGACGTGCCGGTGATATTCACCGGGGAAGAGCTTCTCATGGAGCGGGGCCTTATGATGTCGGACTGTTCTCACGATACGGTGGATCTGACCCTCTCCGGCAACACCAGCGTGCTGTCTAAGCTGGACCCACGGGATCTGACGGTGCAGGTAAATCTCACCGGCATCACCACTACCGGCCAGCACTCCCTGAATTACGACGTGAATTTCCCTGACAGCGTCACCAACAACATGGTGGATGTCAAAGCCGCCAGCGTCCAGAAGATCACTGTAGATATCGTGGAGCTCTACAGCAAGACCATCTATATCCGTGGGGAGCGGCTTGGCACCCCGGCGGAGGGCTTCATGGCCGGGGAGATGAGCTTCAGTGAGGATACCATTGTGGTCAGCGGCGAGCAGCTGGCGGTGAGCAACATCAGCTATGCCCGGGTCAGCGTGGATCTGGAGGGCGCCAGCGAGAACATCGTCACCGTGGCCGACTTCGACCTCATCGATTTCAACGGGGATGTGGTGGACAAGAGCAGCTTCCGTACCAATGTGGAGAACGTCCAGGTGACGGTGCCCATCCTGCGGATCAAGGAGCTGCCCCTGGAGGTCAAGTTCATCGAATCCCCCGGCTCCATGTATGAGGACATCGTCTGCGACATCGAGCCCAAGAGCATCACCGTAGCCGGGGCCAGCAAGAACATCGCCAAGCTGGACTATATTCTGCTGGATGAGATCGATCTGAGCACGGTGACCCAGGACACCACCTTCACCATCCCCATCCCGCTGCCTGCCGGGTCTACCAATCTCTCCGGGGAGGAGGAGGCTACGGTGACCATCACCTTCCAGGGGCTGGATACCCGCGCTTTCACCGTCACCTCGGAGAACATCAGTTATATCAATGAGCCCGAGGGCAAGACGGTGACGGTGGTCACCAACGAGATGGAGGTGACTCTCCGGGGCCCGGCGGCGATCCTGGATGCAGTGGAACCCTTCAACATCCGGGTGGTGGGGGATCTGTCCGATGTGACGGCGGACAACGGCGACTACGCCGTCCCCGCTGAGGTGTATGTGGACGGCACGGACATGGCCGGCGCCATCGGCGCCTATCAGATCACTGTCCGGATCCAGTCATAAACAGGAGGTAGGGATGACCCAGACAGCAACTGTGGAGCAGCTCCTCGGCGACGGCCGGGTGCTGATTTCCGTGGCGCGGCAGACCGCCTGCGCCCACAACTGTGCCGAGTGCGCCGGCTGCGGCGGCCATGCCGGATCTCTGGCGGTCCGGGCGGTGGACCGCATCGGCGGCGTGTCGGTAGGGGAGAAGGTGCTGGTGCGAAGCGACAACCGGCCTATTCTCACCACGGCGGCTCTGGTGTATCTGCTGCCGGCGGCGGCTTTTCTGGTGGGCTACGGCCTGGGGGTCTCCCTGACCCCGGCCCTCCACGCGCTGGTGACCATAGCCGTTACCGCCCTGGGGGCTGTTCCCGCTCTGGTACGGGACCGGCGCAGCCGGAAGGCTGGCGGCGTGGTGGCCTTTGAGATTGTGGGGCGGCTGTAGTGTTCGGCTATGTGCGCCCCGCCATGGACCGGCTGACGGAGGAGGAACAAGGGGACTACGGCGCGCTGTACTGCGGGCTGTGCCACGCTCTGGGCCGGCGGTATGGGCCGGTGAGCCGGTGGATTCTCAACTACGATTTTACCTTTCTCGCCGCCCTCCTCTCCGGAGGACTGGAGACGGAGGAGCGGCGGTGCATCGCCAGCCCTCTTCGCCCGAAGCGGGCGGCGGCGGGGGACCCGGCGCTGGATCTGGCGGCGGATCTCAGCGTGATCCTCACGGGGTACAAGCTCCGGGACGAGGTGCTGGACGCTTCTTTTTTCAAGGCCCAGGGCTGCCGGGCCGCCGGAGCC
Source organism: uncultured Oscillospiraceae bacterium (assembly GCA_944386955.1). Taxonomy (GTDB): domain Bacteria; phylum Bacillota; class Clostridia; order Oscillospirales; family Oscillospiraceae; genus CAJFPI01. Next base: position 4,493 of record CALXDB010000106.1, read on the forward strand.
GCTTTAGGCGGCGCCTTTCGCCGGGCCTGCCAGGCCCGGCCCCGATTCGCGGATCACACTCGGCAGGAGATGGACCGCCTGCTCCGGCTGGAGCAGGCCCGGTGTCCCACGCTGGACGAGCCTGCCGACACCTTTGCAAGCCTCCTGGCGGGGGTCGCCGGGGAGGTGGAGGACCCTGTCCAGCGGCGGGTTTTCTCCCAGCTCTTCTACCATCTTGGCCGCTGGATCTATTTGGTGGACGCCCTGGACGACCTGAAGAAGGACGCCGGGGAGGGCCAGTACAACCCCATTCTGCTGCGCTACGATCTCGCCGGCGGTGAACTCACTCCGGAGGCCCGGCGGGACGTGGTCATCACCCTGGACGCCTCCATCCGGCAGATGGCGGCGGCCTTTGAGCTGTGGGATTTCGGCCGCTGGAGCGGCGTGATCCGTGCCGCGGTATACGAAGGCCTCTACCGGGTGGGGAATGGGGTATTGGAAGGAACATTTCATGCCTCCCCCCGCCGGCGGCAGAGGAGGGGCAAGAAGGAGCATATATGAACGATCCCTATCAGGTATTGAACGTCCCCAGCACAGCCTCCGACGAGGAGGTCAAAAAAGCATATCGGGAGCTGGCAAGAAAATATCATCCCGACAACTACCACGACAATCCTCTGGCGGATTTGGCCCAGGAGAAGATGAAGGAGATCAACGAGGCCTACAATACCATCCAGAAGATGCGTCAGCGGGGAAGCGGGACTGCCCAGAGTCAGTACGGCGGCCATGGCCCCTACAGCGGCTACGGCGGCTATGGCTACGGAGGGTCCTCCGCCCAGGGGACGCCCCTTCAGCGGGCCCGCATGGCCATCCAACGCAATGATCTCCACCTGGCGGAGCAGCTGCTGGCGGCCATCAGTGACCGCACGGCGGAGTGGTACTTCCTGCGGGGAGCGGTCTGTATGCGCCGGGGCTGGCTGGATGAGGCCCTGCGCCATTTCCGGCAGGCCTGCGCCATGGACCCGGGGAACCCGGAATACCGCCAGGCCCTGGAGCGGCTGGAGAACAGCGGACAGGCCTACCGGCCCGCAGGCTTCGAGGTGTTCACCTCCGATTGCGGCGGCGGCAGCCTCTGCGGGGGACTGATGTGCTCCTACTGCCTTTGCAATTCCTGCATGGGGGGCACCTTCTTTTGCCGATAATGGACAGTTTATGATAAAAGGGGACAAGGGGATATGATCAAGAGCATGACCGGCTACGGCCGGGCCAGAGAGACCCTCCACGGCCGGGACATCACCGTGGAGCTGCGCAGTGTCAACAACCGGTATCTGGACTGCACGGTGAAGATGCCGCGGATGTATATTTTTGCCGAGGACGCTATCAAGTCCATGGTACAAAAGAGCATCTCCCGGGGCAAGGTGGACGTGTTCCTCACCATCGACACCATCGGTGCGGACCAGGCGGTGATCTCCGTGAACACTGCCCTGGCGGAGGAGTATCTCCAGGGCATCCGAACCCTGGCGGCGGAGCTGGACCTGCCTGAGAACGTCACCGCCTGGGACCTGTCCCGGCTGCCGGACGTTCTCACCGTCACCAAGGCGGAGGAGGATCTGGAGGCGGTGAGCGCGGACCTCTGCGCCGTACTTGCCAAGGCTATTGAGGCCTACAACGCCATGCGGGAGCGGGAGGGGCAGAAGCTGGCCGAGGACATCCTGGGGCGGCTTGATACCATCGAAGCCCTGACGGCGGCTGTGGAGGAGCGATCCCCCCAGACCGTGGCGGAGTACCGGGAGAAGCTGCTGGAGCGGATGCGGGAGGTGCTGGGCAGCGCCACCGTGGATGAAGGACGGCTCCTCACCGAGGCGGCCATCTTTGCCGACAAGGTGGCGGTGGATGAGGAGACCGTGCGCCTGCGCAGCCACCTCTCTCAGCTCAGGGAGATGCTCCAGGGCAGCGAGCCCATTGGCCGGAAGCTGGACTTTTTGATCCAGGAGGTGAACCGGGAGTCCAACACCATCGGCTCCAAGTGCTGTGATGTGGACATCGCCCGGAAGGTAGTGGACCTGAAGGCGGAGGTGGAGAAGATCCGCGAGCAGGTCCAGAACATCGAATAAGACCGGACAGGGGAGGACAGCGGGATGAAGCTCATCAACATCGGCTATGGCAATCTGATTTCCGCCCAGCGGCTGGTGGCGGTGGTGAGCCCGGACTCCGCCCCCATCAAGCGGATGGTCTCGGAGGCCCGGGACCGCAGTATGCTCATCGACGCCACCTTCGGGCGTAAGACCCGGACGGTGCTGATTATGGATAGTGACCATGTTGTGTTGTCGGGGCTGCCGCTGGAAAAGCTGGCACCCCGGCTGGAGATCGATCCAGCCGAACTGGAGGAGGAAGAAGACACATGAAAGGCAGGACCTTTATCATCACAGGACCCTCCGGGGTGGGCAAGGGCACCATCATCCAGGAGCTCTTTGCCCGGCAGCCCCACCTCTATTTTTCCGTGTCCGCCACCACCCGGGGCCCGCGGCCTGGGGAGAAGGACGGTGTGCATTACCACTTTATCTCCCGGGAACAATTTGACCAGTGGATCCGGGAGGACGCCTTTTTAGAGCATGCGGAGTATGTGGGTAATTGCTACGGTACCCCCAAAAAGTTCGTGGACGAGGCTATGGACCGGGGAGAGGACGCCATTTTGGACATCGAGGTCCAGGGGGCCCAGCAGGTCCATCAAAAGCGGCCCGATGCGGTGCGGATCTTTATTGCGCCCCCCAGCTGGACGGAGCTGGAGCACCGGCTCACCGGCCGGGGTACTGAGAGCGCCGAGAAGGTTCGCAGCCGCCTGGCGCGGGCCAAGGAGGAGTTCCGCTTCGCCGCCGACTACGACTATATCGTCATCAACAACACCGTGGAGGAGGCGGCGGAGGAGCTCCGAGCTATCATTCGGGCAGAGCACTGCCGCCCCGCCCAGCGGATGCCTCAGTTGATGGAAACTCTGTAAGGTACTCTTTCTTTACAGACTGGCATTGCGATTCCAGCCGGCGTGTCACCGCCGCGAAGTGATAAAAATTTTAGGAAAAGGAATGATAGTATTATGATGCTCTATCCCGCTATGAACAAGCTCACTGCCAATGTGCCCAACCGCTACCTGCTGGTGAATGTGGTGGCCCGCCGGGCACGCCAGATCGCCCAGCACGCCGAGGACATGGGCGAGCACCTGGAGGAGAAGCCGGTGACCCTGGCCATTCATGAGGTGGCCGACGGGAAGGTCTCCGTGGCCGCCGCTGACGTAGCCATTAAGGACGTGGAGGCCTGAGCCTCTCAGGAGGACCGGTTTGGAAGAGACTGTCATTGCCCGGGTAGCCGTGGCTGCGGCTACCTACGCCTTCGACAAGCCCTATGATTACCTGGTGCCCGCCGCACTTCAGACCAAAGCGGCGCCGGGGATTCGGGTCACCGTGCCCTTCGGGCGAGGCAACAAGGGGTCGGAGGCCATCATCCTCAGCGTCCGTACCGAGTCGGAGTGCCAGGAGCTGAAGTCCGTTTTGGAGGTGCTGGACGACTGCCCGGTGCTGGACCAGGAGGGGCTGCGCCTGGCTTTTTGGCTGAGAGAGCGGTATTTTTGTACCATCTACGACGGTGTCAAGACCATCCTGCCCGCAGGTCTCTGGTATCGGGTGCGGGAGGTCTACCACATGGTGGGGGATCTCACAGAGGAGGCCTCGGAGCTCCTGGGCCGGAAGGCCCGGGCCCGGGAGGCCTACGCCGTCCTCCTGGCCGAAGGAGGACAGGCGGAGCTGGAAACGCTGAAGGACCGCTGCGGCGACGGCGTCACCGCAGCTCTCCGGGAGCTCTGCGATTTGGGACTCGTTACCTCCGAGACCACCGCTCTGCGCCGCCTCAGTGACAAGCTGGTGCGGCGGGTGTCTCTGGCGGTGCCGCCGGAGGAGGCCATGGCTGCCGCCGAGGCCAAGCGGAAAAGCGCCCCCCTCCGGTACGAGGTGCTGCGGCTCCTCGCCACCGTTGGCAGCGCCCTGTCTCCGGACATCTGCTACTTCACCGGCGCCTCCGCCGCCACCCTCCGGGCATTGGAGAAGGCGGGGCTGGTGACCATGGAGAAGGAGGAGCAGTACCGGGTGCCTCATCTCAGCGACCAGATCACCGGGGCGCCCAACACCCTGAACGGGGAACAGC
>CALXDB010000107.1 GCA_944386955.1 uncultured Oscillospiraceae bacterium
ACCATGAATCCGGAGACCCGGCGGCTCATCAAGGTGATGCCCCAGGAGGCGGCGGCCACCAGCGCCATGTTTGATCTTCTCCTGGGGGACAACCTCCAGGGGCGGAAGGACCACATTGCCGAAAACGGGTACAAATTCCTGGACCTGGCGGATATCTCCTGATGTTTGCCCTCGGGCCGGGTGGGCCGGCCGCTGACGTTGGATTTCCTTTTTTGCCGGTGGAAGACGGTTTTTCCTACCTTCTTTGCCTCCGGCGGGTGACTTTTCTCGCGGAAGAAAAGTCACCAAAAGTCCGCTTAGAACCAAGGTTCTAAGAACTCCTTTTGGCCTATTATGGGAAGTCTGTCCCGTTATTTTGGCGGCTTTTGCGGCTGACGGATGCAAGGGGGTCGGAGTTCCCCTCTCCCCGCGCTTGAAGCGCGCTCCCTTGGTGGTGGTAGGGGCCTCTGCAATTACACCGCACCAAAGCCTTCCCCCCTTGGGGGAAGGTGCCTCCGAAGGAGGCGGATGAGGGGAACCCAAGGGCAGAGACTTCCTTCTACTGATCCCTCATAGCTCGCGATCCCTCATCCGTCACGGCTACGCCGCGCCACCTTCCCCCAGCGGGGGAAGGCTTAGAAAGGAACTGCACGAGCGCGGAGCGCGGCGCAGGAGCAGAAGACGACCCAAACAGGCGTCATCCGTATCAAACCAACCATCAAACGCCTCCCTGACCCCCAAGTTTCGGTAGGAAACGAAGGGAATTCTTAAAACCGTAGGTTTTAAGCTGATTTTCACCGAGCCGCAGCGAGGTGTTTCGGAGCGCAACCGAGCAAAGCGAGGCTCTTAGCGCGGAGATGCCTACTTTTGTTCAGCGACAAAAGCAGGCCGCCGGAGGCAAAACACCGATCAGTACACCGTCGGGTACCGACAAAAGAAACCACGTTCCCTCGTCAGAGGGAAAAAGAACAAGCGCCGGTCCCGGCAGCCGAGGGGACAAAAACCTCCCCGTGCCCACCATCCTTGATCGGGGATGTTTATGATAAGTCGAAAGAAGAAACGAGAAGGACAAGCGAATTGGAGGAAGGACTGTATGAAAAAATTATTTGCGCTGATGCTGGCGCTGGTCATGACCCTGTCTCTGGCCGCGCCCGCCATGGCCGCCGACCAGCCTCTGTGGCAGCAGCTGGGCTACTCCAGCCAGCAGGATCTGCTGACTTGGTACGGCATCTCCCAGACCAACTATGAGGCCCTCGCCGCTAAGGCAGCAAACTTTGACCCCTATGCCTACTATGCTGCAAACGAGCAGGAGTTCTGGGAGATGACCGCCCAGGAGTACATGGCCACCTACGAGGTCACCGAGGAGGAGTTCCGCCAGGAGATGCTCTCCTACTGGTTCTACAGTGAGGTTGAACCCCTGCTGGCCCAGCAGGCCATCGACGAGGCCATTACCGCCGTGGGCGGCGTGCCCGGCCGGACCAACGTCATGTGGAACGGCAAGTGCATCCAGTTTACCGACGCCGCCCCCGAGATCACCAACAACCGCACCATGGTGCCCATTCGAGCCATTATGGAGGACCTGGGGGCCGAGGTGACCTATGAAAACCGCACCGTCACCTGCATCCTCAACGGCGCCACCATCACCTTCCCCGTGGGCGGTACCGCCGCCACCGTGGAGAAGGACGGCGAGACCGAGACCGTCACCCTGGACAGCCCCAGCTATCTCAAGAACAACCGCACCTATGTGCCCGTCCGCTTCATCAGCGAGGCCTCCGGCTATGATGTGTTCTGGGACAACGCCGCCCGCACCGCCGTCATCGTGGACCGGGATGCCGCTATCGCCGCCCTGGACGAGAATCTCACCATTCTCAACGAGATGATGCAGAAGCAGTACGCCCAGTACGATTTCAACAAGGCCTATGAGATCGACTACACCCTGGACGGCACCGTGTCCGTGATCGACACCATCAGCGGCAGTAAGAACTATGACTTCGGCGCCGATATGACCGCTTTGTGGAAGGGCGCCGACTATGAGATCAACGGCTCCCTCCAGCTGGGCGACGTCATCGACGCCCTCATGGATGTGGGTGAGATCTACGCCGACGAGATCCCCGCGGAGCTGCTGCCCCTGCTGAAGGACCTGGACTTCTCCATGATCCTCTCCAGTGAGGGCTACTGGATCAGCGTCCCCGTCCTCACCTATGTGCTGGCCCAGGAGTATCCCCAGCTGTCCGGCAAGGACGTGTGGATGGATGTGGGCGAGGCCCTGGGCATGGACATGAAGGAGCTGATGGATATGTCCACCGCCCTGGTGTCTGAGGACGCCACCATCGGCAGTCTCCTCTATGACAGCAGCATTCTGTCCATGGAGATGATGGGCGAGATGGATCAGGTCAGCTACCTGTACCTGTCCCAGACCCTGGGTTATACCAAGGCCATGCTGGACGAGATCCTGGGGGACGACACCTTTACCAAGAGCGGCACCTCCTACAAGTGGACCATGGACAAGGCGGACCTGATTAACCTCTCGGCCGCCATGGGCGCGCCCCTCACCGAGGAGGACCTGGCGGGCGGCGACTTCTCCATGGAGATGACCATCCGCTCCAACGGCTCCGTGGACTACGACCTGACCCTCTCCATCAACGACTATAATGTCGTCTCCGGAGGCTACACCGATGACGCGATGATGACCCTCACCATGTCCGGCACCTCCGGCGCCCTCAGCGGCGACATGGACCTGCGCCTCCAGATCAAGAACGTGACCGACGCCAAGCTCACCCTGAAGTACACCGGCCGCACCACCACCAAGACCCCCGCGACCCAGCCCCCTGCCGGCGACGAGATCCTGGATCTCTCCAGCCTGTGACCCACTCTCCCGCCGCCCCGGTTCCGGGGCGGCGGGTCCCTCCGGGGACAAGAACCTGAACAAAGGAACAAACGGTATGCCGAAAAAGAAGAGCCCCCAGGAGGGGGCGAAGAAAGTCAGCAATCCCAACGTCTTAGGCCTCCGGGCGGAGGTGCTGGAGCAGCCCATCACCGACACCCTGGAGCAAAACTACATGCCCTACGCCATGTCCGTCATCGTCTCCCGGGCCATCCCGGAGATCGACGGCTTCAAGCCCAGCCACCGCAAGCTCCTCTACACCATGTATGAGATGGGCCTTCTCACCAAGCCCCGGACCAAGAGCGCCAATATCGTGGGCCAGACCATGCGCCTCAATCCCCACGGCGACGCCGCCATCTACGAGACCATGGTCCGCCTCTCCAAGGGCTACGAGGCCCTTTTGCACCCCTTTGTGGACAGCAAGGGCAACTTCGGCAAGGTCTACTCCCGGGACATGGCCTACGCCGCCAGCCGGTACACCGAGGCCAAGCTCAGCCCCATCTGCGCCGAGCTCTTCCGGGACATTGACCAGGACACGGTGGACTTTATCGACAACTACGACAACACCAGGAAGGAACCCACCCTCCTGCCCACCACCTTCCCCAACATCCTCGTCAGCGCCAACCAGGGCATCGCCGTGGGCATGGCCTCCCAGCTGTGCGGGTTCAATCTGGGCGAGGTGTGCGACACCACGGCGGCCTTCCTGAAAAATCCCAAGTGCGACCTCACCGCCACCCTGCTGGCCCCGGATTTCCCCACCGGCGGCCAGGTGATTTTGGACGAGGCCGTGCTGCGGGAGATCTATGAGACCGGACGGGGCAGCGTGCGCCTCCGGGCCAAGTACCGCTATGTGAAGGCGGAGAACCTCATCGAGATCTACGAGATCCCCTACACCACCACCACGGAGGCCATTCTGGACAAGGTGGCGGAGCTCATCAAGACCGGCAAGGCCAAGGAGATCGCCGACATGCGGGATGAGACGGACCTGAACGGTCTGAAGCTCACCATCGACCTCAAGCGCGGCGCGGACCCGGACAAGCTGATGCAGAAGCTCTACAAGACCACCACCCTCCAGGACACCCTCTCCTGCAACTTCAACGTCCTCATCGCCGGGATGCCCCGGGTGATGGGGGTCCGGGAGCTTTTGGAGGAGTGGTGCGCCTGGCGCACCGAGTGCGTCCGCCGCCGGGTGTACTTCGTGATGCAGAAAAAGAAGGAGAAGCTCCACCTCCTCCAGGGCCTTCGGAAGATTTTGCTGGACATCGACAAGGCCATCGCCATCATCCGGGAGACGGAGGAGGAGGCCATGGTGGTGCCGAACCTGATGATCGGCTTCGGCATCGATGAGATCCAGGCGGAGTATGTGGCGGAGATCAAGCTCCGGAACATCAACAAGGAGTATATCCTCAAGCGCACCGAGGAGCTGGAGCGGCTCCGGGACGAGATCGACGACCTCCAGGACGTGCTGGACAAGCCCCAGCGGGTGAAGAAGATCATCACCGGCGAGCTGGAGAACGTGAAGAAGAAGTACGCCGTCCCCCGGCGGACCGAGATTGTCTACGGCCACGAGGTGGAGGAGTACAAGGAGGAGGACGAGACCCCGGACTACCCGGTCCATCTCTTCCTCTCCCGGGAGGGGTACTTCAAGAAGATCACCCCCCAGTCTCTCCGCATGGCCGCCGAGCAGAAGTTCAAGGAGGAGGACGGCCTGAGCCAGACCTTCGAAACCACCAATCGTGCGGAGATCATGTTCTTCACCGACCGCTGCCAGGTGTACAAGTGCCGCCTCAGCGACTTTGGCGACACCAAGGCCAGCGCCATGGGGGACTACCTCCCCACCAAGCTCAGCATGGACGTCGAGGAGCATGTGGTCTACGCCTGCCTCCCCGGGGACTACAGCGGCTGCCTGCTGTTCTTCTTTGAAAACGGCAAGGCCGCCCGGGTGGAGCTGAGCGCCTACCAGACCACCTCCAACCGCCGCAAGCTCACCGGGGCCTACAGCGACAAGAGCCCCCTGGCGGCGGTGCTCCTCCTCCGGGAGGATCGGGAGCTGGCGGTGTACTCCACGGAGCCCCGGGCCCTCATCTTCAACACCGCCCTGCTCACCCCCAAGACCACCCGGTCCACCCAGGGGGTCCAGGTGATGACCCTGAAACCCAAGTACCGCCTGGCTGACGCCAAGCCCCTGGAGGACACGGGCATCACCAACCTGGGCCGCTACCGCTGCCGCTCCCTCCCCGCCGCCGGAGCCCTGGTCCGGGAGGAGGACGGAGAGGACAAGCAGATGCAGCTTTTGTGACCTTCCCCTTTTTTCCTGAGAGCGACGTACTATGAGACAGAAGAAGACCTTTTTACAATTCCTGTGGGACTACGGCGTCATCACCCTGGGCTGCGCCCTCTACGCCCTGTCCTTCAACTGGTGCTTTCAGCCCAACCAGCTGGCCTTCGGCGGCTTCACCGGTGCGGGCCAGATCATCAACCGCCTGATCCCCGCGCTGCCGGTAGGCGTGCTGGTGTTCGCCATGAACGTGCCATTGTTCCTGATCGGCGTGAAGAAAATGGGGTGGAGCCTTTTGATCTCCTCCCTCTACGCCATGACCGTGGGCTCCGCCATGATCGACGTGATGGCCGCTCTCCACACCTTCCAGCCCATGGAGCCCATGCTGGCCTGCATCTATGGCGGCGTGCTCATGGGGCTGAGCATGGGACTGATGCTCCAGGTGGGAGCCACCACCGGCGGTACGGAGCTGGGGGCCCGGCTTTTGAAGTACCGCATCCCCCACCTGTCCATTGGGCGGCTGTGTCTGAGCATCGACCTGGTCATCATCGGCGTCTACGCCCTGGTGTTCCATAATCTCCACAACGCCCTTTACGGCGTGGTGGCCATGTATATCTCCAGCCTGGTGATGGACACGGTGATCTACGGCTCCCTCAGTGCCAAGATGGCCTACATCATCACCGCCGACTGCGGCGAGATGGCCCGGCGGCTGCTGGAAATGGATCTGGGAATCACCATTCTTCCCGGCCGGGGGGCCTACACCGGCAAGGAGAAGGACGTGCTGCTGTGCGCCTTCAAGCGCAGCCAGATCGCCGCGATAAAGCGGGCGGTCCACGAGGCGGACCCGGGGGCCTTCCTCATCGTCTGCGAGGCCCACGAGGTGATGGGCGAGGGCTTCGGCGCCTACGACCCCGACAGTTTGTAACTCCATTCCGCCCGGCTTCGGGCGTGAGGATAAAAGAGAAAGGACGGATGTACCATGGCATTTGAAACACTTCGCAAGCAGCTGGAGGCCAACGGCTTCCAGGTATCCGTGTTCGCCACGGCGGAGGAGGCGGCGGCCTATCTTAATCAGGAGATCGACAACACCACCGTGGGCTGCGGCGGGTCCATGACCCTGAAGGACATGGGGCTCTACGACTCCCTGGCCGCCCACAACACCCTCTACTACCACGGCGTCAGCGACGACCCCAAGTCCGCCATGCAGAACGCCATGACTGCCGACGTGTACCTTCTCTCCGCCAACGCCATTGCGGAGAACACCGGAGAGATCCTCAGCATCGACGGCACCGGCAACCGGGTGAGCTCCACCCTCTTCGGCCACCGGAAGGTGTACTTTGTGGCCGGGCGGAACAAGGTCTCCCCAGACTTTGACAGCGCCCTGTGGCGGCTTCGCAACGTGGTGGCCCCCAAGAACGCCCAGCGGCTGGGCCGGAAGACCCCCTGCGCGGTCAAGGGGGACAAGTGCTACAACTGCAACAGCCCCGAGCGGATCTGCCGGGGGCTGGTGGTCCACTACAAGAAGATGGGCTCCATGGACATGGAGGTGGTCCTGGTGGACCAGGAGCTGGGCTATTGATCCCACACCCCGACGAGAGGAGGACCCTCCCTTGAACAAGCGGCTTGTGTGTCTGGCGGCGGCGTCCCTGCTGCTGCTGACCGGCTGCTCCCTGGAGCGGCAGTACAGCGTGGTGGAGCCCCACGAGAACCAGTACTGGGAGAGCACCGCCGACGACATTCTGCGGGCGGAGAGCTACCAGGACTTCGTCAACACCATTTTGCTGCTGGTGGAGCAGCACGACGACCAGGGCACCATCCGCCTCTATCTCACCGACGTGGACTATGCCGACGCCTTCACCATGGTGAAGAACGCCTGCGCCGAGGTGCGGCTTGAGACGGCCATCGGCTCCTACTCCCTGGAGGCTCTGGACTTCGACATGCAGGAGCTGCGCAACAGCTATTATCAGGTGGGGCTGCTGCCCACCTACCGCCGCACAGCGGAGGAGGCCGCCGCTATTGTGGAGACCGCCTCCTCCTCGGCCATCTACGAGCTGCTGCTCCAGGCCTGGGAGGAGGGGGCAGACCGGCTGACGGTGCGCTACGCCTATCTGGCAGAGGAGCGGGAGAGCCTTCTGGAGAATATCCGCCAGCTCCAATGGGAGCTGGAGACCGGCCGGCAGGAGACGCCCTCCGACGCTCAGACGGAGGAGGGGGAGACGCCGGAGATTCCCGAGATCCCGGAGGAGCTGCCGGAGGACTATGTGCCTTGGGAGGTTTCCCTCTACCCGCCGGAAGGGGACAGCAGCATCATTGAGATCTTTCTCCGTCCCGCCTCGTAATAAAGAAACGCACAGAGGACAGCGCCTCTGTGCGTTTTTTATGAAAAAAGAGGAGAAAGAAAATCCACATCCCGCTTGTAGGGCGAAGGGGAATATGGTAAAATGGTACGATAGTTCGATTGCAGAGATCCGGCGGAAAGGAGGGGGCCCATGGGGATCCACGACGAGCATCGCCAGCGGCGGCGCAGGCTGTTTCAGGAGAACGGCCTGGAGGTCTTTGCAGACCACGAGGCGCTGGAGCTGCTGCTGTTCTATGCCATTCCCCGAAAGGATACCAATCCCATCGCCCATCAGCTGATGGACCATTTCGGCACGCTGGACCGGGTTCTGGCAGCCACGCCGGAGGAGCTTTGTCAGGTGGAGGGCATCGGCCCCTCAGCCGCGCTTTTGATTACGCTGATCCCCCAGATCAGCCGGCGGGCAGCATTGCAGAGTATGGAGCGGGAAGCGATCCTCAATTCTGTGGACGCCATGGGGCGGTACTGTCTGACACTGGCAGGCAACGGCAGAGGCGAGGCGCTGTATCTCATCTGTTTGGACGCCAAGGGAAAGGTGCTGGGCCACTATCGGCTGGGAGATGGCCCCGCCGGGGTATCCGTGAATCTCAGGAAGGTAGCGGAGATCGTGCTCCGCTCCAACGCCTACGCGGCGGTGCTGACGCACAACCACCCCAGCGGCATGGCGCTGCCCTCCCGGGAGGATCTGCTGGCAACCCAGCAGATCCAGCAGCTGCTCCAGCACATGGGCGTGGCCCTGCTGGACCATATCATCACCGCCGACGGGGATTTCGTCTCCCTGGCGGAAAACGGCTCCATCCCACGGAGGTAGGGGGAGGTTTTGTCCCCTCGGTTGCCGGGACCGGCGCCTGTTTTGTCCCGCTGACGGGGACAGCGTCCTCTTTGTCGGTCCCCGACGGTGTACTGTCAGGTGTTATGCCTCCGGCGGGTGACTTTTCTCGCGGAAGAAAAGTCACCAAAAGTCCGCTTAGGACCAAGGTCCTAAGAACCCCT
>CALXDB010000108.1 GCA_944386955.1 uncultured Oscillospiraceae bacterium
AATATGTTGATTGTCACCAATATTTTGTTTATTTCAAAAATTATGTTGAAATCAAACGTAAATCTGTTGTATAATTCGGAAAAACAACATTGTAATGTGGGGTCTGCAAAAAATAGAGAGGAGAATCCACAATGTATACCAATTTGAATCCAAGGACGATGGGGATGAACCACCATCCCTTCCCTGTTTTGCTGGAGGCCGCGCGGCAAAGCGGGTTCCGCGGCATCGAGGTCCCGGCGGGGGCCTTCGAGACGGACGCGGCGGCGGCAGAGGCGGGACGAGTCCTGGCGGACTTTGGAATGCGTTTCGGTCTTATCATGGCTCCGGCGGACATGTACCGGATCCCCGACGCGGAGTTTCCGGGGCGCGTGCGGGAATTCGGGGAGTGGGCCCACCGGGCGCGTCTCGCCGGATGCCGCCGGGCCTACAACCATATCTGGCCGGGCAGCAACGTCTACCCCTATTCCCAGAATTTCGATTGGCACTGCCGCCGCCTGGAGGCCGTGTACCACGTCCTGCGGGAGGAGGGCATTCAGTACGGGCTTGAGTTCATGGGCGCCAAGACCGTGCGGGATCAGTTCCGCTACCCCTTCCTCCATTCACTGATGGGCGTTGTAAACCTGGCGGAGAGCGTCTCACCGGAGATCGGCTTCGTTTTCGACACCATCCACTGGTACACCAGCGGCAGCCGGCTGGACGACCTCCATTACGCGCTGCGCCATGTGGACCGGGTGGTGAACCTCCACCTCTCCAACGCAGACAGCACGCGGAGCCGCGAGGAGCAGGACGACCACCGGCGGGCGCTGCCTGGGACCAACGACACCATCGACTGTGCCGCCATTGTGGGAGCCTTTGGGACGGCCGGCTATGACGGGCCGGTCATTCTGGAGCCCATGTCGCCCACGGTGGACCGTTACGCCGGAATGACCGCTCCGGACGCCGCCCGGGAGGCCATGGAGTGCCTGCGCGCGGTGATGGAGCAGGCGGGCGTGGAAGAGACATGACAGTTGACAGGCGGAGCGCCTGACTTGGGAGGTGACAGGAATGAGCGGCTGTCTGGCGGTAGACGTGGGAGGCGGCAGCATCAAGATGCTGGCGGCCTGCTGCGAGGCCGGACAAATCAAGATCACGGACCAGCGCAGCGTCCATGTGCCGCCCCTGACCAGGGGTGGCCACATCTATATTGATGTCCCGGGCATCCTCGCCGCTGTCCGAGGATACGCGGAGGAGCTGGTCCAGAAGGGAATGTCCCTTCAGACCCTGGGGATCGACACCTTCGGCAACGGCTACGGGCTGCTGGACGACAGCGGCGCCCTGCTGGAGCTCCCGCTCTTCTATAAGGATGGGCGCACCCGCGGCGTCTTGCAGGAGATCGAAAAGCGCGTGCCGCTCTGGGAGCTCTACCGCGCCACCGGGGTCTACCCCACGGACATCCGGGTGCTCATGCAGCTGTTTTGCGACGCCCGGGACCCCCGGCACGCCATCCACAAGTGCAGCCGCATGCTGCTGCTCCCTGACCTTTTGAACTATGCCCTCACTGGCCGGATGTACGGCGAGGAGTCCATGGCGTCCGTGGCCAGTCTCCTCTCCACCGGCGGCGGGTGGGCGGTGGATGTGCTGGACCGGCTGGAAATCCCGTCCGCTATCCTGCCGGAACTGGTGAAGGGCGGCGGCGCGGTCCATCCGCTGCTTGGTCCCGCCGCCGGCGGGCTGGGCCGGGGCCTTCAGGTGGTCACCGTGGCCAGCCACGACACGGAGTCCGCCCTGCTGGCCGCCCCGGAGCTGGACGAGCACAGCGTGTTTGCCAGCGTGGGGACCTCCATCATCTTTGGGGCACGGACCGACGGACCTGTCGTGTCCCATCAGGGCTTTGAAGGCGCCTTCAAAACGGTGAAGGGCCCCTTCCACTCGTCCCTATGCCGGGATTTCAACGCCATGTGGCTGTTTGAAAAGTGCATGCAGGCCTGGCGGCGGACGCAGCCCCGGCTGACCTACGAGGACGTTCTGGAGGCGTGCCGCACAGCGAAGGAGAACCGCACCTACTGCAACGTCTGCGACCCCGCCCTACGGGTGGAGCAGGGCGATATCCTGCAGGCCATCGCGGACTACTGCCGGGAGACGGGGCAAACGCCGCCCTCCGGCGTGGGTGAGACCGCCAACTGCGTTCTGGACAGCATGGTGCTCCAGGCTCTGTGGTCTCTCCGGCAGATCCGGCAGATCACGGGCCGGAACGACTTCCAGCGGCTGGTGGCCATTGGCGGCGGCACGCGCAACCCCCTTCTGATGCAGCGACTGGCAGACGCCCTGGCCATGCCCGTCGTCACAGGCAGCGTCGTCTCCAGCGCCTTGGGCAACATCCTGATGCAGCTGTACGCCGTGGGGGCGGTCTCAGATCTCGGCGAAATGCAGCAGATCGCCAAACACTCGTTTACAAGCAGTACCTACTCCCCGCGTCCGGCATACCACGAAAAGTGGGAGCAGGCATTGCTTCAATTTGAAACCAATGACACGATAAGAGGAATTTGGAGGTAAACAAACATGAGCCAGGAAATCAACTACGATGTGATCCGGGAGATCATCCGCGTGTCCAAGGCGATGGAAGCCGCCCAGCTGGTCAACACCTACGAGGGCAACCTGTCCATCAAGGAGGGCGGCCTGCTGTACATCACCCCTGCCAGGACCCGGAAAAGCACCTTGACGGAGGACCTCATCTGCGTCATCGACGAGGAGGGGCGTCAGATCCACGGGTCGAAGAAGTCCTCCTCCGAGACCATCATGCATAAGCGCAGCTATGAGCTGCGGGATGACATCACTGCGGCCATCCACTGCCACTCCCCCTATCTGACCGCTCACGCCATGTGCCACATTCCCATCTCCGCCAAGTGCCACCCGGAGATTCTCTTCCACTTCAAGGACATCCCCGTGGCCCCCTACGGCGTGCCCGGCACGGCGGATATTATCGACCAGGCCGCCCCCTATCTGAAGGAGCGGAACCTGGTGCTCCTGGGCAACCACGGCGTGCTCTCCGTGGGCTCCACCCTGGAGAAGGCCTTCCAACGGGTGGAGGCCGCGGAAAAGATGGCCAAGCAGCTGTTCATCGCCAAGATCCTGGGCCCCACCGTGGACATCCCCCAGTCGGAGATCCAGCGTCTCATGGCCCGTCCCCTGGAGGTCTGACCCTGCAGGCCTATCCCCTACCATCCATCAGAACGAAAAAGTTGAGGTATCACTATGCTCGTATCAACAAAGGACATGCTTGTAAAGGCCCAGAAGGAGCACTACGCTGTGGCCAACTTCTGCATCTGGAACGTGGAGATGCTCTCCGGCGTGATGCAGGCCTGCGAAAAGCTGCAGTCCCCCGTGATTCTCTCCTTCGGCAGCGGCTTCCTGGTCAACACGGATATCAACCATTTCATCCACATGATGCGGTCCTACGCCACCCAGACCGCCCTGCCCTGCTCCATCCACTGGGACCATGGCCGCAGCTTTGAGATCGTCAGCCACGCCATTGACATCGGCTACAATTCCCTGATGATCGACGGCTCCGCCTATCCCTTTGAGGAGAACATCCGCCGCACCAAGGAGGTGGTGGACAAATTCCACCCCCTCTGCATCCCGGTGGAGGCGGAGCTGGGGCATGTGGGGGCGGAGACCGACTACGAGGAGGCTCTGGCCCACTACCTGTACACCGACCCCGCACAGGCGGCGGAATTTGTGGAGCGCACGGGGATCGACTCCCTGGCCATCGCCATCGGCAACCAGCACGGCGCCTACACCGCCCCTCCGCAGATCAACTTCGACATCCTGGAGCAGGTGCGAAACAGTGTCTCCATTCCTCTGGTGCTGCACGGCGCCTCCGGCATCGGTGATGCCGATATCCGCAGGGCCATCGACCTTGGCATCACCAAGATCAATATTCACACAGAGCTGTGCGAAGCCGCCATGGACGCCATCCACGCATGCCCGGAAAACGAGAAGTATCAGGGCCTGAACATCAAGGTCCGGGATGCTGTTCAGGCCCGGGCGGAGAATAAGATCCTGCTGTTCGGCAGCAACGGCAAGGCAGCGGGATGGTTTGCGAAATAAGGGATCCTGCCGGACAGGATCACAAAACTGACAGGGAGGAACGCCATGAAGACCATTCAAATCGGGACGCTGGATAAGCCGGTATCCCGCATCAATCTGGGTACCTGGGCCATCGGCGGCGGCCCCGCATGGGGGCGGGATCCCGCCAAGCAGGCCGAGGAGGAGCGCAAGAGCATCGCCACCATCTGCGCCTGTCCCGAAGTGGGCATCAACATGATCGACACCGCGCCGGGGTACAACTTCGGCAACAGCGAGCGGATCGTGGGCAAGGCGCTGCGGCAGATCGGTCGGGAGAACATCTGCATTGTCACGAAATTCGGCGTCGTGTGGGACCGCAAGGGAGCCCTCTTCAACAAGGTGGGGGATACGCAGCTGTACAAAAATCTCTCCCGTGACTCCGTCCTCCATGAGATCGATCAGAGTCTGGAGCGCCTGGGGACCGACTACATTGACGTCTATATGTCCCACTGGCAGTCGGTGGAGCCGTACTACACCCCCATTCAGGAGACCATGGAGCTGCTCAACGAGCTGAAGGCACAGGGAAAGATCCGGGCCATCGGCGCGGCCAATGTGACGCCCCAGCAGGTGGAGGAATATCTCAAATACGGATCACTGGACATCGTCCAGGCCAAATACAGCATTCTGGACCGGGGGGTGGAGCAGGATCTGCTGCCCCTGTGCCGGGCACACCACATTGCCCTGCAGGCGTACTCCCCGCTGGAGATGGGCCTTCTCAGCGGCGCGCTGCCCCGGGACTACAAGCCGGTGGGGGCTCAAATCCCCAAGAAGTGGTTCCAGCCGGAGAATCTGCCTCGGGTCTTCGACTTTCTCGACCAGCTCCGGCCGCTGTGCGCCAAATACGCCTGCACCACCGCCGACCTGGTGCTGGCCTGGGTCCTTAGCCAGGACGAGCATGTGGTGCTGCTCAGCGGCGCCTCCAAGCCGGAACAGATTCGCGCCAACGCCCGGTCCGCCGATGTCGATCTCAGCGCGGACGATGCGGCGATGATGCGGGAATTGGCTGAAAAATTGGACCAATAGGCCCTGTATGCCCTGATTGCTTATTGAAATATGCGAAACTTTTCAGTATAATAAAGGAGTCTATACATGAGAAGGACGGGAATAAAAATGGCGCAGAAGGATAGACTCGACAGCATCCGGACCATGGTAAAAACTGAAAAGCGGGTCATTGTTTCAGAATTAAGCAAGCAGTTTGAGGTGACGGAGGAAACCATTCGGCGAGACTTGGAGAAGCTGGAGAAAGAGGGGCTGGTGGCTCGCACCTACGGCGGCGCTGTCCTGAATGTGGGGGATGCGGTG
Organism: uncultured Oscillospiraceae bacterium; assembly: GCA_944386955.1. Lineage (GTDB taxonomy): Bacteria > Bacillota > Clostridia > Oscillospirales > Oscillospiraceae > CAJFPI01. The sequence goes on from CALXDB010000108.1 coordinate 5,407, forward strand.
ATCCGTGTCAATTATGACCGCCGGGCCCAGACCAATGTGGAGGAGAAGCGTTCCATTGCCCGCATGGCGGCGGACCTGATTCCCCGCAACGGGGCAGCCATCGGCGCCGACTCCAGTTCCACCGTGATGGAGACGATCCGACTTATCAGCGGCCGGGAGGATCTGCTGCTGATGACCTATTCAGCCAACGTATTGCGGGAGCTGGCGGATACCAAGATCAAGATCATGTCAACGGGCGGGTTCCTGAACAAGAAATCCTATTCCTTCCAGGGCGTCATTGCCCGCAACACGATCCAAGGGTACAACATGGATGTAGCCCTGGTCAGCTGCAAAGGCTTGCAGTTGGGCTCCGGTGCCTTTGACAGCGACGAGGACGAGGCGGAGATCAAGCGTCTGATGGTGGAGCGGTCCCAGAAGGTCTATCTCCTGGCGGACCACACCAAGTTCGGAAAAGTCGCTTTTACCAAGCTCTTCGGGCTGGATCAGATCGACGCCGTTATCACGGACCGGGAGCCGCCAGCGGAATGGCTGGAGTGGTTCGCCGCCAACAACGTACAGCTGATCTGCTGAAGACATATTTCTGTAAGAATCCCCCGTCCTCAGGCCGGGGGATTCTTTGTGCCCCGCGGAGATGCGGTGATGGAGACGCAATGTAAAAAGAGGGCCGGGAGCAGTGCTCCCAGCCCTCTTTGGAGCTTCAACTCAAACGAGGCTGTGCCCCGCAGTTTTTTAGAAGCAGCCCTGCTCCATCATAGCGGTGGCAACCTTCTTGAAGCCAGCGATGTTGGCGCCGGCAACCAGGTTGTAGCCCAGGCCGTACTCCTCAGCAGCCTCCACGCTCATGGCATGGATGGTCTTCATGATGCCCTTCAGCTTCTCGTCCACCTCTTCGGCGGTCCAGACCAGGCGCTCGCTGTTCTGGCTCATCTCCAGGCCGGACACGGCCACGCCGCCGGCGTTGACAGCCTTGGAAGGAGCAACGATCATACCGGGCTGGCTCATGAGGAACTGCAGAGCATCATTGGTGGTGGGCATGTTGGCCACTTCGATGTAGTACTTGACACCGTTGGCAGCGATCTGCCGGGCATGCTCCATGTGGACGTCGTTCTGCATGGCGGAGGGCATCGCCACATCCACCTTCACGCCCCAAGGCTTCTCGCCGGGGAAGAACTGCACGCCAAACTTGTCGGCATAATCCTTCACCTTGTTGCGGCCGCTGTTGCGCATCTCCACCAGATAGTCCACCTTCTCCACAGAGGAGGAAACGCCGTCGGGATCGTAGATGTAGCCGTCGGGGCCGGACAGGGTGACGACCTTGGCACCCAGGTGGTGGGCCTTCTTGCAGATGCCCCAGGTCACGTTGCCGAAGCCGGCGCAGGCAATGGTCTTGCCCTTGATGTCCTCGCCCTCGTGCTTGAGGACCTCCTGGAGGTAATACATCGCGCCGTAACCGGTGGCCTCGGGACGGGTCAGGCTGCCGCCGTAGGTGAAGCCCTTACCGGTGAGCACGCCGTTTTCCCACACGCCCTTCAGGCGGCGGTACTGACCGAACAGATAGCCGATCTCGCGGCCGCCCACGCCCATGTCGCCGGCGGGCACGTCGATGTCGGGCCCGATGTAACGATAGAGAGCCGTCATATAGCTCTGGCAGAAACGCATGATCTCCGCGTCGCTCTTGCCGGCGGGATCGAAGTCGCTGCCGCCCTTACCGCCGCCCATAGGCAGACCGGTAAGGCTGTTCTTAAAGGTCTGCTCAAAGCCCAGGAATTTGATGATGCTGGGAGTCACGTTGGGCTGGAAGCGCAGGCCGCCCTTGTAGGGGCCGATGGCACCGTTGAACTGGCAGCGGTAACCGATGTTGGTGTGCCACTGACCGGCGTCATCACACCAAACGACCCGGAAAGTAAACATACGCTCCGGCTCCACCATGCGAGTCAGCAGATCCACCTTCTCATATTCAGGATGGGCGTCGATTACGGGCGAAATGGAGCTGAACACTTCCTCTACGGTCTGCACGAACTCCGGCTCGTCGCCGTGGCGCTTCTTCACATATTCAATGACTCTTTCCACATACGCGTTCATACTGTTTTCCTCCTGCTTTTTAATATGGTGTGTTGTAAGAAATGTTACAGGAAATTGAGAATTTGGATGCCCTCCTCGTAAGCCTCCCACACTTGGAATCTTGCTTTCCGCGGTAGCCGCGCCTACACTGATGATGACAAGACAGGCGACCGTTCCTACTCCTGCATAATACTGAGCAATACGTTTGTTACTCTTTCTTGCCATAGTGTTTCTGTGGCAGATTGGTGGAGCCTGCATTGCACCTCCCTTCTTTTCGTCGACAGAGAACTCTGTGAACTGTTCGCAGAGGAGGCAGGAACCCGGTCTGTTAAAGTTAGTATAACATTGATAAATTTCCTTTAGCAAATTGGAAATTTTATCATCTATTATAGATAATTTTTATATTTCTTTCCTCCCGCCTCCAGTGGGCCGCAGAGGGAAAACGGCGGATCCTCCAACAGCAAAAGTTCTCTGGCAGACAGTGCTGAAGGAGTTGGGCAGATAAGATTATGCTGTTTTTCAATATTTTGTATCAGAAACACCCGTTTTATATCTATTGCATCTTTTTCCTATACTGCGGCCAGACCATTACGCTGTCCTGGCCGGCGGAGAAGCACGGCCTGATCGCGGTGTCCGACGAGACCGAGAAGAAGCTGTCCTGCGGCGGCGCGAAGTATGTGCGCTTCGCCCTCGGTCCTCAGGGCAAGGGCTTCGTCCGTATCTCCTACACCTGCAGCTATGAGCGCATTATAGGGGCATGGAGCGGCTGAAAAGGCCGGCCGATGATCACTAAACCTCACCCAGGCGAAGGGCTTGGAGATACCCAGTTCCCTGGCTACTTCCTCCGCCTTTACAAACAGTTCCTTGCTCATGCTTTTCACCTCCTTATTTTTGTTTCGCAAATATGTTAATGTTACCATTCTCATTATACATTAACACAAGTGTTAATGTCAAGAATTTATTTCGCATTTTTGTTAAACTTTATCTTGCATATTTCG
>CALXDB010000109.1 GCA_944386955.1 uncultured Oscillospiraceae bacterium
TACAGGTTGGTGACATAGCCGTCGTCGTCCAGGACCACGACAACATAGTCGCCAGCAGCCAGGGTGATGTCCTCAGAGGTCATGGTGCTGTCGGAATCCAGGGACAGAGCGTCCACTTCCTTGGCAGCAGCCTTGACGATCCAGCTCTCGTACTCGTCGGCCATGACATAGGTGTCGTCAGAGGTCATGTCGATGGTCAGAACGCCGTTCTTCAGCTTCAGATCGGACAGGCCCTCAGTAGCCTGAGTGTAGACCTTGATGGAAGAGGTATCAGCGGCACCAGCGTCATACTTGTCGCCCAGATCGGAGATGTACTCCTTGGTGTAGGAGTTGTTCACGAACAGGCCCACAGCAACAGGCTCGCCGTCCTTAACACCGATGGTGGTGTCCTCACCGTTCACGATGGCGTTGTAGTACTTGACCACATTGTCGCCGTCCTTCTCGGTACCAACAACAGTGGTGTCATAGATGAACACCTGGTCCTCGTTGCTGGTGGTGGAGCTCTCGTCAACAACAACGATCAGAGCCACGCTGCCGTCCAGCAGAGCATAACCCTTGCCGGAAGCCACGTTCATGCTGGGAACGTTCTTGATGCCGGTGTACACGGTGTAGGAAGAGCCGTCCTTCACCAGGAAGATGGTCTTGTTGGAAGCGGTCTTGTTGCCGAAGATGGTGGAATCACCCTTGGTGATGTCGCCGTCCACAGCGGTGGCAGTCTTGGTGGTCACAGCGTAACCATCGTCGCCCTCGGTGTAAGCAACGAACTCGCCCTTCAGAGCCGCCATCTCATCGGTGTCGACCTCGTCATCGGCGACCACGTCGTCGTTGACCTCAGCCACGTCGACCCACTCGATGGTGCCGTCGGTGAACAGGAGCTTCAGAGCATAGTCATAGTCGCCGCGGTTCACGTTGGCGCTGTAGTCCATGACATAGGCGTACACATCGTCAGCGACTTCCTCATCGCCAACAGCCAGGATGTAGCCGTACTTATCCAGGGTCAGGGTGTAGGTGTTGTTCAGGTTGCCGGCAGACAGGTCAGAAGCGGAGCCGGTGTTGGCCTTCTGATAGACCTCGCCGCCCACGGTATACTCAGTGGTGGGAGCAGAACCCTTGGTCTTGGTGAACTTGCCGGTGACCATGTCGGGAACATAAGCCTCGATCACATCGTCGTTGTCGTCAACGATAACGACCACCTTGTCCTCCTTCTCCATGTTGGCGAAGAAGTTGTACAGGTCGTCATCCTCCTCCACGGCGTTCACAGCGGAACCAACGAAGGTGACCGCGTCGTCAGTGATCTTCTTGATCTCGACCAGCTGGGAGTCAATAGCCACGATGTCGGTGATGATGTTATCGGTGACATAGATCTCCACGCTGCGGCCATTGCCGGTCAGAGCGGCGACCTCGTCAGAGGCGTCGATGTCGGTGGAGGCCACATTACCAGCGGAAACGACCTTGCTGCCAGCAGCAGTGCCGCCATAGTAGTAGCCCTTCAGATCGGAGCTGACGGTCTTCTTGCCGCTGTCATTGTTCATGTAAGCGGTGTAGACGACGGTGGGAGTCTTGGCATACTCACCGATGGACTTGTTGGCATAGATCCAGGTGTTGGAGGGGCGGTTCAGATCGTCCTCGCCGTCCTCGTTCAGCTTCAGCTTGCTGAAGTACTGCTCGCAGAACTGCATATAGCCGTCGTTGTCAGCCATCTTGTAGCCGCTGGTGGACAGGTTGGTCACATCATAGCGCTCAGCGTCCACAACCACGGAGGTGCCGTCGGGGGCGGTGATGTTGGTGCCGCCCTTGTAGTCAACCAGAACAGCAGTCAGGGTGTTGAAAGCCATCTGAGCGGCCTGCTCACGGGTCAGCTCAGCGCTCATCACCACGTCGTCAACAGCAATGCCGGAAGACACAGCGTACTTGGCAACGTTGACAGCCCAAGCGGAGGTGTTCACAAACTGCTCAACCTCAGCGTCATAGCCCAGAGCGCCCAGCAGCATCTTAGCAAAGGCGTGACCGGTCAGCTTGCCGGTGGGGTTGAAGGTACCGTTGCCGTTGCCGGCGATGATGCCGATGCTGGTGCAGTACTCAATGTAGGGAGCGCTCCAGCGGGTAGCGGCCACATCGGTGAAGGAGCTGGTGTTGGTGCCCAGGTTGGCAGCGCCGTCGCCCAGCAGCATACGGCAGATGATGGCAGCAGCCTGCTCACGGGTCAGGGTGCCGTCGGGATTGAAGGCGCCGGTGTCAAGACCCTCGATCACGCCGATGGCGGTCATGACATCCACAGCCTCCTTGTAGTTGATCTCATCGACATCGGTGAAATCAGCTGCGTTTGCGATGGTGACAAGGCTCAGGCTCATGACCAGGGCCAGCACCAGCGCGAGAACCTTTTTCAAGTTTCTCATGGTGGATTTTCCTCCTTGTAAATTTTCGATAAGGTTTTGATATACTCCGTTTTTGCTATGTATTTCACATATTTCTATGAAAAATGTTCGCAAAAAGAGGCGTATTATCGCCCCTTAGCTTTTGCGCTTTAGATCACGCGATCCATTATGGCACAATGGATTCAGCGGGTAAAAAATCACGCCAGGTAGCCCGAAAGGTAGCCAATTTGAAAAAATGGACAAAAAAGAAGACCGGGAACCCTTGCGCTGCAAGGGCTCCGGTCGGGTAGCCATTGGGTAGCCATCGTTAATCTTAAAAATATGTAAATTGGAAATATTTGGCAGATCAACGTCAAAGACAGTACCAGATCCCGCCTGCCGCTGCCAGCTGCAAAATCAGAATGGCAGGCAGACCGTAGCGGAAATACCAGTGGCGGGTCTTGTGGCGGAAGTGAAACATCCCCGCAATGGCTCCCACGCTGCCCCCCAGCACCGCCGCCAAAAACAGCCGCTTCTCCGGCGTCCGCCGGGCCCCCTCCCGCTTGGACTGCCGCTTGTCCCACCCCATCATGCAGAAGGCGATGAGGTTGATGACCAGGAGATAACACACCGCCAGACCCGCCGGCGTCAGCAAAAATTCTTTCATGTTGGGTCCCCCTTTGTGTCTCGCCCCATTATGGGGAATTTTTTCGCCGTTGTCAAGGCCGCCGGAACGGATTCCCGGTTGCCTTTTGTGAAGGTTATGATATAATCGAAACACCAGACCAAACTACGAACGGAGGACGTCCTATGTATAAAGCAATCGTGCTGGCGGCGGGGAAGGGCACTCGTCTGCAGACCGAGGGGATCACCCTGCCCAAGGTGATGCGGGAGGCCAACGGCAAGCCTCTCCTCCACTATGTGCTCCAGAACCTCAGCTTCCTGCCCAAGGAGGACACCGTGCTGGTAGTGGGCTACCACCGGGAGGATGTGCTGAAGGTCTTTGGCGACTATCCCCACGCCGTTCAGGAGCCTCAGCTGGGCACCGGCCACGCCGTGGCCGTGGCCAGAGAGGCCGTGGGCGACTACGACGGCCCCCTCCTCATCTGCTACGGCGATATGCCCCTCCTCCGCCGCAGCACCTATGAGAGCCTCCTGGAGGCCCACGTCCGCCAGGGCAACGCATGCACCTTCCTCACCGGCACCTGCGATTGGGACTTGCCCTACGGCCGCATCCTCCGGGACGCCGACGGCAATTTCCAGGGCGTGGTGGAGGACCGGGACTGCACCCCGGAGCAGAAGGTCATCCGGGAGCTGAACGTGGGGGTCTACGTCTTCGACTGCAAGAAGCTCTTCGCCGCCCTCAGCCAGCTGAAAAACGACAACGCCCAGCAGGAGTACTACCTCACCGACGTGCCCGCTATCCTCCGGAGAGAGGGCGGACGGGTGGACGCCTGCTGCGCCTGCGAGGGGGCGGAGCTCATCGGCGTCAACACCGTGGAGCAGCTGCGGATGGTGGAGGAGGAGCTCCGCCGCCAGCAGGCCTGAACCTTTGCTTTCAAAACGCAAAACGACACCAGAGGGCCCTCCGGGATCTCCCGGAGGGCCCTCTGGCGTTGAAAGAGAAAGAAAGGAAAGAGAGAAAAGATAGGTAGCAAAGTCAAATGGCCTTATGCCGCGTTCTGATAGTAGCGGCCGCCGCCGAAGAAGTCGTTGAAGAAATCGTAGGGATCATAGTACTGATCCTGGGAGGGAGCCTGCTGGGTATTGCCGCTGCTGCTGGTCTCCGTGGTCTCGTCCTGCTCCGGCATGCTGCCGAAGGTGAGCTCCGTGGTCATCTTTTCGTTGCTGCGGTAGAACTCCACCGTCACCGTGTCGCCGGAGACGTAGCTCTTGCGCAGGGTGGTGATGTCGTCCATGCAGGTGATGTCCTCGTCGCCGATCTTGGTGATCACGTCTCCGGCCCGGATGCCCGCCTGGTCGGCGGCGCCGCCCTCCTCCACGGAGTAGACGTACACACCCTGGCTGACGACGCTGTTGGGAATATAGCTCTGCTTGAAGTCGGAGCCGTAGATGCCCAAGTAGGGCTTGTTGGTGACATAGCCGTTGGTGATGATGTCGGTGATCATGGACTGGACGTCATCCATGGGGATGGCGAAGCCCAGACCCTCCACAGAGGCCTCGGAGGAGGAGCTGCTGGACAGCTTGGCGGACACGATGCCCACCACCTCGCCGTACATGTTGAAGAGAGGGCCGCCGGAGTTGCCGGAGTTCACCGCGGCGGTGATCTGGATCATGTTGAAGGGGGTGCCGTCCACATTGATCAGCCGGTCGGTGGTGGACACGATGCCCTCGCTCATGGAGAAGGTCAGCTCGCCCAGGGGGTTGCCGATGACGGCGATGTCATCGCCCACCTGCAGGGCGTCGGAGCTGCCGATGACCACAGGGGTCAGCTCCTTGTCGGCGCTGATTTTCAAAACGGCGATGTCGAAATCCTCGTCGCCGCCGATAACCTCCGCGTCGTAGGTGGTGCCGTCGTACAGGGTTACCTTCACGTCGGTGGACACGCCGCTGGTGCCGCTGCCGGCGATGACATGGTAGTTGGTGACGATGTAGCCGTCGTCGGTGATAATGAAGCCGCTGCCGGAGGAGGCGGCGATCTGGGCCTGCTGGCCGAAGATATTGGTGGTCTCAGAGACATTGATGCTGACGCAGCTGTTGACGTTGGAGGCGTAGAGCTCGGTGTAGCTCATGAGGGTCTTGCCGTCCACCGCCATCGGCGTCACCTCCACCGGCTCCCGGCTGCTGACGTAGATGTTGGCCTCCTGGCCCCGCAGGGAGCGGACCAGGCCCTGGGCTGCGTACCCCAGCCCGAAGACTCCGCCGAACACCAGCACGCCGCACAGGGCGAAGGCGATCACCTTCAGTCCACGGCGGGACTTCCTCTTCCTGGGGCTTCCCTGGGGTTCACTGTCAATGACCTGACCGGTCAGCGGCTGGCTGTCGTCGTAAGAGGGTTCCGGCTGTTCCTGGTGCCGGGTGGGACGATAGAAGGAATCATAATCATTGTTGAAGCTCATATTCTCAACCTCCTTGAGAGAGTTCCTGTTTGCTATGGTTGCATTATACGGGAGGATTATGTCCAAAGTATGAAGAAATTTTGCAGATCTCATTAACAATTTGGTTGCTCTTCCTGAAGAACACCTTTATAATAATAAAAAAGATCTGCGAGAAAATCCGGCGGAATCCCCTCCCCGCCGGGAGAAAAGGAGACACCGCCATGCTGAAGATCGAGAAACTGAGACTGTCCCCCGGCTTGCCGGAGACCCAACTGCTGCCCCTGGCGGCCAGGGCTCTCCATGTGCCGGAGACCGCCATTCGGTCCCTCCACCCGGTCCGCCGGTCCCTGGACGCCCGGGGAGAGGAGGCGGTTTGGGAGTACACTGTCCACGCCGCGGTGGAGGACGAGGGGAAGGTGCTGAAAAAGTGCCGCTCCAGATGGGTCACCAAGGCGGTCAAGGAGAAGTACCAGCCCCCCCGGGGCGCCAAGGCCCCGGCGGTGCGGCCGGTGGTGGTGGGTGCGGGGCCCGCTGGCCTCTTCTGCGCCCTGATCCTGGCCCAGGCCGGGGTCCCCCCCATCCTCCTGGAACGGGGCGCGCCTGTGGAGGAGCGGCAGCGGGACGTGGAGGCCTTCTGGCGCAGCGGCAAGCTGAACACCGCCTCCAATGTCCAGTTCGGCGAGGGGGGCGCCGGGACCTTTTCCGACGGCAAGCTGAACACCGGTACCCGGGACCTCCGCCACCGGTACATCCTGGGCAAGCTGGTGGAGTTTGGGGCTCCTGCTTCCATTCTGATCGACGCCAAACCCCACGCCGGCACCGACATGCTCCACATCGCCCTCCGAAACATGCGGCGGACGCTGCTGGAGCTGGGGGCAGACATCCGCTTTCACCACCAAATGACGGACGTGACCCTGGAGGGCGGCCGTGTGAAGGAGATCACCGTCCGGGGGCCCGAGGGCCTTTACACCCTGCCTGCGGAGCACCTGGTGCTGGCCCTTGGGCACAGCGCCCGGGATACGGTGGAAATGCTTTACAGCCGCGGGGTGCCCATGGAGGCCAAGCCCTTCGCCGTGGGAGTGCGGATCGAGCACCTCCAGCGGGGCATGGACGCCGCCCGGTACGGCAGATGTGCCGGGCGTCCCGGCCTCCCCGCCGCCAGCTACACCATCTCCCGCCATGTGGACGGCGGCCGGACGGTGTTCGGCTTCTGCGTCTGCCCGGGCGGGACGGTGGTGGCCTCCGCCTCGGAGGAGGGGCGGCTGGTGACCAACGGCATGAGCCTCTACGCCCGGGATGGAGAGAACATCAACGGCGGGCTTTTGGTGAACGTTACCCCGGCGGATTTTGGTTCCCCCCACCCCCTGGCGGGCATCGCCTTCCAGCGGCGGCTGGAGGAGGATGCCTACCGCCTGGGGGGCGGAGGCTTCATCGCTCCGGCCCAGCGGGTGGAGGATTTTCTGGCAGGCCGGCCCTCGACAGGTCCGGGGAAGGTAAAGCCCACCTACCGCCCCGGCGTCCGATTTACGGATCTTCGGCAGTGCCTGCCGGAGTTTGTAACTCGGGCCATCGCCCAGGCCCTGCCGGAAATCGACGCTGGACCGATCCTTGGCTATGCCCAGCCGGATGCGGTGCTGACGGCGGTGGAGAGCCGCAGCAGCGCCCCGGTGCGGATCCTGCGGGACAAGGAGCGGTACTGCTCCGTCATCGGAGGGCTCTATCCCTGCGGCGAGGGGGCTGGCTACGCCGGGGGCATCATGTCCGCCGCCAGCGACGGCATCCATGTGGCGGAACGAATCTTGGAGGAATTGTGATGAGACGGATTGCGGTCATGGATGATTTTCTCACCTCGGAGCACAAGGAACTGATTGGGGAGACCGCCGCCCGGCTGGGGTTTTTGGTGGACTATTTCGCCCGGGCGGAGGAGGTTTTACCGGTCCTGGACGACTATGAGATCTTTTTCGGCCACCACGCGGAGGAGGTGACTCGCCGGGGGCGGAACCTCAAGTGGTTCGCCTGCTCCTATGCGGGCATCGACCCCTATCTCTCCGACGGTGCCTGGGCCAACCCCAACTGTCTGTTCACCAATGCCGCCGGGGCCTACGGGGTAGCCATTTCCGAGCATGTGATCATGGTGCTGCTGATGCTGCTGCGGCAGATGCCGGAGGTCCAGCGGCGGATGCGCCGCCGGGACTGGCGGCGGGTGGAGCGGATCCGGTCCATTCACGGCCTTCGGCTCACCCTTTTAGGCATGGGGGATGTGGGGACCCAGACCGCCCGGCTGGCCCGGGCCATGGGGGCCTTTGTCACCGGGGTGCGGCGGGACGTGACAAAACCGGCGGACCCGGCCTTTGACCGGGTCTGTGCCATTCGGCAGCTGGAGGAACTGCTGCCGGGCACCGACGCGCTGGTACTGTGTCTGCCGGAGACTCTGGAGACAGAGGGGATCCTGAACCGGGCCCGGATCGAGCTGCTGCCCGACGACGCGGTGGTGGTGAATGTGGGCCGGGGATCGGCGGTGGACCAGGAGGCCCTGGTGGACGCCCTGCGGGGCGGCCGCCTGGGGGGCGCGGCCCTGGACGTGGCGGTGCCGGAGCCTTTGCCGCCGGAACACCCCCTCTGGCAGACGCCCCGGCTGATTCTAACGCCTCACTGCGCCGGTGACATGGCCCTCCCCTACACCTGCGACCGGGTGGTGGACATGTTTTTGGAGAATCTGGAGCGGTACGCCGCCGGGGAGCCCCTGCGGTATACCCCCAACCGGCGGAGAGGATATTAATAGAATGAGGGGGCTCGCCCCCTCGCACCCCCTGCTTTTTCGGCCTTGCGGCGGCCTCCCGTGGTACGGAGGCCGCCGCTTTTTTGACTTTCTGTCGGGGATCGTTTCATTTTTCCCGTAGCCGACGGCATTTTGATAGGTGTTTGTGCCTCCGGCGGGTGACTTTTCTCGCCAAAGAAAAGTCACCAAAAGTTGGCTTAGAACCA
>CALXDB010000110.1 GCA_944386955.1 uncultured Oscillospiraceae bacterium
GTCGGGGTCCTCGGCGTAGGCGGCCTCCAGATCCTCGTCGGTGTAGGTGAGAGAATCCAAATAGGCCTGCTCATAGGCGGCGGCGGTGTAATACTCCCGCACGTTCTCCTCAAAAATGCCGGAGGTCATCAGGTTGCCATAGTACGCGGTGAGCTGAGTCTTGTAGGACACGCCGTTGGTCTTGGCGGCGTCCTTCATTTCCTGGATGGCGTTGGCAATATTCTGCTCAGCCTCCTCGGGGAGCTGGAAGCCCTCCGCCTCGGCGGCGGTGTTGGCGGCGGTGACGAACTTCATCATCTCCACGGCCTGCTCCTTAAAATACTCGTCCCAGGTCTGGGCGTCCTCCTCGGTGGAGCCCCAGGCGGCCTGAGAGGAGAAGGGTTGGGAGGAATCCAGACCGATGTAGGAGAAGAGAGAGCCGTACTGGCTGTACAGCTGGCTGTAGGACAGCATGTAGTAATAGCTCAGGTCGGCGGCGGAGTAGGTATCCTCGCCCACAGTGACGGCGGTGGTATTGCGCTTGAAAATGCCGCTGTTGATCAGCAGCAGGGCCACGGTCACAACGACGAACACCACGGCAATAGCGCCGTAGAAGAGATTGCTTCTGCGCTCAGCGGCCTTCTGCTCCGCCTCCCGGGCGGCCTTCTTGTCTACGCCGCCGCCGGCAATGTATTCTTGGCGCTTTTTGCGCTCGCGGGATGCACTCATGACATTCAAATCCTTTCACTTATCTTCATCTTACCGTTTGGGCGGGGAAGAGGCCCCAAATCCCCAAAACACCACAATAGTATACAGCAAAACTTCGCAAACTGCAAGAATAAATATGGACGCGGCAGCATTGTTCACAATTTATTTCCCTTTTCCGCCGGATAGACTGAAAAGAGAAAGCCGCCGGAGCGACCTGATGGCCGTCCCGGCGGCTCTGCCGCAGAGGGAAGAGAGATTCAGTTCCCCAGAAGACCGCCCAGCCAGTCCCCCAGATTGTTGCCGCCCGGTTCGTCGGGCTCGTCGGGTACATTGGGTTCGTCCGGCTGATTGGGGTCGTCGGGGTCATAGTTGGGATCGTCGGGGTCTGTCGGCGGATTGGGATTATCGGGGTCATAATTGGGGTCGTCAGGATCCACCGGCAGGTAGGGGTTATCGGGATCATAGTTGGGATCGTTGGGATCCAGAGGATTATTGGGATCCACCACGGGCTCCGTGTGGACGGCGCAGGTGCCCGCCGCCTGGAGGGAGGAGAGGAGCTCCCCGCTGTCCTCGGCGGTGATGGGCGTGCCCGTCACCACCTCCTCGCCGGTCTCCGGATCGATGGTGGTGGCGCCGGTGGGCAGGTAGACCACCTGGCGGTCATAGGTGCAGACGGTGCGGGTCTCCCGGCACTCCTCCGGGCAGAACTCCCCGGCCAGCTGCCCGCTCTCGGTGCAGACCTCCACGGTGGCGTGCATGGTGCAGGTCTCCGTGGGGGCATTTCCGGCGGTGACCGTCACCGACTGGGTGGGACAGCCGTCACCGGGCAGAAGGCCGCTCTTGGTGCACACGCGCAGGGTTTGCAGTCCGCTGGAGGGGGTGTTGAAGTCCTTGTTCTCCAGCCCCTCGTGGACCTGGCTCATAACCTTGTACCAGAGGATAGCCGCCGGGTTGCCTCCGTTGACCACCACGGTGCGGTTGTAGCCGTAGCCCACCCACACGGCGGCGCAGTAGTAGGGCGTGTAGCCCACGAAGTAGCGGTCGTAGTTGTCGCTGGTGGTACCGGTCTTACCGGCGGTGGTCATGCCGCTGATCTGGGCCAGGGTGCCGGTACCGGAGCGCATGACCTCCTTGAGGAGGGTGTTGATCTGGTAGGCGGTGGTGTCGCTGAAGGCCTTCCAGCTCTCCGCCTCGTTGTCCAAAATCAAGTTGCCGTTGTCGTCCTCGATGCGGATGAAGGACCGGGGCACGGTGTAGATGCCGTCGTTGATGAAGGCGCAGTAGCCCGCCGCCATCTCCTGGGTGCTGACGCCGTAGGTGAAGCCGCCCATGGCCAGGGGGGCCTCCGCCAGGTCCTTGGGGTCCAGGTCAAAGTTCAGCTTGTTGACCATGTAGTCGTAGCTGGTGGCGTAGCCCAGCTCCTGGATCACCCGAACCGCCACGGTGTTCACGGAGTACTTCACCGCCGTGCTGAGGGTCACCAGGCCCCGGTAGCGGGAGGGGTCGTTCTTGGGGTAGCCGCCGGTGCCCCGGTCGTTGAGCTTCAGGGGATAGTCGTCGTAGACGGAGGCGGGGGTGATGACTCCGTTTTCAATGGCGGGGCCGTACACCGACAAAGGCTTGATGGCGGAGCCGCAGGGCCGCTTGGCAGTGGCGTAGCTGAGGGTCCGCTTGCCGGTCTTTTCCCCGATGCCGCCCGCCGAGGCCACCACATAGCCGTTGTAGGGGTCCATGATGGTGATGCCCGACTGCATCTGGTCCCCGTTGGGGGCCTGATAGTTGAGGTTGCTCACATCCTCATAGACGCTCTCGGCGATCTTCTGGATCTCCGGATCGATGGTGGCATAGATCCGATAGCCGGCGTTGTAGATGAGGTCCACGGCGGTCTCGGCGGAGTAGCCGAACTCGTCCATGAGGGCGTTCTTCACGTCCTCAAACACCAGATCCACAAAGTAGGACCAGGCGCCGTTGTCGGTGGACTCCTCCTCCACGGTGTCCGTGCCGTGGAGAGCCTCATACTCCGGGGTGCCCACAAAGATGAGCTTCTCCGCCACGGCCTGGTCGTACTCCTCCTGGCCGATCATGCCCAGCTCCAGCATCTTGGCGAGGATCAGCTCCTGGCGGTACTTGTTCCACTGGGTACAGGTCCAGTCCTCATAGATGGTATCCCCGTTTTCATCCACCTCTCCGGTGTCGTGGGAGATGATGAAGGAGGAGCGGAGGGGGTTATACTTGGAGGGATTGTTGGTGATAGCGATGATGCTGGCGCACTCAGCCAGGCTCAGGTCCTGGACCTCCTTGCCGAAATAGGTCTTGGCGGCTGCGCCGATGCCGTAGGCGCTGGAGCCGAAGTAGACCTTGTTGAGGTAGACCTCCAGGATCTCATCCTTGTCATAGTTCTTCTCCAGCTCCAGGGCCCGGAAGATCTCCGTCACCTTCCGCTTGACGGTGGCGGAGTCGTCCTCGGTGACGTTCTTGATTACCTGCTGGGTGATGGTGGAGCCGCCGAAGGTGTTGCGCATGCCGAAGAACATGTTGATCACCGCGCCGCCTGTGCGCTTCCAGTCCACGCCGTTGTGCTCAAAGAAGCGCTCGTCCTCGATGGCCACGGCGGCCTGCCAGGCGTACTTGGGAATGTTCTCATAGTCCACCCAGATCCGGTTCTCTGTGCCGAACAGGGTCTCCAGCTCCTGCCACTCCCCGTTGTCGTCCTCATAGAGGATCACCGAGGAGAGGTTCATGGTAAAGTCGTCCAGGTCGATATTCAGGTCCGGCGCCAGAGTGGTCTTCACATACTGCATGAAGATCCAGGCAAAAATGCCGATGGACAGCACGCCGATGAGGCACAGTGTGCCCAGCACTTTGAACACAGTGGCCGCGGTGCGGCGCGGATCCCGTTTTTTGCGGCGCGTCCGGTTCTGGGACGGGGGCGGGGCCTGCTTGTGTTCGACCCGCCTGCCCTGATGGTTCTCCATAACGGAAGCCTCCTTCTTTTCATGATCTTCCCACTTCTAAAACACCCCGGAAGCGTGCCTCCTGTTCCGCCGCCGGGTCGCAATCACATTATATCTTACCACACCTTTCTCCCGATGAAAAGGCCTAATTTCCCTGAAAGCGTCCGCTGTAATTTCCTGGTCGGGGGGACTTGCATTTTTCACAGAACCACGCTACAATAGAGACACGGAAAGGGGGTGCGCGATATGAGCGAAGCCTTTGGTCCTGATTTTATCACCATCACCGATGAGGACGGCAACGATATCGAGCTGGAATATATGGACGCCATGGAGCACAACGGCGTGACCTATATGGCCTTTTTCCCCACTGTGGCGGAGGACGCCAACGAAGACGATGAGGAGTACGGTCTCATCATCCTCAAGGAGATCGTGGAAAACGGAGAGGAGATGCTCTCCACCCTGGACTCTGACGAGGAGCTGCAGGAGATGTACGATCTCTTTATGGAGCGGCTGTTCCAGGATGAGGAGGATGGGGAGGAGTAATTTTTTCCTCTGCCCGGATTAGACGATATTTTTCCCAAAAGGTTCCCATAATAGAAATAAAATTTCATAGCCCCTCGGAGATCCCCTGTTTAGTTCTCCCTGCGTGGTGCGTGACGTATCTTTTTTTAACCCACATTTCGTTATACGGGATGCCGGATCAATTGGTGGTTCGCAGGCCTCCCGACTGCTGTCTGCGGTTGGAAGTTGGAAGCGATAAAGCCCGTTGGAGGCGACCCACCTGCCAGAATGGTGCAGGTTATAACGAGGTACGCACGGCCAACGCGGGGAGTTCTTGTCTTTCTACGAAAGACAATGGAGAGAAAAAGCGAAATTTTCGGGAAATTTGGCCAAAAGGGGTTGACAGGTGGAATTCCCCCGTGTATTATTGTATACAATTATACAGGAGGTGCTCAATCATGCTTGAACTGTCCAATTCCTCTCACCTGTTGGAGCAGAAGTCCTATAAGTATCAGCTGCAGGATGTGGCGGAGCCGGTTTTGTACCGGGACGCCTTTAACTATGAAGATGCGCCCAAGATCCCCTTCAACCACCGCCGGGTGCCCATGAGCATGCCGGAGGAGATCTGGATCACCGACACCACCTTCCGGGACGGCCAGCAGTCCATGGAGCCCTTCTCCGTGGAGCAGATCGTGGAGCTGTACAAGCTGATGAGCCGCCTCAGCGGCCCCAAGGGCATTATCCGCCAGACGGAGCTCTTCATCTACAGCAAGAAGGACCGGGAGGCGCTGGACCGCTGCCGGGAGCTGGGACTCCGCTTCCCGGAGATCACCTCCTGGATCCGGGCCACGCCCCAGGACTTCAAGCTGGTGGCGGACATGGGGATCCCGGAGACGGGGATCCTGGTCAGCTGCTCGGACTACCACATCTTCAAGAAGCTGCACATGAACCGCCGCCAGGCCATGGACACCTACCTGGCCACGGTGAAGGAGGCCTTCAACGCCGGCGTCATTCCCCGCTGTCACCTGGAGGATCTGACCCGGGCGGATTTCTACGGCTTTGTGGTGCCCTTCGTCAACGCCCTCCAGGCTCTGTCCCGTGAGGCGGGGATCCCGGTGAAGATCCGGGCCTGCGACACCCTGGGCCTGGGCGTGCCCTACGGCGGGTCCACGCTGCCCCGCTGCGTGCCGGGCATCGTCTACGGCCTGCGCCACTACGCCGATGTGCCCAGCCAGTGCCTGGAGTGGCATGGCCATAACGATTTCCATCTGGCTACCGCCAATGCCGGCCACGCCTGGATGTACGGCGCCAGCGCCGTCAACTGCACCCTCCTGGGCATCGGCGAGCGGACAGGCAACACCCCCCTGGAATCCATGGTCTTCCAGTACGCCGGTTTCCGGGGCACCCTGGACGGCATGGACACCACGGCCATCACCGACATCGCCAACTACTTCCGTCGGTCTATTGGCTATGATATTCCCGACAACACCCCCTTTGTGGGCCGCAACTTCAACGTGACCCGGGCGGGCATCCATGCCGACGGCCTTTTGAAGGATGAGGAGATCTACAACATCTTCGATACCAAGAAGCTTTTGAACCGGCCCGCCTCGGTGATGATCAGCAAGACCTCCGGTCTCGCCGGCATCGCCTACTGGATCAACGAGAATTACGACCTCACCGGCGATGCCGCCGTGGCCAAGACCGATCCTTTGGTTGTGGAGCTGAAGGCCTGGGTGGACGAGGAGTACGAGAACGGTCGGCAGAGTACTCTGGGCCGCCGGGAACTGGAGGAGAAGATCGAGGAGCTGGCCCCGGGCCGCTTCCAGTGCTGAGAGGTGCTTCATGGCCATCACAAAGGTCACGTCTTTGGCGGATATCGTCTATGAGCAGGTGGAGCGGGACATCCTCAGCGGGGTCTACCAGCGGGGAGACATTCTCACCGAACTGAAGCTCAGCGAGCGGCTGAAGGTGAGCCGCACCCCGGTGCGGGAGGCTCTGCGCCGGCTGGAGCAGGACGACCTGGTGGAGAGCCGGGGGAAGAGCATCGTGGTGGTAGGCATCACGCCGGAGGATCTGATGGACATTCTGGACATCCGGGAGCGTCTGGAGGGACTGGCTACCGCCCGCTGCTGTGCCCACATCACTCGTCAGCAGCTTCAGGAGCTGGATGAGATCATTACGTTGCAGGAGTTTTATGTAGACCGGCAGATGCCGGATCGGATCCTGGAGTCGGACAGCCGGTTCCACGAGGCCATCTACGCCGCCTGCGGCAGTCGGGTTTTCGAAAAGGAACTGGTGATGCTCAATAAAAAGCTGCAGCGCCACCGCCGTCAGTCGGTGTCTATCAACCAGCGCGCCCACGCCTCCTCCAAGGAGCACCGGGACATTTTCAAGGCGCTGGCGGCGGGAGATGCGGAGCAGGCGGAGGAACTGGCAGTGCGCCACGTCCGCGCCGCCCGGGAGAACATCCTCAGCACTGTGGCCGGCGGCTGGGAGGGCTGAGTATGGGGGAGCGGACGTCCAACTACGACCGGCACATTGCCGATGCACGGGCGAGGTTTCTCCAGTGGGACCCGGCGGAGATCGCCGAGCGGTTCGGCCTGAAGCGGGAGGGGGAGTGGCTCCTGGTGTCCTTCCTCCATCGGCCTTACCGGATCTCTACGGTCACAGGGGAGATCTTCCTGAAGAAGGAAGGGACGCAGGCAGATTTCAACGCCTATCTCTCCATTTTTGACGCCTTGTGCCGGGAGAAGCCAGGCGTGTTGTCCGGTCAGTGGCGGACCATCAACGATTTGGGGATCCACCACCCCGGCGTGGGAGAGGGGCCCTTCTACGCCCCCTATGAGACGCAGTTCTCCGGGAGAACGGAGAAGCTGGCAGCGGTGTGCCGGGACATGGGCGGGCAGCCCTTCCCGGTGGGGGACGTGGGGTATATACTGGAGGTGTTTCCCTTCTTCCCGGTGGTGTTCCAGTTTTGGGAGGGGGACGAGGAGTTCCCGCCCCAACTGCGGATCCTGTGGGATCGGAACACCCTGTCCTTCGTCCGCTATGAGACCGCCTGGTACATCGCCACCGCTCTGCTGGACCGGCTGCAGGAGCAATTGTGAAACGAGCGCCCTGGCGGCGTCAAAAGCCGCGGGGCGAAAAAGGATGGACCACAGCCGGAGAGGCGTCGCGGAAGCGGCGCCTCTCCGGTTTTGCGGAGCGATGTCTGCCGGAAGGAGAAAAAACGCCGCACCCACTTGTCAATGGCGGCAATATCCTGTATAATCAGCTCTGCATCGCTTTAAAGCAAAGTGTTTGAAATGTTTTACGAGGTGAGTTACTGATGCATCGATCTGAACACAATCCTACCCATGGCCACCGCAACGGCAGTTTTGCCTCCTCTGTGGGGTTCGTGCTGGCCTGCGTAGGCTCCGCTGTGGGCATGGGCAACATCTGGATGTTCCCCTACCGCCTGGGGCAGTACGGCGGTGGGGCCTTCCTGATTCCTTATCTTCTCTTTGTTATCCTTTTCGGTTTGGTAGGTCTCTCCGCCGAGTTTGCCATCGGCCGTCGGGCTAAGACCGGCACTCTGGGCTCCTATGAGTACTGCTGGGCCAAGCGGGGGAAGGGCAAGCTGGGTTATCTTTTGGGCTGGATTCCCCTTTTCGGGTCCCTTGGCATCGCCATCGGCTACGCTGTTATTGTGGGTTGGGTGCTGAAGGCCCTCAGCAACAGTGTTACCGGCGCCTTCCTCACCACTGACTCCGCTGAACTTTTCAGCCAGATGTCTGCCACCTTCGGCAATGTGGGCTGGCATACGGTGGTGGTGGCCGCCGCAGTGGCCATCCTCCTCTTCGGCGCTACGAAAGGCATCGAGAAGGTGAACAAGGTCCTCATGCCCGCCTTCTACATCTTATTTATCATCCTGGCGGTGCGGGTGGCCCTGCTGCCCGGCGCGGTGGAGGGCTACAAGTTTCTCTTTGTTCCCGACTGGGAGGCGCTTCTGGAGAAGGACACCTGGGTCATGGCCATGGGACAGGCCTTCTTCTCCCTGTCCATCACCGGCTCCGGCATGATCGTCTACGGCTCCTACCTCAGCAAGGACGAGGACATCCCCAAGGCCTCGGTGAACACCGCCATCTTCGACACCCTGGCCGCCATGCTGGCTGCTCTGGCCATCATGCCCGCCGTCTTCGCCTTCGGCATCGCCCCGGACCGGGGTCCCTCCCTCATGTTCGTCACCCTGC
>CALXDB010000111.1 GCA_944386955.1 uncultured Oscillospiraceae bacterium
CCATGGCACAGATCGAATGCGGGCGGGGCCATCTCTACGACCCGGAGAAGTACCCCACCTGCCCCTACTGCAACACCAACCGCCAGATCACCGTGGCGGCGGCGGGCCGCACCGCCCCCATCCGGGCCACCGACCCGGGCCGGACCGCGCCGCTGTCCCAGACCCCGGTGACCGCCCCTCAGCGGACGGCCCCCCTGACCCAGCAGACCCCGGTGACCGCCCCTCAGAAGACCCAGCCCCCCAGAGGCTACGCCCCCACCCCGGTAACGGCCCCCCAGAAGACCATGCCGCCCCGGGGCTACGCCCCCGCCCAGAGCGCTCCCGCGCCGGAGCCTCCCGCCGAGACCATGCCCCCCAGAGGGCCCAGCGTCCTGGCGGCGGGGAAGACCGTGGGCATGATGCAGCAGGAGATGGGCTTTGACCCGGTGGTGGGCTGGCTGGCCTGCGTGGAGGGCCCCAGCCGGGGCAAGAGCTACACCGTCCGGGGCGGCATCAACGCCATCGGCCGGGGCGACCGGATGGACATCGTCATCACCGGCGACCGGACCATTTCCCAGGAAAACCACGCCAAGATCAGCTACAGCGACCGGAACAACCGCTTCAACCTGATCCCCGGGGACGGGCGGAACATCGTCTACCTCAACGGGGAGGAGGTCTTTGCCGCCATGCCCCTGAAGGCCTACGACCTCATCGACTTCGGCGCCACCAAGCTCCTCTTCGTGCCCCTGTGCGGGGAGCGGTTCACCTGGAAGAAGGAGGAGGACCATGGGAATCCTTGACGGCCTCTTCGGCCGCCGGCGGCGGGTGACAGAGGACCTGGAGACGGTGAAGCTGGAGGGCGGAGGCCTCCGCTTCCGGGCCGCCAACGTCCAGGGCATGGGGGACCGGGAGGGCCAGGAGGACTCCTTCGCCCTCTGCAACGCCGCCGACGCCGCCGCGCTGCAGCGGGAGGGCCTTTTCGCCGTGGTGGCCGACGGGATGGGCGGCATGTCCGACGGCAAGGCTGTCAGCGAGGGGGCGGTGGACGCCCTCACTCAGCTCTTTCGCGCCCTGCGGGAGGAGGGAGATGTGCCCCAGCAGCTCCGGGAGGGCGTCTTTGCCGCCAGCGACGGGCTTTTTGAGCGCTTTGCCGGACGGGGCGGCACCACCGTCGTGGCGGTGCGGATTTTCGACAATGCTCTCCACTGGATCAGCGTGGGGGACAGCGCCATTTTCTTAAAGCGAAACGGCGGCGTGTTTCAGCTCAACCGGGAGCACACCTGTCTCAACGACCTCTATCTCCAGGAGCTTGCGGGAGAGCCCATTGAAAAGCAGCGGGCGGAGGAGCACGAGGATGCCCGGCGGCTCACCGCTTTTGTGGGGATGCAGGATCTCCACACAGCGGACCAGAGCCTGAGGCCCCTGCCGCTGGAGCCGGGAGATGTGCTCCTGCTGTGTTCCGACGGCATCAGCGGCGTATTGACGCCGGCGGAGCTGCTGGAGGCCATGTCTCTTGAGCCCCAGGAGGGCTGTGCCCTGCTGGAGACCATGGTGCTGGAGAAGCGGGTCTTGGAGCAGGACAACTACACCGGCGTGATGATCGCCTGCACAACGACAAGATAGGAGAGAAGAACATGAAACGAGTACGGATCATTCTCGCCGCCTTTGTGGCGGCCCTGATGCTGGCGGCCACATCCCTGCCGGCTATGGCGGCCTTTGATCAGAGCACCCTGGACGGCATTATCCTCCTCTACGCCGGGGCCCCCGACGCCGACGGGACCATGTCCTACCTCCGGGGTACCGGGTTCTTTGTGGGAGAGCAGGGGGAGAACCCCCAGTACATCGTCACCAACTGCCATGTGGTGGAGGATTTCATCCTGGCGGGAAAAGCCCTGGGCGGCGGTGAATTGAAGGTGGTCTTTGACAAGGACGACGAGGCGGAGGCCTATCTGGTGGATTACGACTATGAGAAGGACATCGCCGTTTTGAAGCTGGAGGCGCCCACGGACAAGCGGGCTCCCCTCCTGATGCGGGAGCCCCTGGAGGAGATGCTGGGCGATGAGGTCTACGCCGTGGGTTACCCCCTGGCGGCGGACGCCACCGTCCAGGCGGTGACCTCCTACAGCAAGAGCGACGCCACCGTCACCACCGGCAGCATCAGCCGTCTCCTCACCGAGAGCGGCACCGGCAGGAAGCTCATCCAGACCGACGCAGCCCTCAGCGGCGGCAACTCCGGCGGCCCCCTTACCGACAGCGACGGCATGGTGCTGGGCGTGAACACCGCCGGGTCCAACCTGGACCAGAACCTGTTCTACGCCGTCAGCGTAGGGGAGATCCTGCCCATGCTCCAGCGCAACAACATCGCCTATGACATGGCTCCGGAGGCCAGCGGTTCCAACATGCTGGTGCTGGCCGCGGGCGGCGGCGCGGTGGTGCTGCTGCTCATCGTGGTGATCCTGCTCATCAGCCGCAGCAGCAAAAAGAAGAAGGCCGCCAAGGCCGCTGCCCAGCAGCCGCCCCAGCAGCAGGAGAAGGAGAAATCCCCCATTCTGCGCTCCGCCGCGCCTCAGCACGGCAATCTGGTGGTGCAGCTCCACCGCCAGCCGGTGCAGCTGGGCCGGGACAGCGCCACCTGCCGCCTGGTGTATCAGGACGGCACCCCCGGCGTCAGCTCCCACCACTGCCAGGTCTACTTTGACGCCCAGGAGGGGATGTTCGTGGTCACCGACCTCCACTCCACCTACGGTACCTTCCTGGCCGGCGGTCAGCGCATCGCCCCGGAGGCTCCGGTGAAACTGCCTCCCAAGAGCGCTATCTATCTGGGCGAGGTGGAGAACACCGTGTACCTGGATGTGGAGTAAGCCATGAAGATTTCCGCATATGGATATACCAACCGGGGCGGACGGCCCCACAACGAGGACCGGATCTGCTGGGCCGCGGAGGAGAACAGCGGGATCTTCGTGGTGGCCGATGGTCTCGGGGGCCACAGCCGGGGGGAGGTGGCCTCCGCCCTGGCTGCCGAGGCCATTTTGCAGGGCTGCACCGATCGGGAGGAGATGACTCAGACGGTCATGGAGGAGATCTTCCAGGCGGCCAACCAGGCGGTGCTGGACGGCCAGAGGATCCCCGGCCAGGAGGAGATGCGGACTACAGCCGTGGCCCTGGACATCCGGGGCGGGAAGGCGGTGTGGGGCCACACCGGGGACTCCCGGCTCTACCGCTTCTCCGGCGGAAAGACGGCCTTTGTCACCGGGGACCACTCGGTGACCTACAAGAAGTTTCTGGCGGGGGAGATCAACGCCATGGACGTCTATCACGACGACGACCGCTCCAGCCTCCTGCGGGTGCTGGGAAAGCCGAATGCCAAAGGGGACAGCGGCGAGGCCGCCGTAAAGGGCGGCGACGCCTTCCTCCTCTGCACCGACGGCTTCTGGGAATATGTATACCAGGAGGAGATGCTGGTGGACTGGCTGAAGTCTGCCGCGCCGGAGCAGTGGGCGGAGGGAATGCTGCTGCGCCACATTCGCCGCGCCCCGCCGGGCAATGATAATTTCTCTGTGATCACGGTGTTTGTGGAGGAGGAGCCATGAAACGACTGCTGTGTCTGTTGACGGCGGCCCTGGTGCTGTCCCTGCTGGGAACCGCAGCCCTGGCGGCCCCCGAGGCGGAGCTGGTGCGGGCCTTTGTGTACGACCAGACCCTGGTGACCTATGTGGACCTCACCGGCACGGACCAGCCCGTCACCCAGGCGGAGGCGAAGATCGACGGCCGGACCTTCCCCGCCTCCCAGGCCATGGAGACGGTGCGCCAGGCGGGGGCCCCGGTGACCTATCTGCTGCTGGTGGACTGTTCCACCTCCATGCCCGCCTATGCCGGGGAGATAGCTGCTTTCGCGGAGGCTCTGGCGGCGGGGGCGGGGGAGAACACCCGCTTCACCCTGGCTACCTTCGGGGAGGAATTTGCCGTGGCGGCGGAGGACCTGACGGCGGAGACGCTGCCCCAGGCGGCGGCGGAGCTCCGGTATGAGGCCCGGAGCACCAAGCTCCAGAACGGTATCCAGGGGGCCCTGGACTGCCTGGAGGCCATCCCACGCCAGGGGGGCGAGCTGAGGAGCATGGTGGTGCTCACCGACGCAGTGGAGTACGATCCCAATGGTGTCGAGACTTATGAGGAGACACTGCAGCGGCTGGAGGACTCCGACGTGATGGTCCACGCCTTGGGCGTCGGGGAGGACGCGGCCGCCCTGGAGAGCCTCTTCACCCTGGTGGAGGCCAGCGGCGGCAGCTGCCTCCGGGCCGGGGACAGGGAGGAGGCTGCCCGGGCGGCGGAGACTCTGACGGAGGAGACCGGGCGGCTCTATGTCACCGGTTTCGACCTGGGGAGCTACCAGACCGAGGGCGGGAAAGGGGAGGTATCTGTCACCTTCGCCTCCAACGGGACCCTGCTGTGCCGGGCGGCGCGGCAGGTGACTTTCCCGGCTCTTTCGGGGGAGACCCCGGCGGAGGATGTGCCGCCTGTGCAGCTTCCGGACAGCACGCCGGAGACCACGCCCGCTTCCGGGGGGGAGACGGCAGCTGGAGACGGCGGCCTCAAGTGGCTGCCCCTGGCCGCCGGCGGGGCCGTGGTGCTGGCGGTGATCGTGGTCGCGGCAGTAGCCGCCGGACGGCGCAGACGCCGGAACGCCCCGAATGTGCCGCCTCCCGCCCCTCGGGAGCCGGTGGAGGAGGGGATCTTCCTTCGTCTGGAGGTGCTGGCGGGACAGCTGTCCAGCGGCAGGACGGAGTTTTCCCTTACGGACCAGCTGATCGTAGGCCGGGACGGCAGCTGCGACATCTCCTTTGACAGCCAGACGATTTCCAGGCGGCACGCCCGGGTGTTTTCCGCCAATGGAGCGGTGTACCTGGAGGACCTGGGGTCCCAAAACGGTACCGCCGTCAACGGAGCGGCTGTTCAGGAAGCCTGCCGCCTCCGCAGCGGCGATGAGATTACCGTGGGAGATGTGAGGTTTTTACTGAGGTTCTAAGGCGCCGACGCCTCCGCAGGACACGAACCTGCGGAGGCGTTTTTGCCTGCCGGTGCAGCGACGGGGAAGAAATATTTGCATTGCCGGTGCCAGTGTGGTATACTAAACTGTATTTCTATGCGGAGAGGATCTCCGCCATTGGAAAGGAACAAAGCCATGCGGAATGTTGTGGAATATTTGGAGGCCACGGCCCGGCGGCTGCCGGATAAGGTGGCCTTTGCCGATGAGCACAGCGCCGTGACCTTCCGGGAGCTGGAGGACCGGTCCCGCCGTCTCGGCACCTGGCTGGCCCGGCAGGCGCCGGAAAACCGCACCCCCATCGCCGTACTGGTGGAGCGGGGCGTCCGCAGCCCCATCGCCTTTATGGCCGCCCTCCAGTGCGGCTGCTGCTACGTCCCTCTGGACGGCCAGATGCCCCGGAAGCGGCTGGAGGCCATTTTGGACCAGCTGGAGACCCCGGTGGTCCTCTACGGCGACGGCGATGAGAAACTGGCGGCCCAGCTCCGGGACCGGTACCCCATGGAGCCCATCAGCGCCCACCTCACGGAGCTGGAGGACCCGGCCCTGCTGGCTTGGCGGCGCGCGTCGGTGCTGGATATGGACCCGGTGTATATCATCTTCACCTCCGGCTCCACCGGCGTACCTAAGGGCATCGTCTGCCACCACCGGGGCGTCATGGACCTGGCGGAGTGGCTGGCGGAGGCCGGGGAGTTTTCCGAGGCGGACGTGCTGGGCAACCAGGCTCCCTTCTACTTCGACGGCTCTGTGAAGGACCTCTATATGACCCTCAAGTGCGGGACCACCTGCGAGATTCTGCCCAAGAAGCTCTTCCTCTTCCCCAAGCTCCTGGTGGACTACCTCAACCAGAAGAAGGTCACCGCCCTCCAGTGGGCCACCTCCGCCTTCCACCTGGTGGCAGCCTCGGGAGTTCTGGCGGAGCACCGCCCGGAGCGCCTGCGGATTTTGCTGGCGGGAGGGGAGGCCATGCTGGCGAGGGATCTGAACCTCTGGCGCTCGGCCCTGCCGGAAGTCACCTACATCAACCTCTACGGCCCCACGGAGACCACCGTAGACGCCGCCTGGTACAAGGTGGACCGGGAGTTTGCCGACTATGAGCCCATCCCCATCGGCTCCGCCTGCGCCAATAAGGAGGTCTTCCTGCTGGACGAGCAGCTGAAGCCGGTACCTCAGGGCACCCCCGGTGAAATCTGCATCCGTGGCTCCGGTCTGGCCCACGGCTACTTCCGGGACCCGGAGAAGACCGCCGCCGCCTTCATCCAGAACCCCCTGACCCCCCACTACCCGGACCGGATCTACCGCACCGGGGACATCGCCCTGGTGAACGAGGAGGGCCTGCTGGTGTTCCAGTCCCGGCAGGACGGCCAGATCAAGCACATGGGCTACCGCATCGAACTGGGGGAGATCGAGCGGGCTCTCGCCAGCTTCGCCCCCCTGAAGGACGCCATTTGCTTCTTCGACGCGCCTCAGGATGCCATCGTCTGCTATTACGCCGGGGACGCGGATCCCGCCGCTATCCTGGGCCACCTCAAGACCCTGGTGCCCAAGTACATGCAGCCCAACGTCTTCCGTCAGCTGGACCTCCTGCCCCACAACGCCAACGGCAAGGTGGACCGGGTGAAGCTGAAGGACGCCTATTTCCATGAGACAGGCCGATGACTACCAGGCCCTCAGCGCCGCTGTCTCCGCCAGCCTGCGGCCGGGCCTGATGACCAACTGCACCCTCTCCGGCGAGGACCTCCGGCGGGAGATCGCCGCCGGGACCTTGTGGGTCCACCGGTGGGAGGGGGGGCTCCTCCTCTTCAAAAGGCGGGAGGGCTTCTGGCGGATGTATTATTATGTCAACGACCCCGCCTGTCCGCCGGACCTCCCCTGGCCCGGCGAGGTGGTGACGGAGATCGTCTGCCGCCCCCGGGATACCGCTGTCCAGGCGGACCTCTGGCAGTCCTGGGGCTTTTCCCAGGAATTCACCCGGCTGCGGATGGCCCGCCCCGGGAGCGGGACCGGCGAGACCCTGCCGCCGCCGGAGGCGGCGGAGCCGGGGGAGGCCCTGGACCTCCTCCGCCGGTGCTTCGATCCCCGCACCGGCTGCCTCCCCGACGGGGAGGAGCTGGCGGCGGACTGCGCCCAGGGCCGGGTCCTCACCCGCCGGGACGAAGGAGGGCGGCTCACCGCTCTGCTGCGCTCCGCGCCCTACCGGAAGGGCTGGGAGCTGCGCCACCTGGCGGCGGACCCCGCCCACCGGGGAGAGGGACTGGCCGGGAGCCTCACGGCGGAGTTCACCCGGCGCTTTGGCGAAAAGGGGAGCGTGGTGTGGGTCCGGGAGGATTACGCCGCCCCCCGGCACATTTACGAGAAAAACGGCTTTTGTCCCGACGGGTGGACGGCGGCCGTTTTTATAAGAAAGGATGATTGACTATGGAAGAACTGCTGCAGCTTTTGACCGAGACCTGCCCCGGCATCGACTTCGCCGGGTCTGAGGCCCTCATCGACGACGAGATTTTGGATTCTCTCGACATCGTCACCATTGTCTCCGCCATCATGGACACCTATGGCGTCACCATCTCCGTGGACGATCTGGTGCCGGAGAACTTCAACTCCGTGGCCGCTATGCTGGATCTGATCCAGCGGCTCCAGGCGTAAAGGGCATGTCCTTTACCTCTCTGACGTTCCTGGTGTTTCTGGGGGTCCTGGTGGTGCTCTACTACCTGGTCCCCCGGAAATTCCAGTGGGCGCTGCTGCTCCTGGCCAGCTACGCCTTCTACCTCTGGGGCGGGGGGAAGACGGTGGTGTATCTTCTCATCACCACCTGCTCCACCTATCTCGCGGGGCGGCTTCTGGGCGGGCTCAACAGCCGCCTGAAGGCCATGCCCGCCGAGGAGCGGAAGGCGAAAAAGCCGGCCTTTGACCGGAGGAAGAAACAGGTGGTGCTGGCCGCCTGCCTTCTCAACTTCGGCCTTCTCTATATCCTCAAATACTGGAGCTTCACCGCCGAGGTGGTGAACAACGCCTCCGGCCTCCACCTGCCCGCGCCGGACCTGCTGATGCCCCTGGGGGTGTCCTTCTTCACCTTCCAGTCCATCGGCTATGTCATCGACTGCTATCGGGGAAAATACGCGCCCCAGGAGCACCTGGGGCGCTATGCCCTGTTTGTGTCCTTTTTCCCTCAGATCATCCAGGGACCCATCGCCCGGTACGACCAGCTGGGCCCCCAGCTCTTAGGGGAGCATCCCCTCGACTGGGACCAGCTGAAGTACGGCATCCAGCTGTGCATGTGGGGCTACTTCAAGAAGCTGGTCATCGCCGAACGCATCGGGGT
>CALXDB010000112.1 GCA_944386955.1 uncultured Oscillospiraceae bacterium
ATGCCGAAGTGGGTGCGGAGGTTCTCCTCCAGGTTCTTGCCCTTCCGGGTGCCGAGAACGGTGACGGGTCGCCCGTGGTAGCGGGCGATGCCGCCGAAGATGGCGGGGTCGTCCCCCTGAAGCCGGTCCCCCCGCTGTTCAAAAAAGTCAGTGAAAAGGCCCTGCAGGTAGTCCATGGGGCCCGGCCGCTGGGGGGAGCGGGCCAGGGCCAGCCGCTGCTGGGCCGTGAGATGCTGTGTCATTGCCGTCACCTCTTTCTTCCGTGGAGGGACAGCAGCTGTCCCAGGGTGTCACGGAGCGCGCCCCGGGGCACCACCGCGTCCACGAAGCCGTGGTCCTGGAGGAACTCCGCGCGCTGGAAGCCCTCCGGCAGCTTCTGGCCGATGGTCTGCTCGATGACCCGGGGCCCGGCAAAGCCGATGAGGGCCCCCGGCTCCGCCAGGGTGATGTCCCCCAGCATGGCGAAGCTGGCGGACACGCCGCCGGTGGTGGGGTTGGTGAGGCAGGCGATATACAGCCCGCCGGCGCGCTGGAACTCCTCAATGGCGGCAGCGGTCTTGGCCATCTGCATGAGGGACAAAATGCCCTCCTGCATCCTTGCTCCGCCGGAGGCGCAGAAGATCATCAGGGGCAGCTTCTTCTTCTGGGCGTACCGGGCGGCACGGGCCACCTTCTCCCCCACGGCCACCCCCATGCTGCCCATGAGGAAGCGGCTGTCCATGACGGCCACCACCAAGGGCATGCCGTCGATCTTCCCCGTGGCGGTGACCACCGCCTCCCCCAGGCCCGTGCGCTGGTGGAGGCCCCGGGTCTTCTCCCGGTAGCCGGGAAACTGGAGGGGGTCACGGCCGGTGAGAGAGGCGTTGATCTCCCGGAAGGTACCGCTGTCCAGCAGCATGCTCAGCCGCTGGTAGGCGGTAATGGGCCGGTGGAGCCCGCAGCCGGGACACACATTGAGGCCCTTGTACCAATCCAGCTTGGACACGGCCTTACCGCACCGGGGACACTTCTCAAACAGCGGGTCCATCCCCGGCTTCGGGGAAAAGGGAACGCCGCTTCCCTTCCGGCGCAGCCGCAGTTCCAGAAACTTGGAGCGCCGGCTCTCAAACAGCGGACTCATTTCTCAGCCTCCTCCGTGGCGCTGCGGTCAATTTGCAGCAGCTCCTCCAGATGGTCCTCAATAAAGGACGTGTCGTAATTGCCCAGCAGGAACTCCCCCCGGTAGAGAATCAAATAGGCCAGATCCGATCCGGTGGGATAGCCCTCCACCACCAGCTCCTCCAGGCACCGGCGCATCCTCCGCACCGCACCCAGACGGGTGGGGGCGTGGACGATGATCTTGGCCACCATGGAGTCGTAGTAGGGGGTGAGGGTGAAGCCGTTGTAGAGGGCGGACTCCACCCGGACGCCGTTGCCGCCGGGGAAGTGGATGAACTCCGTCTTGCCCGGGCAGGGGCGGAACCCCTGGGCCGGGTCCTCGGCGTTGATGCGGACCTCCAGGGCGTGGCCCCGGATCACCACATCCTCCTGGGTGAAGGACAGGGGGAGCCCCGCCGCCACCCGCAGCTGCTCCCGCACCAGGTCGATGCCGGTGACCATCTCGGTGACCGGGTGCTCCACCTGGATGCGGGTGTTCATTTCGATGAAATAAAAGTGGCCTTCCTTATCCACCACAAACTCCACCGTGCCGGCTCCCTCGTAGCCGCAGGCCCGGGCCGCCGCTACGGCGGCCTCACCCATGGCCTTACGCTGCTCGTTGCTGAGGGCACAGGAGGGGGACTCCTCGATGAGCTTCTGGTTCTTCCGCTGGATGGAGCAGTCCCGCTCCCCCAGGTGGACCACATGGCCCTTGCTGTCGGCCATGATCTGGAACTCAATGTGGCGGGGACGGAGGATCAGCTTCTCCACATACATGGAGCCGTCCCCAAAGCAGGCCACGGCCTCCGCCTGGGCGGAGGCGAAGGCGGCGGGCAGCTCCTCGGCGGAGAACACCCGGCGCATGCCCCGGCCGCCGCCGCCGGCGCTGGCCTTCAGCATCACCGGGTAGCCGATCTCCCCGGCCACCTTCAAGGCCTCGTCACTGTCGGCCACGCAGCCGTCGGAGCCGGGAACCACCGGTACGCCGGCCTGAATCATCATCTCCCGGGCGGCAGCCTTATTGCCCATGGAGCGGATCACGTCGGCGGAGGGACCGATGAACTTCAGCCCGCAGCGCTGGCACAGCTCCGCAAACTCCGCATTTTCCGACAAGAAGCCGTAGCCGGGGTGGATGGCTTCGCAGCCGCTCTCCACCGCCGCCGTCAGCACGGCGGTCTGGTTGAGGTAGCTGTCAGCGGCCTTGGGGGGGCCGATGCAGACGGCCTTGGTGGCCATCTGCACATGGAGGGCGTCCTTGTCGGCGGTGGAGTACACCGCCACCGTCTCGATGTCCAGCTCCCGGCAGGCCCGGATGACCCGCAGGGCGATCTCCCCCCGGTTGGCAATCAAAATCCGATGAAACATGGCTTACAGCTCCCGAACCCGGAACAGGGGCTGGTCGTAGCCGATGAGGTCGCCGTTGCTGACCAGCACCTCCTCGATGACGCAGTCACAGGGGGCGGGCACCTCGCTCATCATCTTCATGGCCTCGATGATGCAGACGGTGTCGTTCTTCTTCACCTTGTCGCCGGCCTTCACGAAGGCCTCTGCCTCGGGGGAGGCGGCGGCGTAGAAGGTGCCCACCAGGGGGGCCTTGATGACGCTGCCGGCCGCCTCCGCAGGGGCCTCCGCTGCCGCGGGAGCGGCGGGGACAGCGGCAGGGGCGGGCATGGCCGCCGCCACGGGCGCCGCCGCCGGCACGGGCATGGCCGCCGGGGCGGGAGGCGCCTTCTCCAGCACCAGCCGGGTCTCCCCCTGGCTATACTCCATCCGGTGGATCGAGCCGCTCTCAAAGCGCTCCATCAGCTCCAACAGTTCTTCCCTCGTCATCTTGCGCTGCCTCCGTTTCTCAGGCGTTCTGCTCCAGATAGGAGACGATGTCGCCCACAGTCTTCATCTCAGCCAGGGCCTCGTCGGGGATGGACACATTCAGAGCATCCTCCAGGGCGATGTTCAGCTCCACAGCGTCGATGCTGTCGGCGCCCAGGTCGTCGGCCAGAGAGGCCTCCAGAGTCACGATGTCGGCCTCGCAGCCCAGGGTCTCCACGATCACGTCACGCACTTTCTCAAACATATCTTCTATTCCTTTCAACTTTTTGTTTTCTCTTGGTCATTCCATAATTTTAATTAAAAACTTTTAACTAAAATTATTTAACTACATTATACCGACCCTTGGAAAATTGTCAACGGGAACTTTGTGAAAAAATAGCCAAATCATCCGCCCCCTTCGAAAGGTTCCTTAGGAAAAGAGCAAAAAATACCCCCAGGCCGACAAAATCCGACGGTCTGGGGGTATATTGGCAGCAGAAAATACCTCACTGTTCCTCCGGCATTTCCTCCCGACGGCGGAAAAAGTCCGCCAGCTCCTCCGGGGGCATGGGCCGGGCGTAATAATAGCCCTGGATCCAGTCGGCCCCCTTCGCTGTGATGGCCTGGGCCTGGAGACTGGTTTCCACCCCCTCCGCCACCACCTGGCAGCCCATGGCATGGAACAGCTCCAGCATCGTGTCCACCATGGCGGAGGTTCTCTCATCGTCAGGGTAACCGGACACAAGACTGTGGTCCAGCTTCACGCAGGCGAAGGGCAGCTCCAGCACCCCCGCCAGGTTGGAGTAACCCGTGCCGAAGTCGTCCAGATAGAACTGGAGGCCCAGGGCGGTGAGCCGCTCCATCATGGTCCGCATCCGGGCCATGTCCTCCGACAGTACCCGCTCTGTGATCTCCAGCTTCAGCCGTTCGGGGCTCAGCCGGTAGCGATTGAGACACCCGGTGATGCGGTCGATGAGCTCCTCAGACGCGAACTGCTGGGAGGAGAGATTGATGGACACTGACTGAAATTGGGGGACCTGCCCGCTGCTCAGAAAGCGGCAGACCTGCTCCAGCACGATCCAGCTGAGCTGGTCGATGAGCCCTGTCTCCTCCGCCAGGGGGATGAACAGGGACGGAGGCACCAGCTCTCCCTGGTCGTCCCGCAGCCGCAGCAAGGCCTCTGCCGAAGAGAAAACGCCGTCGGCACAGTGGTACACCGGCTGATACCACACCTGAAACCGGTCCTCTTCCACTGCCCGGCGTATCAGCCGCAGGGTCTGCCGCCGCCGCTCCATCTGTTGATAAACCGACACGTCAAAGCGTACCAGATGGTCCTCCCGCTGCTCCGAGAGGCTGATACTATATTTTAAAAATTCCAGAATGTCTGTGGCAGACCAGTCCTGATCGGTGTAGATGAGCTCGGCAAAGCGGACGTCCAGGGGGATCTGGAGGGACCCCAGCCCCCACCGGCGGCGGAAGCGGCCGCAGACCTTCTCCAACAACTTCCCGGCGGAGACCATGCCGCCGTAGGGGGCCAGAAGGGCAAACTCCACATTGCCCAGCCGGAAGGCCCGGCCCCGGGGGTGGAGCCGATCCAGCCACCGCGCCGCCTCATAGAGGAGAGCGTCGCCGTTTGCCTGCCCATAGTGTTGGTTCACTGCGCCGAACTGGCGGATGTCCACCACGATGATCTGAAATTGCTGCTTCCCCCCCAGCCGGAGGGTCAAATCTCGATAGAAGCTGCTGCGGTTCCCTACGCAGGTAAGGCTGTCCAGCTCCACCCGGCGACTCTGAAAATTCAGTAGGAGGATCATGTCCGCAGCTACAATGATGCTGCCGTTGAAGAGGACGTCTGGATAGAGCATCTGATAGATCACCAGGAGCACCACCGTAGGGGGCAGGATCTGCATGACCCGCAGCATAGGTTGGCTGATGCTGCGGCGGTTTTTCAGCGCACAGAGCACCAGGAGCACCAGCTCCACCCCCATGACGGCGTAGCCTACATTGATGAGAGGACCGCGGCGGTAGATCCCATCCGCTCCGAAATAGAAAAGAATGCCGAAGCGCAGGTTCAGCAGCAGAAGGATGATATAAGCGGTGTAAAGGACTGCCAGGACCACTGACAGGATACGCTGGCAGCGGCTGTTATAGACATGTTCCAGGATGAGGCGCAGAAGGTAGTACGCTGTGACGGTACACATGGCCAGCAGCAGGGCGAAGTAGCCGGAGTTCAAGAGAAGGTTCACCCACAAGGGAAAGCTGTAGAAATGGTCAATGGTAAACACACAGGCCAGGTTCAAGGCAATGGTGGCCGCCGACAGCCACAGGCAGACGGAATACAGCCGGCTCTGCCCGCTGGCTGCCCACCGGCGGTCATAGTAATTTAGTATCAAAATAATCACCATAATCAGGCAGAAAAATTCCACTGACATGGTCCACTGAACGACAGGCATCCTGTTCTTTGCCTCCCCGGTTACATAATTGTTTTCATTATACTTGGCTTTCCCCGTTTTGTCACCCTTTTTTCGTTTTTTTGGCAAACTTCTACAGCAGCTCCTCCCGCCGATACAAACAAAAAGCGGGAGACGGCAGCCCGCCTCCCGCTTTCCTTTATTAAGGTAGTTACTGCTCCACCACAGAGAGGATCCCCATGGGGCAGGCCTTGGCACAGATGCCGCAGGCGATGCACTTGCTGGGATGCTCGGCGCCCTGGGGCATGACCATCACATGCATGGGGCAGGCCTCCACGCACTTGCCGCAGCCCACACACTTCTTCTTGTCGATCATGTACACGCCCTTTGCGTTCTGGGTGATGGCCTGCTCGGGGCAGGTACGGGCACACTTGCCGCACATGATGCAGGTATTCACCTTAGGCACATCGCCGGCCTTGGCCACGATCTGGATGCAGCTCAGCTCCGGGTCGAACTTCTTGTAGAAGGCCTCGGAACAGGCGATCACGCAGGAAAGGCAAGCCTTGCAGGGGTTTTCCTTGCTCACAGTCAGCTTCTTCATGGTCTATCCTCCACATTCTCAGACTTCTCAATTTCAGGGCGGGTACCCCGATGGGCCGGGGCGGACCCGGCGCTTCTCACACACATCCATGTTAGCAGACCCTTTGTTACATTGCAAACAATTTTTTCGCTTTTCGCCATTTTCTTTCCCCGTCCCCCCGCCGCCATCCCCTCGCCGGGGTTGCGCCCCGCCCGCTTTTCCTGTATAATGCCCTTTGCGGCGTCCCTGCGCCGCCCCACTGCCCCACAAAGGAGGTGCGCCTATGAGCGACCACACCCATGACCACGATTACCTGCACCAGCACAATATTCCCCACAGCCATGACCACGACCACTGCCATGACGGCCACGGCCACACCCACAGCCCCGAACACATCAAACGGGTGTCCAACCGGCTTGCCAGGGCCATCGGCCACCTGGAGAGCGTGAAGAAAATGGTGGAGGACGGACGGGATTGCTCTGAGGTCCTGATCCAGCTGGCCGCTGTGCGAAGCGCCCTCAACAACACCGGAAAAGTGATCCTCAAGGACCATCTGGAGCACTGCATCGTAGACGCCGTGGAGCACCACGATCACGCCGCCATTGAGGACCTGAATCGGGCCATCGAACAGTTTATGAAATAATATGCAGGGCCCCATTTGCTTTCGTATAAATATTCACGCGGAGACCGGTTTAACCCCCGGTTTCCGCTCATTTTTATGGATTTCTCGTGCTTTACTGTGTGAAATCGTGCACAAATTGTCATTTTGCACTAAAATATATTCCACCTTTTTGGCCATCCCTACGAAATTTTTCCAAAGCCGCCAAAAGGCCCCCGATATCCCCCCCGAGGGGGATTTTTGCCCTTGCAATTTCCCACCTCCTTTGCTACAATGTAGGTACTGCTTTGTGAAAAGTGTAACAACAACCACCCCTGTGAGAACAACTTGAGAAAGGAGCGTTTGAAAGCTGAGTTTCTCTGCTTTCGACAAAGTCGTTATGAAGCTGATCACTGTCGAAGAAATGGAAGCCGCAACCCAAAAGCTGCTGGAACTGGGCAGCCAGGTTGGTGCCGATTCCTGGCAGCAGCGCGTCAAGAACCAGACTCCCCATTGTAAGTTTGGTGAGGAGGGCACCTGCTGCCGCATCTGCTCCATGGGTCCCTGCCGCATCACCCCCAAGGCCCCCAGAGGTATCTGCGGCTGCGACGTCCACGGCATCGTCGCCCGTAACTACCTGCGCTTTACCGCCGGCGGTTCCGCCACCCACTCCGACCACGGCCGCGAGATCTGCCACACCCTCTATCAGACCCGTGAGGGCGGCAACTACACCGTGAAGGATCCCGACAAGCTCAAGCGCATTGCCGGTGAGTGGGGTGTGGAGACCGAGGGCAAGGATATCTACGATCTGGCCCACGAGGTTGCCGAGATGGCTCTGATGGAGTACGGCAAGCCCTTCGGTGTCCAGCGTTTCCTCAGCCGCGCTCCTGAGCACACTCAGAAGCTGTGGCACGACGCCGGCATCGAGCCCCGTGCCATCGACCGTGAGGTCTCCCAGTCCATGCACATGACCCACATGGGCTGCTCCTCTCTGCCTGAGGCTCTGATCCGTCAGTCCCTGCGCAGCGGCCTGAGCGACGGCTGGGGCGGTTCTATGTGCGGCACTGAGTTCTCCGACGTCATGTTCGGCACTCCCAAGCCCATCGACACCGAGGCAAACCTGGGCGTCATGGAGAAGGACATGGTCAACATCGTTGTCCACGGCCACGATCCCTCCCTGTCCGAGATGATCGTGCACTATGCTCAGGATCCCGAGATGATCGCTCTGGCCAAGGAGCAGGGCGCCAAGGGTATCAACATCTGCGGCGTGTGCTGCACCGCCAACGAGGTTGCCATGCGTCACGGTATCCCCATGGCCGGTAACTTCCTGCAGCAGGAGAACGTGGTGCTGACCGGCGCCTGCGAGGCCATCGTGGTGGACGTGCAGTGCATCTTCCCCGCTCTGGGCCCCCTCTCCAAGTGCTTCCACACCAAGTTCATCACCACCTCTCCCGTGGCCCGGATGCCGGATTCCGACTTCATCGAGTTCCACGCTGAGAACGCCGGTGAGAACGCCAAGGCCATTGTGAAGATGGCTGTGGAGAACTTCAAGAACCGCGATCAGGACCGCGTGTTCATCCCCGACATGAAGATCGAGGCCACCGTGGGTTACTCCGTGGAGGCCATCAAGAAGTGCCTGGACGGCGTCACCAACACCCAGGTGGACGTCACCGGCACCACCAAGCC
>CALXDB010000113.1 GCA_944386955.1 uncultured Oscillospiraceae bacterium
GGGCTGCGTCAACCCACCGCATGAGCGCGCTGAAGCGCGGCGCAGGAGCAGAAGACGACCCAAACAGGCGTCACCCGGACAAAGCCAACGACCAAACGCCTCTCTGACTTTCAAATTTCGGTAGGAAACAAAGGGGTTCTTAGGACCTTGGTCCTAAGCGGACTTTTGGTGACTTTTCTTCCGCGAGAAAAGTCACCCGCCGGAGGCAAAACACCAGACAGTACACCGTCGGGGACCGACAGAAGGAAAAACCTCGTCAGCGGACGGCCCGCCCGGCCCGAGGGCAAAAAACCCCGCCAGAATGGATGCCGCTTTCAAAGAAAACTTCGGGGAGCGTCCGATGCGCCGGATGCTCCCCGAAGGGGCTTACTCCCCTCGTTTGTAGTTGCGGCCAAACTGCAGGTCGTTGAGATTGATAACGCGAGTGGCCTCGTCATCATCATAGGCGGCGGGATTCTCCACCTTCAGCTCCTCCATGGCGCTGCGGATGCTCTCCTCCACCGAGGGCTCCTCCTTGGCAGGGGCGGGCTCCTCCTGCTTCTTGTGGGATACCTCCGGCTTGTGCAGCTCCTGGCGCATCCGCTCCCGCAGGGAGGACATGCTGGGCAGCGGCGTGGTGAAATAGTCCTCGTCCAGCTGCACCGGCGGCTCCTCCTTCTTGGCCGGGGCTTCTGCGGCCGCCGCCATCTCCGGAATGGAGGGAATCTCCTCCTCCGCAGGAACGGCGGCAGGGATCTCCTCCGCCTGGACCGGGGCGGACGCTTCCTTGGGCGCTTGCTCCTTGGCCGCCGGACGCTCCGGGTGCTTCACCTGTACCGCCGGTACCATGGCCTGGAGCCGCTCCAGGATCTTGATCTGCTCCTGGCAATTGCCCTTGGCAATCTCCATAAACTTGCCCACCGCAGCGCGGGCCTTCTCCAGCCGCAGCTCCTCGCCGGCGATGGCAGCATCCACCTGAGCCTTCTTTTCCGCCAGGCGATACTCTTCGTCGGCAATCTGACGGCGCAGATCCTCCATCCGCTCCTTGGCGGTCTTCTCTGCGTCGCCGATGAGGGCCTTCCGCTTCTCCTCCACCTCTTTCACTGCGGCCTGGCGCATGGCCTCCGCCTCCGCAATGGTCTTCTCCGCCATCTCCTGGGCTGCCAGCAGAGTGGCGCGCATCTGCTCGTCCACCTTCCGGTAGCGGTCAATCTCGTCGCTGAGCTGCTTGGCTTTGTTCTTCAGCGCAGTGTTCTCCTGAAAGAGGGCCGTGTAGTCCTCCGTGAGCTTGTCCAGAAAATCGTCCACGGCGGCCATACCGTAGCCGCCCATCACGGCTTTGGGGAAGGTCTTGCTGCTTACTTCCTGGGGGGTCAACATCTCTCTCTTCCTCCTCTACCGGTCAAAAGTACAGGCCGTTGTTTTCCAGCTCGTCCAGCAGGTCTCCCACCATCTCCACATGATAAGGCGTGATGATATAGGTGTTGGCCGCCACCTTCTTGATGCGGCCCTCGCTGGCATAAGCCACGCCGGAGAGAAAGTCCACCAGACGGCGGGCAATGTCCTTCTGGGTGGATTCCAGATTCAAAAGCACCGTCCGCTTCTCCTTCAGATGGTCCGCGATCTCGCTGGCCATCTCAAAGCGCTCCGGCTTTACCAGCACCACCTTCAGCTGGGTGGTGGCGGCAATGTTCACCACCTTGTTGCGCCGCTCGTCAAAGGAGGACGCGGAAGAAGCGCGGCGGTCGCTGCCGCTGTCTCGGGAACGCTCCCGCTCCCGCTCCCGGTCCCGGTCGTCCACAAAGGGAGAGGATTCCTGGTCCTCATAGTCCTGCTCGTAGTCGTCCTCATCCTCATAGGGGTTGAAGATCTTCTTCACCTCGTCAAAAATTCCCATGGAGGGTACCTCCTGTCTCAAATGTAATGCCTGGCGCCGAAGATAGCGCTTCCGACGCGGACCATGTTGGCGCCGGCGGCAATGGCGTCCTCAAAATCGTCGCTCATGCCCATGGACAGATATTTTAGCTTATTATGAAATACTTTTTCCCCTATGTCAATATAAAGACGATAGACCTGCTGAAAATAAGGAAGATTTTCGTGGGGAACCGTCTGAATAGGGGGGATGGTCATGAGGCCCTCCAGGGAAATGTTGGGCAGCTCCGCCGCCCGCCGGGCAGCGGCCTCCACCTCCTCCGGGGCGAAGCCGCTCTTGCTCTCCTCGCCGCCGATGTTCACCTCCAGCAGCACCGCCTGGGTGAGGCCCTGCTTTTCCGCCTGGCGCTGGA
Source organism: uncultured Oscillospiraceae bacterium (assembly GCA_944386955.1). Classification (GTDB taxonomy): domain Bacteria; phylum Bacillota; class Clostridia; order Oscillospirales; family Oscillospiraceae; genus CAJFPI01. The sequence goes on from CALXDB010000113.1 coordinate 2,265, forward strand.
TCTCCTCCAGAAGCTCCAGAGAGGACACGGAGTGAATGAGGGACACCTTCCCCACGATCTGGCGCACCTTGTTGCGCTGGAGATGGCCGATGAAGTGGAGGGGAGCGCCTTCGTAGGCCCCCTCGGCGTACTTGCCCAGGAGTTCCTGGACCCGGTTCTCTCCCAGAGCGTCGATTCCGGCGGCAATGGCCTCCCGGCAGGCCGCCGCGTCGTTCATTTTGCTGGCGCCTACCAGAAGAATCTCCTCGTTTTCCCGGCCTGCGGCCTTGGCGGCCTCGGCCATCCGCCGGCGAATGGACTGGATGTTTTCTGCAATGCTCATGTTATCCGATCACCTTTCCGTTATAAAGATCCTTGGCGGTAACGACGACCTCGTCTCCCGCCCGGAGGGTATACAGCTCCGTCTGCTTCTCCGACATGCCGTCCCCCATGGCGGTGGGGTCCGCCGCCACAAGGTAATAGTCTTCCCCTTGGTAGAGCACGGTCACCGGTTTGAACCAGGCTTCTATGCCGATGCGGCAGTAAACCCCCACCAGGGACTCTGTGGTCTCCGTGCCGTCCTCATTTTCCACCGTCCGCTTCCAGACGCGCAGGGACTCCTGAGGCACCCGGATGCCCTCGTAGCTGGTGAGGATGATCTGGGCGTTCTGGTCCCGGAGGAGGGTGGTAATGGAGATGTACTGGTCCGCTGCCAGCACCACCAGGGTCTGGCCGTGTTCGTCGGCGCTTACCCGCTCCACAGTCATGGGCACGTCCTGCTTCAGGCCGCTGACAAACCGGAGGCTGACGCTGTCCCCTTCCTCCAGAAGGGCGGCGTCGGCGGTGTCCATGGCGGTGACATAGTACCAGGTGTTGCCGTAGATCATCTTCCCCACGGAGGAGGTAAGGGTGGAGTCGGGCTGAATGGATCGCAGCAGGGAGGGAGTCAGGCTCTCCAGGGATGCCGGGGTCAGCACCGTCTCATAGCCATCTACCAGGGAGGAGTAATAGCCTCCCCGGGACACGGTGACGGCGGAGGAGCCGGACTGAGCGGCCGAGGACAGGGAGCGGATCTGGGCGGTGAGGGATTCGATCTGTCCCTCAATATCCCCTTCGCCGCTGTAGGTGTAGTCCCGCTTCAAAATAAGGGTCCGGAGGGAGGCGGCCTCCTTCTCCGCGTCGGTGTACTGCTCCTCGGTCATGTTTCGGCGGATGGCGTAGATGCCGTCCATGATGCTGCTGTCCAGCTTCAGCACCTCCTGGCTGCCGGAGGCCACGCTCTGGGCATACTCCAGCTGTTCCAGCTGGATGCGCAGGTCCTCCAGCTCCTCCGCCTGGTCCAGGGCCTCCTGGCTGTGGTAGACCACGGCCACGCTGCGGCCTTTGGATACCCGCTCCCCCTCCTCACGGGTGATGTAGACGAGGCCGGGATTGTCTGTCAGCACTCCCTCCTCCCGGACCAGATAGCCGGAGACGGTGACGCTGTCCTCGCTGCGGTAGGTATAGGCCACGGCAGTGGTAAGAGGGTCCAGAAGGTAGCCGGCGATGCTGCCGATAAAGTAAAGGAATACGGCGGCCATGCCGGCGATCCCCAAGGTTCTCCAAACGAAATTGGTCTTGTTCATGCGGCGCCTTTCTCCGGACCGCTGGGCCCGGCAGGACGGCGTCTCGCCTCACGCCTCCTCCTGGAGGTCCAGGGCCCGGCTGGGGGCAATGGTGGAGATGGCGTGCTTATAGATCATGTTTTGCTTGCCGTCGCTGCGGAGGACCACGGTAAAGGGGTCAAAGCCCTCGATAGTGCCCCGCATCTGGAAGCCGTTGACCAGAAAGACGGTGACCGGGCAGGCGCTGCGCCGGACCGCGGCGAGAAATACGTCCTGAAATGCTTCTGTCTTTGTCATGTGTCTGATCTCCTTTTGATGTAGTTGGGTCTGGATCAGACATTATCCTACCCCCAAGGCCGACAAAATTTCTGTCGCTTCCTGCAGGGCTTTATCAAAATCCCGCTCCTTGTCCCAATAGATCCAGTGGATGTCGGGGTTTCGCCGCAGCCAGGTGAGCTGGCGCTTGGCGTACTGGCGGGAGCGGAGCTTGATCTCCTCCGCCGCCTCCTCGAAGGAGGCCTCTCCCTGAAGCCACCGGAGGCACTCCTTGTACCCGATGGCCTGGAGGGCGGTGGCCCCCGGGGGCAGTCCGGCCCGGAGGAGGGCTTCCGCCTCCTCCCGGAGACCGGAGCGGACCATCTCGTCCACCCGCCGGTCAATGAGAGCTTTCATGTCCTCCCGGTCCCGGAAGGCCAGGCCGATATAAATGGGGCGGTATTTCCCGGGCTTATTCCGGCTCTCGGCGTTGTGCTGGGAAATGGGCTTGCCGGTCTCCTGGAAGACCTCCAGGGCCCGGAGGATGCGCTTGTGGTCGGCGGGGGAGAGGCGCTGGGCAGTCTCCGGGTCCGCCCGCCGGAGTTCCTCCAGGAGGGGCTCAATGCCCTCCTTTTGGAGGCGATCCTCCAGCTCCCGCCGGACCGCGCCCCCGGCCTGACCGGCGGCAAAGTCCCGCCCGGCGATAAGGGCGTCCAGGTAGAGGCCGGTGCCGCCCACCAGCACGGGGCGTTTTCCTCTCCGGAGGATGTCCTGAACACAGGCGTCGGCGGTCTGGACGAAGCGGGCCACAGACCACTGCTCGGCGGGGTCCGCCACCGCCACCATGTGGTGGGGGACGCCGTCCATCTCCTCCGCCGTGGGGGCGGCGGTGCCGATGGTCATGCCCCGGTAGATCTGCATGGAGTCCACGCTGACCACCTCGCCGCCGAGGTGCTTGGCCAGCAGGACACCCATTTTTGTTTTGCCGCAGGCGGTGGGGCCCACCACGCAGACCACAGTGTTTTTCTTTTGATTTTCCTGCTGCACAGGGGGCCTCCTTTCTCTTGTCCCCTCGCCGGGACTGGTTCTTTGTCCTTCTGACGAAGATTTTTTCTTTCTGTCGGTGGCCGACGGGGTGCTGTTTGGTGTTCTGCCTCCGGCGGGTGACTTTTCTCGCCAAAGAAAAGTCACCAAAAGTTGGCTTAGAACCAAGGTTCTAAGGACTCCTTTTGGCCTATTATGGGGAGTCTGTCCCGTTTGTGTCGTTGGTTTGGTGCGGCTGACGGATGCAAGGGGGTCGGAGTTCCCCTCCTTCCGCGCTTCAGCGCGCTGCCTTGGTAGTTGTTGAGGCTGGTGCAATTGCACTCATCGAAAGCCTTCCCCCCTTGGGGGAAGGTGCCTCCGAAGGAGGCGGATGAGGGGAACCCAAGGGCAGAGACTTCCCTCTATCGATATTTTGTACCGCATGGACCCTCATCCGGCGCTTCGCGCCACCCCGCAGCGTTAAGAAAACATGCCGGTGGCATGTTTTTAGCGTAGGCCACATCGCGCCCGCAGGCGCATTTCGGAGCGCAACCGAGCAAAGCGAGGCTCTTAGCGCGAAGATCGGCTGCGCCGCGAGGAGACCGCAGTTCGGTAGTCCGGTTTTTCTGACAAGTTTTCACTATTTCCCCCAGCGGGGGAAGGCTTTAGGTCCGTCTAACCACCCCATCAGCGCTGAAGCGCGGCGCAGGAGCAGAAGACGACCCAAACAGGCGTCACCCGCCGGAGGCAAAACACCTGACGAAACGCGTCGGGTACCGACAAGAAAAGACCCAACCCCCTCGTCAGAGGGCAAAAAAGCCCGGTCCCGGCGATTGAGGGACAAAAAATCTGTGTGCTTCCGCATGGAAGGAGAAACAGGCGATCATGCCGATCACTTACAGCGATTTGTATTTGGACATCAGAAGGCAGCTGAAGGCCAGCGGCATCCAGGCCGCCACCTTGGAGGCCCGGGAGCTGGTCTGCTTCGGCTGCGGAAAGACGCGGGAGGAGCTGTTCCGGGACGGCGGGCTCTACCTCTCCGCAGAGGTGGAACAATCCGTCCGCGCCCTGGTGCGCCGCCATCTGGACGGCGAGCCCGTGGCCTACATCATCGGGGAGTGGGAGTTCTACGGCCTGCCCCTGGACATCAACGAGTCGGTGCTTATTCCCCGGGTGGACACGGAGGTCCTGGCGGGGGCGGCCATCGCCTCCCTGCGGGACAAGCCCGCCTGCCGGGTGCTGGACCTCTGCGCCGGCAGCGGCTGCATCGGCCTGGCCATCGCCGCCAACGTCCCCGGGGCCCGGGTGCTCCTGGGGGAACTGTCGGAGGGCGCCATCCGGGTCTGCCGCCAGAACATCCGCCGCAATCAGCTCTCCGGCCGGGTCTCCATCATGGCCCTCAACGCCCTGGAGGACCCGCCGGCGGCGGTGGGGGAGTTCGACTGCATCGTCAGCAATCCCCCCTACATCCCCACCGGGGATATGGACGACCTGGACCACTCCGTGAAGGACTTCGAGCCCCGGATGGCCCTGGACGGCGGCAGCGACGGCTACACCTTCTATCAGGCCATCGTACGCCGCTGGCGCAGGGTGCTGAAGCCCGGCGGCCGCCTCTGGTTCGAGGTTGGCGTGGGCCAGGCGGACACCGTGCTCCGCCTGATGCGGACGGAGGGCTTCGGGGAGCTGGAGATCCTCCCCGACGACCAGAACATCCCCCGGGTGGTCTTCGGCACCCGGATGGAGGCGGTCTGAGCGCGTCGGACCAATACATTTTGTAATATCATGGCAAAAGATTACAGATAAGGGAGAAAAACAGTATGGCAGTAAAAAAGACCAGCGGCGCCATGGCCTCTCCTTCGGCGGCGCCGGCCAGTGAGAAGAAACAGGCCATCGCGGCGGCCATGGATCAGATCACCAAGATGTACGGCAAGGGCTCCATCATGCGCCTGGGCGACAGCCAGGAGATCAACGTGGAAGTGATCCCCACCGGCTCCCTGGCCCTGGACCTGGCCCTGGGGATCGGCGGCGTGCCCAAGGGGCGCATCATCGAGATCTACGGCCCCGAGTCCTCCGGTAAGACCACTTTGGCCCTCCACATCATCGCCGAGGCCCAGAGAAAGGGCGGCGAGGTGGCCTTCGTGGACGCCGAGCACGCCCTGGACCCCACCTACGCCCGGGCTTTGGGCGTGAACATCGAGGAGATGCTCATCTCCCAGCCGGATACCGGCGAGCAGGCTTTGGAGATCACCGAGGCCCTGGTCCGCTCCGGCGCTCTCGATGTGGTGGTGGTGGACTCTGTGGCCGCCCTGGTGCCCCGTGCTGAGATCGAGGGCGAGATGGGCGACAGCTATGTGGGCCTCCACGCCCGGCTCATGAGCCAGGCCCTCCGGAAGCTCACCGGCGCCATCAACAAGACCAACTGCGTGGTGGTGTTCATCAACCAGCTGCGGGAAAAGGTGGGCGTCATGTACGGCAACCCCGAGGTCACCACCGGCGGCCGGGCGCTGAAGTTCTATGCCAGCGTCCGCATCGACGTGCGGCGCATCGAGGCCCTCAAGAGCGGCAGCGAGATCATCGGCAACCGCACCCGGGCCAAGGTGGTGAAGAACAAGATGGCGCCCCCCTTCCGGGAGGCGGAGTTCGATATCATGTACGGCGAGGGCATCAGCAAGCTGGGCGAGCTGCTGGATCTGGGCGTGAAGCTGGATCTGGTGCAGAAGTCCGGTTCCTGGTTCTCCATGGGGGAGACCCGCATCGGTCAGGGCCGGGACGCTGCCAAGCAGTATCTGAAGGACAACCCCGAGGTGGCCGAACAGCTGGAGGCCGCTATCCGCCGGGATTTCTTCAAGCTGATGAGCAATCAGTCCAGGATCGCCGCCAAGGCCGCCGGCCGCGCCGTGGACGTCAGCGCCGACGACTTCGAGGATGAGGATTGACCGCATCGAAGCCTCCCGCCGGAAAAAGGGCCGGGTGCTGGT
>CALXDB010000114.1 GCA_944386955.1 uncultured Oscillospiraceae bacterium
CTCTCCCAGGTAGCGGATCTCCCCGAAGTGGTTCATGCCGCTCTCGATCACCGCCGCCTGGTGCGCCCGCTCCAGGCCGAACAGCGTCAGAGGCACGCCGATGTCGTTGTTGAAGTTCCCCCTGGTGGCCAGCACCCTGTAGCGCTGGGAGAGCACCGCGGCCACCATCTCCTTGGTGGTGGTCTTGCCCACGCTGCCGGTGATCTGGATGAAGGGGATGTCAAATTTGTCCCGGTAGTGGGCAGCCAGGGCCTTCAGCGCCAGGCGGGTGTCCGCCACCTGGATGTAGAACCGGTCCGGCCGTAGCGTCTCCGGCAGGGTGCTGCACAGGCACCCCGCCGCTCCCTTCTCCAGTGCGGAGTCGATGTAGGCGTGGCCGTCGAACCGCTCCCCCTTCAGGGGGACGAAAAGGCTTTTCTCGGGGATGGTCCGGCTGTCGGTGGACACTGCCTGGATCTCACCGTCGCCGCGGAGGGTCCCGTTTATCGCCTGGGCGATCTCGCTTGCCGTCATGGGGATCACAGCCGCTCCTCCTTCCGCGCCGCCAGGGACAGGCGGACAATCTCGTCACACAACTCCTCGTAGGCCATCCCCACAGCGGCGGCCTCCTTGGGCAGGAGGCTGGCGGGGGTCATGCCCGGAAGGGTGTTCACCTCCAGGCACCAGGGCCGCCCCGCCTCGTCTAACAGGAAGTCGGTGCGGGAGTAGACCGAGAGGCCCAGCGTCCTGTGGAGCCGCAGAGCGTACTCCCCGATCTCATGCCACACCTTCTCTTCAATGTGGGCAGGGCAGATCTCCAGAGAACCTCCATCCTGATACTTGGCCACATAGTCGAAGTACCCGGCGGTCTGAGGAATAATCTCCACCGCCGGCAGGTACCGGTCCCCAAGGACCCCCACCGTCAGCTCCCGGCCGTGGATCTTCTTCTCCACGATGACGTGACTGCCATAGCGGAGCATCTCCCGGAGGGCTGCCTCCAGCTCGGCCTTGGTGTCCGGCAGGGACACGCCGATAGAAGATCCGCCGTTGACGATCTTCACCGCACAGGGGACCTCCAGTTCCTCCGTCAGGCGGGGGATGTCCTCCTCGGTGTAGGATACGATGTCCCGCCAGGGGGCGGTGGGTACGCCGCAGCGCTCCATGGCGTACTTGGTGAGGGCCTTGTCCATGGCCATGCCGCTGCCCAGATATCCGGCCCCGGTGTAGGGAATGCCTAAAAGGTCAAAGGCCGCCTGGACCCGGCCGTCCTCACCGCAGGCACCGTGGAGGCCCAGAAACACGATGTCCGCCATGGCGCAGATGGCCAGCACATCCTTTCCGAAGAGACTGGGCCCCTGGTCCTTCCTGCCGCGCCGCACCGCCTCTAAGTCGGGGGCACTGGTCTCGATGGCAGCAGTACCGATGAGACCGTCGGGGGCGTCGAAAACCTGCGCAAGATTCCCCTCCCAGTTCTCCAGCCCCAGAAACATATCCACCAGCACCGCCTGGTGGCCCCGGCTGCGCAGGGCCCTGCAGATGCTGCTGCCGGAGACCAGAGAGACGTGGCGCTCGGAGGACAGGCCTCCGCACAAAACAACAATTTTCATGTACCATACTCCTTGTTTGACGCGGAGAGTATCCCCGCGGACGTAGTCATACAGATTAAAGTATAGCACCAACCTGTGGGAAATACAACCATTCTCCGAAAAATGACATTCGGCGGCAGCCAAAAAAACAGGGGGGGCCTTCGCCCCCCCAACGTCTCCGCTCCCGTGCGGATCAGATATTCTCTACCTTGATAAGGTTGGTGTTCCCGCTTCTGCCGTTGGTAACGCCGCCGGTGATGACGATCTTGTCCCCCTTCTCCAGGTGAAGCATCTCCTTTGCCTTCTGCTGGGCGCTGTAAAAGAGCACATCGGTAGAGGGAAACTCATCGCACATGGCGGGCAGTACCCCCCAGCTGAGGGCCAAATGCCGCCAAGTACGCTCGTTTGTGGTGAGGCCCAGGATATCCACCGGCGGGCGGAACCGGGATACCATCCGCACCGTCATACCGGACAGGGAGCAGGCTACGATGGCCTTGGCTCCGATGTCGATTGCCACACCGCAGGTGGCGTGAGAAATGGCATCCACTGTGTCGTTAATGCGGAAATCCTGGCTGTAGAACCGCTTGGCGTAGCGGATGCTGCCCTCTGTAGTCGCCGCGATCTTGGACATGGTAGCCACCGTCTCCACCGGGTACTTGCCCACAGCGGTCTCCCCGGAGAGCATGATGGCGCTGGACCCGTCGTAGACGGCGTTGGCCACATCGGAGATCTCCGCCCGGGTGGGCCGGGCATTCTGAATCATAGACTCCAGCATTTCCGTGGCCGTGATAACCCGCTTGCCAAGCAAACGGCACTTGGTAATCAGCCGCTTCTGGATGGAGGGCAGCTGCTCAAAGGGCACCTCCACTCCCAGGTCTCCCCGGCCAATCATGATACCCTCGCAGGCCTGGCAGATCTCCTCGATATTATCGATGCCGGACTGGTTCTCAATTTTGGCGATAAGGCCGATGTGGTCCGCCTCGTGCTGGCGGAGAAAATCGTGAATGTTTTCCAGATCCTGCCGCCGGGAGACGAAGGAACAGGCGATGAAGTCCACATCGTTCTGAATACCGAAGAGAATGTCCTTCTTGTCCTGCTCACTGAGATAGGCCTGGCTGAGGACCTTGTTGGGGAAACTCATGCTCTTGTTGTTGGAGGTCTCGCCCCCCACCAGCACCCGGCACACCGCATCGGTGGAGGTGAGCTCCTCCACCTCAAAGGCAAGGAGGCCATTGTTCAGGAGGATCTTGTCCCCCACCGCCAAATCCTCCATCATGCCGGGGTAGCTCACCGCTACCCGCTCCTCATTGCCCACGATCTGTTCGGTGGTAAAGGTGAAGCGGTCCCCCTCCCGAAGGGTCACCTTCCCCTTTTCAAAGGTGCGGATGCGGTACTCGGGGCCCTTGGTATCCAGCATGATGGCGATAGGCAGACCCAGCTTCTCCCGCACGGACTTGATAAGGTCGATCTTCCGCTGGTGTTCGGCGTGAGTGCCATGAGAAAAGTTCAGCCGGGCCACATTCATGCCGGCCAGACACATCGCCGAGAGGGTCTCCTCGTTCTCACAGGCGGGGCCGATGGTGCAGATAATCTTCGTCTTTCGCATACTGTTCTCCTTAATTTCTTCGACTGGTTTTGCGCTCCAATGGAAACGACACCTCGCAAGGAGGTGTCGTCTTACGCCTCCGGAGGAGAAATGGCCGCCGGAAGCCGTTCAGATATTGTTCAGATATTTCCGTACCAGAATTTGCAGCAGCTCGTCCCGATCCACCTTACGGATCAGGGTGCGGGCCTGATTATGGTTGGTGATATAGGTGGGGTCCTCCGAGAGGATGTAGCCCACGATCTGGTTGATGGGGTTGTATCCCTTCTCCTCCAGAGCCTGATACACCAGCAGCAGGATCCGGTGGATCTCCTCATCCTGCTCTTTGGTGAAATCATATTTGCGGGTAAATTCATCCATCTTCTATCACCTCATTTCTCCATTATGGCTTATAGTATACTCATTTTTTCTCCATCTGTAAAGGGGGTACCCCAGAATGTTACACAGATGTAATATTCGCTTAATTTTTCCCCTTTTTTCCCCTCAGGCTCTGTGTACTCCTCACAGCCTCCGGCCCCCTTTTTCTTAATTTTGGAAAAAACTTTGCCCGGGCGGTGGAAAATTTCACAAATCTGCGGTATACTATCGACACTTGCGAAAATTCTCCGAGGAGAGGAGTTCACTATGACTATGACGCGTACCAAGCTGCGGGAAAACGTCTATCTCACCTACATCCCCGCAGTGAAGTTCAAAACCGGCTATCTCAGCGCCCAGTTCCTCACTCCCCTGCGCCCTGAGACTGCCGGGTACAACGCCCTTCTCTGCGCCGTGCTGGACCGGGGCTGCCGGAAGTATCCTGATATGGAGCGGCTCAGCGCCGCTCTGGACCTGCTTTACGGCGCCAACGTGGAGCACAGCATCCGCAAGCGGGGGGAATACCAGCTGTGGGGCTTCGTAGCCTCCGCCATCGACGACGCCTTTGTTCCCGAGGGCGGCGGCCATCTGCTGGAGGGCGTAGCCGAGATTTTGGGAGAGCTCATCTGCCACCCTGTTCTGGAGAACGGCCTTCTCAAGCGGGACTATGTGGATTCAGAACGGGAGAACCTGCTGGACGCTATCCGCTCCGCCGTCAACGACAAGCGGACCTATGCCGGCAAACGGCTTTTGGAGGAGATGTGCCGCGGGGAAGCTTACGGCCTGAGTCACCTGGGAGAGGAGTCCACAGTGGCCCCCATCACCGCCGAGGTCCTTACTCACCACTATCTGGAGCAGCTCTCCTCCTCCCGGCTGGAGCTCTACTACTGCGGCCGGGCGGAGCTGGAGCGGGTGATCGCCGCAGTGCAGCCCATTCTTCAGGACCTGCCCCGCTCCCGGGAGGCCGCCATCACCGCCCCGCTCCCCCATATTGCCCGTCCCGAGCCTCTGGTGATCCGCCAGGCCATGGACGTGAGCCAGGGCAAGCTGGGGGTGGGATTCTCTGTGGGCAGCGAGGACCGGGACGCGGTGTTCGTCATGAACACCATGTTCGGCGGTACCAGCAATTCCAAGCTCTTCCTCAATGTGCGGGAGAAGCTGAGCCTCTGTTACTACGCCAGCAGCACCTACCACCGTTCCAAGGGCCTTGTCACCGTGTCCTCGGGCATCGAATTTGAAAATTACCAGCGTGCCCTGGACGAGATCCAGGTCCAGCTGGAGTGCATGAAGCAGGGCGACTGGGAGGATTGGGAGCTCACCGGCGCCCGCAGCTGCATTGAGAACGGCCACCGCTCCATCGACGATTCCGCCGGACGGCTGGAGGATTTCTATATGGGGCAGATCGCCACCGGACAGCGGAATACCCCTCAGGAGCTGATGGACGCCGCCCTGGCGGTAACGCCGGAACGGATCATGGCGGCCGCCCGGTCCATGTCTCTGGATACCGTCTACTTCCTCACCGGAAAGGAGGAAAATACCCATGCTTGAACACAGCTATCCCCGCATCGGCGAGCAGGTGTGGCACGACACCCTGCCCAACGGCCTGACCCTGCGGGTGGTCTCCAAGCCTCACCATGCCAAAGCCGCCGCCTACTTTGTTACCCGCTACGGCGGCATGGATCTGCGCTTTGCATTAGGGGGGGAGTGGCTGGATACCCCCGCCGGCATCGCCCACTATCTGGAACACAAAATGTTCGACACCGAGGAGGGCAACGCCCTTCAGGAACTGGCCAAAAACGGGGCGGAACCCAACGCCTTCACCAGCAACGCTATCACCGCCTACTATTTTGAGAGCACCGACCACTTCTATGAGAATCTCCGTATCCTCCTCAATTTCGTCTCCATCCCCTACTTTACCGAGGAAAGCGTGGAGAAAGAGCAGGGCATCATCGGTCAGGAGATCCGCATGGTGGAGGACAATCCGGAGTGGCAGGTTTACCAGCAGCTCATGGAGTGCCTCTATAAGGAGAGTCCTGCCCGGGTGTCTGTAGCGGGCACGGTGGAGAGCATCCGCCAGATTACCGCCGACACGCTCTACCACTGCCACAAGGCCTTCTATACCCCAGGCAACATGGTGCTGTGTGTGGTGGGCAACGTAGACCCCCAGAAGGTAGCGGATATCGCTGCGGAGGTGCTGCCCGCTGAGAGCGGCCCCGTCATCCCCCGGGACTACGGGGAGGAGACCTCCCCCGCCCCGGCAGCAGCAGAGGCCCAGCGGCGGATGGAGGTATCCATGCCCCAGTTCCTGGCCGGGTACAAGTGCCGCCCCCCGAAGGACGGCGAGGAGCATCTGCGCACAGGGATGATTGGAGACATGGCCTGTGACATTCTCTTCGGTGACAGCAGCCCCCTCTACCGCCGTCTCTATGAGGAGGGGCTCATCAACGGCAGCTTCGGCGGCAACTTCGATCTCCTTCCCGGCGCGGCCTACCTCTATGTGGGCGGGGATGCCAAGGACCCACATACCGTTCACCGCATGGTGACGGAGGAGGCGGAGCGCCTTGTCCGCGAGGGCATTGACGAGACCTTCTACCAGCAGATCCGCCGGGCGGCCTATGGCCAGCTGGTACGATCTCTCAACTCCTTTGAAACCATTGCCATTGCTGCGGCGGAGGGTGTGTTCCAGGGTTTTGACTACTACCGCTTCCCGGAGGTCTTCGACACCATCACCAAAGCGGATGTGGAAGCCTTCCTTCGGGAAAACGTCACGGCAGAGCGGACGGCTTTGTCCATCATCTACCCCAAGGAGGCGAACTGACCATGCGCGCGCTGCAGGATATGCCCATCAGCTTTCCGGGGCTGTTCGGGGATTGGTCCATCAACATCGACCCCAAGCTTCTGGATGTGGGCAACGGCATCTACTGGTACGGCGTCCTCATCTCCCTGGGGGTGATTCTGGCGGTGCTCTTCTGCGCCAGGCAGGCGCCCAAATATGGCATCACCGAGGACAACCTCTATGAGTTCGTGATCTGGGTGCTGCCCTTCAGCCTTATCGGCGCCCGGCTTTACTATGTGATCTTCTATCTTGACCTTTATTTGGATGAAAACGGTCAGATGGACTGGGGCCGAGCAGTGGCTATCTGGGACGGCGGCGTGGCCATCTACGGCGGCATCATCGCCGCGGTGATCGTGCTGGTCCTCTTCGCCAGGGCCAAGAAGCTGTCAGTAGGGGCGCTGATGGACGTAGGGGTGATGGGCCTCTTCATCGGCCAGGCCATCGGCCGCTGGGGCAACTTCATCAACCGGGAGGCCTTCGGCGCGGAGACCACTCTCCCCTGGCGGATGCGTCTGTGGACCTCCGCCACGGAGTACATCGAGGTCCACCCCACCTTCCTCTACGAGAGTCTGTGGAACCTCATCGGCTTCCTTATTCTATGGCGGGTGGTGGCAAAATTCCGTACCTTCGACGGAGAAAACACCTGCTTCTACTTTGCATGGTACGCCTTTGGCCGCTTCTGGATCGAAGGACTGCGGACCGACAGTTTGTATCTCTTCGACTGGACCTTCTTCGGCCAGCCCATCCGGGTGTCCCAGGCGTTGTCCCTGGTGTTGTTCTTGGCGGCGGTGACAGTGCTCATCCTCAAGCGTCGGCAGCACCCCAGCGTGGAGGATCTTTTTGTAACCCGCCGGGCTAAAGCGGAGGCTGCTGCCCAAGCGGAAGCCGCTGCCCAGGCGGAGCTTCTCGCCCAACAGGCAGAGGAGGAACTTCCCTTCCCCGCCGCCCCCAAGCGGCGGGAATCGGATTCCGGTGAGGCGGGCTCCCCGGAGCCCCCCGCTGAACAATAGCGGTTCCCGGAGGGGACCGGCGGACGTGCCGCCGGTCCCCTCTTTTTGTCCCCTCGGCTGCCGGGACCGGCGCTTTTTTGTCCTGCCGACGAAGGATGTTCTTCTGTCGCTGCCCGACGGTGTACTGTGTGATGTTAAGCCTCCGGCGGCCTACTTTTCTCGTCAAAGAAAAGTAGGCAAAAGTTGACTTAGAACCCATGGTTCTAAGAACTTCTTTGTTTCCTTGTACTGGTTGTCCTGATGCTCTTGCAGAGGTTTTCTGCCTCTGACGCAGCAGCGGGGTGTCCGGGTTCTCCTCTTTCCGCGCGACTGCGCGCTACCCTGGTGGTTGTTGAAGTTTCTGCGTGTTCGAAGCTGACAGACTTGCCAACGCCGCAGCAGCTCAGATACGGAAGAGCGATAGACGAAACAACCATCGTCTACCCCACAGGGGAGCGCGCGGTCGCGCGGCGCAAAAGCAGAAGATGACCCAAACAGGCGTCACTTGTAAAAGTCCAACGAACAAAAGCCTCTCTGACTACCCGGTTTTGGTAACATAGGGGAGTCCATAGAACCGCAGGTTCTAAGCTGATTTTAGCCGACTTTTGTTCAGTGACAAAAGTCGGCCGCCGGAGGCACAAACACCAGACAGCACACCGTCAGCCACCGCCAGGAGAAAAAACTTCGTCGGCAGGATAAA
>CALXDB010000115.1 GCA_944386955.1 uncultured Oscillospiraceae bacterium
AGCGGCGACGTGTTCCTGGCCATGGGCAACAGCGACGTGCCCGTGGGCCAGTACACCCAGAAGATCTTCGCCTACTACGGTCTCGACGAGGCCGCTTTGAACGAGGCCGGGGTGCTGACCTACGGCACCAACGTCAAGGAGGTCACCAGCCAGGTCAGCGAGGCCGCCGTGGACTGCGGCGTCATCTACGCTACCGACGCCTTCTCCGCCGGGCTCACCGTGGTGGACGGGGCCACCGCCGAGATGTGCGGGCAGGTGATCTACCCTGCCGCCGTGCTGAAAAACTCCCAGCACCCGGAGGAGGCCAAGGCCTTCCTCCAGTACCTCCAGACGGAGGAGGCAGGGACAGTCTTTGAGAGCGTGGGCTTCACACCCCTCACCGGGGCGGCGGACGCCCAGGAGCTCTCCGCGGACCTCACCGGCCAGTCCCTCCTCATCTACTGCGGCGCGGGGATGCAGGAGCCCTTCCAGGTCATCGCCCAGACCTTCCAGGACCTCACCGGCTGTGAGATGAACGTGACCTACGCCAACGCCGCCCAGATCCAGACCCAGATCCAGCAGGCCCAGGAGGGTGCCTACTTCATCGCCGGCTCCGCCGACGAGGTGAAGCCCGTCAGCGACTATGTGGCCAGCAGCGTGGATCTGGTCAAGCACATCCCCGTGCTGGCGGTGGCCGAGGGCAACCCCAAGAACATCGCCGGCATCGCCGACCTGGCCAACGCCGACATCGTCACCGTCACCGGCGACGCAGAGTCCACCCCCATCGGCAAGATCGCCGTGAAGGCCTTCAGCGACTTCGGCGTCACCGACCAGGTGAATCTGGCCGCCACTACCACCACCGCCCCCCAGCTGGCCACCCTCATCGCCCTGGGGGAGGCGGACGCCGCCATCATCTGGAAGGAGAACTGCAACGTGGACGGGGTGGAGATCTGTGACACCGGCGACATGGACGCCTATGTGAAGACCATCCCCGCCGCCCGGCTCACCTTCTGCGACGGCGACCAGGCCGCCGATGTATTCAGCGACTTCCTGGCCACCGACACCGCCCGGGAGATCTGGACCAGCTTCGGCTACGAGCTGGTGGGATGATGCGGCGGGGCGGCTGGTTTCCCCTGGTCTGCGGCCTTATGACCCTGGCCGCTCTGGCCCTGGTGGGGAGCAACGTGGCGGTGATCGCGGTGCGGGGGCTCAAGAGCCTGCCCGCCTGTCTCGTCCAGCCGGAGGTCCGCTTCGCCCTGGGGCTCAGCGTAAAGAGCGCCTGCATCTCCACGGCCCTCTGCTTTCTTCTGGCGGCCCCCACTGCCTACACCCTCACCCGCACTGCCCTCCCGGGCCGGCGGGCGGCGGAGATGGTACTGGAGTTGACCATGTCCCTGCCTTACATTGTGCTGGGCCTCAGCATGCTGATTCTCTTCTCCTCCCCGGCTGGCAAGTGGCTGAAGGAGGCAGGCTTCCCGGTGGTGTTCCACCAAAACGGGGTGATCCTGGCTCAGCTGGTGGTAAACCTGCCCTTTGCCGTCCGGCTCTGCGCCGCCGCCTTCCGGGGAGTGGACCGGAAACTGGAGTGTACAGCGGGGCTGCTGGGGGCCTCCCCCGCCCAGCAGTTTTTTACCGTTCTCCTCCCGCTCAGCAAAAATGCCCTCATCAGTGCCGTGATTCTGGTTTGGTCCCGGGCCCTGGGGGAGTTCGGGGCCACGCTGATGCTGGTGGGGGTCACAAGGATGAAAACCGAGACCCTCCCCGGCAGCATCTACCTGGCTGTCAGCACCAACAACTTAGACGCCGCCCTGGCCAGCGCTTTTCTGCTGCTGGTCCTGTCTGCCCTGTCCCTCACCGCTGCCAGCCTGCTGGGCAGGTCGAGCGAGAAACGGAGCCGCTATGTGTGAACATGCAACAGAGGAGATTCTCCGGCTGGAGGACGTCACCCTCCGCCGGGGGAGCTTCCTGCTCAATCAAATCCGCTTTTCTGTCCGCGCTGGGGAGATCGTGGCCATTCTAGGCCGCACCGGCGCGGGCAAGACCCTTTTGCTGGAGACCATCGCCGGGTTCTGCCGTCCGGAGGCGGGGCGGGTCCTCTGCCGGGGAACGAATATCTGCCGGATTCCCCTCCATCAGCGGAACATCGGCTATCTCTACCAGGATTTCAGCCTCTTCCCCCACATGATCGCCGCTGCCAACCTGGGCTATGGCCTGAAGCTGCGCCGTGTTCCCAAGGGGGAAATCCAAAAAAGAGTGGAGACGATGGCGGACCGCTTCGGCATCCGCTCCATCCTGGACCAGTATCCCGGTACCCTCAGCGGAGGGGAGCAGCAGCGGGTGGCCCTGGCCAGGGCCCTCATGGTACGGACGCCCCTCCTGCTGCTGGACGAGCCCTTCTCTGCCCTGGACCCGGCGACAAAGGAGGGGCTCTACCGCCTTCTCCGGGAGATCTGCCAGGAGTTTCAATGCGCTGTCGTGCTGGTAACCCACGACTTCCGGGAGGCGGCAGCCCTCTCCCACCGGGTGGGGGTGCTGCTGGGAGGGACCCTGCGGGGCGTGGTCCCTGCGCAGGAACTGTTCGACGCCCCGTGGGACGAAGAAACCAGGTGCTTTCTCGGTCTGGAAGCGCCGGAAAAGGAGTGACTTATTTTGACCAAAGAGGATTTTTACCGCAGCCTGCAATCCTCCTTTGAGGCGGTGCTGAAGCAGCACGGCGTGGGAGATGAGGCGGTGGAGGTGACCTGCCGGGCTCTCAGCCCTGAGGAAGCCATCGGCACCCCCGTCCGCCGGGACTTTCCCATCCTCACCGGGAAAGACGTGATGATCCAGGCCCGGTTCCGCTCCAGCCTGGGCCAGGCCTTCACCGAAGCCCCCCTCACCTTTCAGGGGAGCCTCTCGGAGGTACTGGCGGCGGACCTGGCGGGGGACCCCCACGCCCGGGGGCTCTACATCGCCGTTTTGAACGCCGCGGCGAAGGAGCTGGGCCTCTGCGGGGACACGGTCCACTGCCGCACCCAGGGGCCGGAGCTCTGCGCCGGGGACATGCTCTCCTATCTCCGGACCCACTATCCGGACAAAAGGCGGGTCGCCCTGGTGGGCTACCAGCCCGCCCTGCTGGAGATGCTCTCCAAAAGCGAGTACGGCGTGCGGGTGCTGGACCTGAACCCCGCCAACGTGGGCCAGATCCGCTTCGGCGTTACGGTGGAGGACGGGATTCGGGACTACCGCTCCGCTGTACTGGAGTACGCCGACCTCGTCCTGTGCACCGGCAGCACCATCTGCAACGGCACCATCACCGACTATCTGGACCTGCCGGTGGAGGTGGTGTTCTTCGGCACCACCATCTCCGGGGCCGCCGCCCTGCTGGGGCTGAAGCGGGCCTGCTTCGCCGACCGGTACGCCTGAAATCCCCGCATCACAGGAAGGACAATGCTATGGACTGGTACCCCCTCTATAACTCCCTGCGCATCGCTCTGATCTCCACAGCGGTGATCTTCTTCGCGGGGATCTTTGCCGCCTACTATGTAGCCAAGGCCCCCCGGCTGGTGAAGGGCCTTCTGGACGTGGTGTTCACCCTGCCCCTGGTGCTGCCCCCCACAGTGGTAGGCTACCTGCTGCTGCGGCTCCTGGGCCCCACCCGGCCCCTGGGGACTTTGATCCTGGACCTCTTCGACGTGAAGCTGGTGATGACCTGGTGGTCCGCTGTCTTCGCCACAGTGGTGGTGTCCTTCCCCCTCATGTACCGCACCGCCCGGGGGGCCTTCGAGTCCTTCGACCCGGACCTGGCCCACGCCGCCCAGACCTTAGGGCGGAGCAACACCTGGATCTTCTGGCGCGTCCGGATGCCCTGCTGCCGCCAGGGGATCCTGGCGGGGACGGTACTGGCCTTCGCCCGGGCCCTGGGGGAGTACGGCGCCACCTCCATGATCGCCGGCTACACCCCCGGCCGCACCGCCACCATCTCTACCACCGTCTACCAGCTGTGGCGCACCAACAACGACGCCCTGGCCTTCCGGTGGGTGATGGTGAACATCGCCATCTCCGCCGTGGTATTGATGGCGGTAAATCTGCTGGAGCGGCGGAACCGGACGGGGCGGAAGGAGGCGGCACCATGCTGACGGTGGACATCGAGAAGACCTACGGGAACTTTCACCTCCGGGCAGCCTTCCAGGCGGAGGAGGAGGCCCTGGCCCTGCTGGGGGCCTCCGGCTGCGGCAAGAGTCTGACCCTCAAATGTATCGCCGGCATCGAGCGGCCGGACCGGGGCCGCATTGAGCTGGACGGCCGGGTGCTCTTTGACAGCGCAGCAGGTGTGAACCTGCCGCCCCAGCGGCGGCGAGTGGGGTACCTCTTCCAGCAGTACGCCCTCTTCCCCCACATGACGGCGGAGCAGAATATCGCCGCCGGCATGGGCCGGGAGGGGTCCCGGGACCAGCGGCGGCGGACGGCGGAGCTGATGGCCCGGCTGCGGCTGGAGGACTGCGCCGGAAAGCGGCCCCGGCAGCTGTCCGGGGGACAGCAGCAGCGGGTAGCCCTGGCCCGGATCCTGGCGGCGGACCCGGAGGTGATTTTGCTGGATGAACCCCTCTCCGCCCTGGACAGCCACTTGAAGTGGCAGCTGGAGCTGGAGCTGCACCGGCTGTTGGCCTCCTTCGGAAAAACGGCGCTGTGGGTGTCCCACGACCTGGGGGAGGTGTTCCGCAGCTGCCGCCGGGTCTGTGTGCTGGACCGGGGCGTCTCCTCCTCAGTGATGGAGATGGAGACGCTGCTGGAGGCGCCGGGCACGGTGAGCGCCGCCCGGCTGTCCAGCTGCCGGAATATCGCGGAGGTCCGCCCCGCCGGGGAGGGACGCATCCAGGTCCCCGCCTGGGGGGTGACCCTGGGCTGCACCGCCCCCTGGCGGTCGGAGGCGACCCATGTGGGCGTCCGCTCCCGGCACATCCGCCTGGGCACGGCGGAGGAGGAGAACGCCGTCCCCTGCCGGATGGTCCAGGTGTTGCGGGACGTGGACACCGACCTCCTGCTGCTGCAGCCGGAGGGGGCGAGAGAGGACGCTCCCCCACTCCATGTGGAGGTCCCCAGAGGTGCGGCCCCGTCTGCGGAGCGGGTGACGGCGGTGCTGCCGCCGGAGCGGCTCCTGCCGTTGGCCGAATAGGCAATCCTGATTTCCTTTACAGCCTGCACCGCCCCCGGCGGTTGGGCCGGCAGGGCTCCCGGCGCTGAAAGGGCTTGTCGATCAAAATGATGTCATCCCCGATCTGGCGGATGCAGTCCCAGGGGATATAGTAGTCCTCCCCTCTGCCGAAAAGGCCGAAAAACCGGCAGGGCCCCGGCACGATAATAGCCGTCACCTTTCCCTCCGGCAGGCAGATCTCCACATCCCCCACAAACCCCAGCCGGCAGCCGTCGTTGATATTGATGACCTCCTTGTACCGCATCTCCACCATTCTGCACTGCTGCATACCCTTCCCTCCTCCTTTGGGAAAGCCTATGCGGCCGCCGGACTGTCCTATGAAAAAAAGCGATTGGGAACCCATGGATTCCCAATCGCTTTTTCACTTATCTCTGGATGAGCGCCAGCAGTTCTTCCCCGCTGATCTCCTCCACGTTGTACCGCCCCAGGCCGTAGAGGCACTGGGGGAGGCCCTTGATGAGGACGTTGGTCCTGGCCTCGGTGGTGAAGGTGGCCTTGAGGCCAAGCTCCGCGCACAGTGCCTGGCTCAAGGTGGTGTAGTCCCCGTTGGGGTAGGCCAGAGCCGTCACCGGCTCCCCCACCCCCGCCTGGATCTCCGCCATGGACCGCTCCATGTCGCTGAGGAAGGCCGCCATATAGTCCGCCTCACTCTCCCCCTCCAGGGGCACCGCCGAGGTGCGGGCGGGGGCCTCGTCCAGCTGGGCGGACTGGTGCATGTCGTAGGTGTGGCTTTGGATGGAGACAACCCCGCTCTCCGCCATCTCCCGGGCCTCCTCATAGGAGAAGTGGGGGGTAATGGCCGCGCCGGTGTCCTTGTAGGTATCCTTCCCCACGGACACACCGATGGTGAAGATCACCGCCTGCATGCCGTACTGCTCCAGGATGGGAAAGGCGATCTCGTAGTTGCTCTCGTACCCGTCGTCAAAGGTGATGAGAATGGGCTTCTCCGGCAGGTCCTGTCCCTCTTCCACATAGGCGTAGAGGTCCTCCAGGCTCACTGCCGTATATCCCGCCTCGTGGAGGGCGGCCACCTGCTCTTCAAAGCATGCCGCCGAGATGGTGACGCCGCCGTCCCCCTCCTCCGCGATGTGGTGGTACATGAGGACGGGGACTTCGCAGGTGTAGCCGCTGTCGTCCAAACCGCCGATGCGGTTGGTGAGGGTCTTCACATGGTCCGCCGCGTTCTCCGCCGTCACATAGGCCCCGAAGTCCTCGGGAATATAGATGCTGTCGTCCCCGAACATCTTCGCCAGGGCCATGTCCCCCACGGCGTTGCGGAAGTGGGTGGCATCATAGAAATACCGAGGTTCCCAGCTGACGGAGCTGTAGGTGAAATCCCAGTAGTCCGTCACCTGGGCAAGAGCGGTGTAGAAGGCGGCAAGGTCCTCGTCGGTGAAGGTGTTGAGGTACTCCCCGTATACCGGGGCGCAGACCACATAGAGGTCCACATCCGCCGCCTCGCACATGTCCCGGATGGCGGCCACGCTCTCCATGGTGCGCTCGATCTCCCCCATCCGGGCGGGGTAGACGGGGTAGTCGGTGAACACCGGATAGGCCTCGTAGTAGCGGTCGAGGTCGCCGATGTTCTCCACATCCCGGGCCCGCTTGTCGTAGGCCCCGGTCTCCTCGTCAAAGACGTCGAAGGTCTGGGACAGCTCCGTATCCGCCGCCTTGTCCTTCAGCTTGTCCAGAATATAGTTGGGGTCTGCCAGGAGATAGCCGCCGTAGAAGGACACCGGGTTCTCCCCGCTGACCTCCCCGTGGAGCTTCAGGGTCAGCTGGTCCTGGCCGGTATCGTAGGTGACGCCGTTGTCCACATACACATTGAGAACGATGTTGCGGACAGTGCAGTTGTCTAAAAGCCACCGCACTGTCTCCTCCGCGTCCTTCATGTCCACCCCGTAGGAGATGGTGTTGTAAAAGGAGGCGTCCAGATATTCATTCAGGGCGTCCACCGGGTAGGAACTGGTGGAGCTGCACCCCACCAGATAGGAGTCGTACTCCTGCCAGTGCTCCTTGAGATAGGTGGTCTTGGCCACCCGGGGGTTCAGGGTCTCGCTGAAGGAGTACCAGGTCATATTGCCGAAAACGGCGAAGGGGTCCACGATAAAGTTGGCCGCCATCAGCAGCAGCGGGAGGGACAGGAGACACCCTAAAAACATGAAGACCCATTTTTTTGACTGCATCTTCCGTCCTCCTTAAAACTGCGCGTAGATGAACTCCGCCGCAACATACCCCTGGCCCACGGCTCCCAGCAGCACGATCACCAGCAGGGGCACCATCACCATGGCCCACTGGGCCAGGGCGCTGCGGCCCTCCATCCACTTGCGGACGTGGCCGCCCTTCTCCTGGTACCACTCCACGGCGGTGACCACCACCATGCCGAGGGCCACCACCCAGTAGTCGAAGGCGGTGAGGCCGAAGGAGAGAAGGGTGCCGTCGGTGAAGCTCTTAAGCTGGAAGTCCGTCACCGTGGCCCGGATCATGGCGAGGGCGGTGATGAGCCGGGGGGCCCGGGTCATGTACCGCCCCACGAAGACGATGAGGCTGGTGCGGGCCATCTGGAAGAGGTGCCAGCCCTTGCCGTCCCACCGGATGGGGATCCGCTCCCGGAGCTTCACGAAGGTGGGCTCTAAGAGAAGGCCGGCGGTGATGAGGCCGCCGTTATAGAAGCCGTAGGCGATATAGCGGAAGTTGGCCCCGTGCCAGATGCCGATGACGAAGTAGACCACGAAGGTGGCCATGGAGGTGGCGAAGATCTTCCCCATCACCCCGCCAAAGTGCTTGCGGCCGAAGGAACCCAGCCTGCGGAAGGCCTTGCT